>NZ_MKWH01000063.1:0-266476 GCF_001899705.1 Sphingobacterium sp. 40-24 | reverse complement strand
GGAGACATGTACGTACGGTTTGGGGGCAGACACAGGGAAACCAGCTATGGAAACATAGATATTGGCGTCAGGTGTCGAGCCTACTTCCTAACGACCTCCCATGACGGAAGCGGAAGCATAACGGCTGCCTTCACTCCTATTCGTATCGTATGCCAAAACACCCTCAACGCATCACTCCGAAATATGAGCAACGTTGTACGCATCAAACATACCGCAGGGGCTAAACAGCGATTAAACGATGCACATAAAGTGATGGGCTTAGCCAGCACCATGACCACGCAGATGGATGGCATTCTCAACAAATGGGCTACAATTAAAGTAAAGGATAGTGAAGTCAGGAAGCTTATACAGCTTGCACTTTGCCCGAACAAAGAATCCTACAACCTGCTCAAAAAAGGTGCAGAAGACGAACTTTCTACGATGTTCAAAAATACCGTAGATGATGCCTTTGCCTACGCCATGATGAATGATACACAACTTTTAGAAACTACTAAAGGAACCCTTTTCGGTGCGTATAACGCAGTCACTGGCTACTTTCAGAATGTCCGCAATTATAAGGACAACGAAGCCAAATTGCAGAGCATTGTACTCGGTGGAACTGCCCAATTGAAATCGCAAAAGGCATTTGAGTTGTGTACAACATTTGAGAAGATAGGCGCAGACGTATTCCAATTGAATTAATCAAAATCCAAACGGTGGCAGGATTCTAAGAAACTGCCACCTACTTAAAGCTTTACAAAATGAAATCCTTACAAGAAATGACCAACACGGAAAGAGCGTTTGCAGTCGCTGGGCTTTTCCCCAATGAAATCTGAACACTGACCGACTTTATAAAAACCGAAATAGCACACCTGCGCGAGAAAGAACAGAATATTAGAAAGGCATGGCCACCAAACTGCATTACAAGTGCCGATTACTGGTATATGCTTGTCCACAATGCGGAACAGACAATCGAAAAATTCGGCATTCTATTGTACCGCAATCCGAGAATTTTCGCAGACCAATTCTTCTTTCAGGACAATAGCGTTTTCGGTATCCATTGCCTGATAAGGTTCGCAGGATCTGTAAGCACTCGCCCGATGTTAAGACTTGCAATAGAACTCTATTTCGGAGATGATAAGGTGGTGACCATTGACTTTAAAAAGAACCAACCCTAAAATTAGAAAAATATGAAAACCTTATATCACATGAATAACCTTGACAGAGCCTATCTGCTCGCAAGATTATTCCCCGAGGAACTCAAAGAACTGACTGACTTTATCAAAAAGCAGGCAGAACTATGGCGGAAGCACAGACCGGAGATTGAAAAAAAGTGGATTGAAAAAAACATCGATGTAAGCGTGTGGTATGACTACATAGCCAACTTTGAGCGCAGATATCTTAAAAATGGTACAAGACTGTACAGAAATAAAAAAACGTTCAGAGATCAGCTTTTTGACGGTTACGATGCCCTTTTCTCCATGCACGCAACGATAAACTATACCCAGCAGAAAGAATGTAGCCAAGAACTTAAATACGCCATTTTTATGCTATTCGGAAGTAGAAAAATTGTAGATATCAACATAAATCCTTAGCGATGAAAAAATCAGGTAAAATGACTGACATTATGCTCTTAAAGGCATTCAGCGAGGTCGGTCGCAAAAATCATGAAGTAGCTATCATCCCCCTTTTGGGGGACTGGCTACAACAGTCGCTCGACACCACAGACCTGCTCGAAATGCTGAACGTGGAATCGCTTTTGGGTCATATTGCTCGAAAAGATCACGGCATTTCTTTCCTCCTATGCAGGACTGCAAAAGTTCCCTTTTATGAGCAGTGGCTCGGTGACAGTGAACTGGCTTTTTTGGAAGCCACTGAAGAAGAAATAGAACATCTATACCGACACTTTGACTGCATCAAAAGCGACAGCCTTATTGTGCATCCCAACGGCATGGCACATTATGAAGCATTTGAGGACGTCAAATTCAGAACGGCCCAATTTGACCTCAAACTTATACAGGAAATTTTAACATCAAAAAATTAGAACTCATGACACGATCAAACTTACATATCACAATATCTGACGGACAGCAGATTATCTGTGTTGCCGACAGTTCGAGTGCACCCGAACAGGGCTACATCGTGGAGGAATTATTTACGCCTTTACTGAACCTCAATAACGGGATGGAGGAAATTGAGTTGCTCAAAAAACACTGTACTATGGACGAAAGACGAGCTAACGCAGACTACCGCTATTATATCAATTTGATAACGAAAGACGTCACCATGTTTGAGGAGCATTTTAGTTACAGTACGGAGAAGTTCAGAAAAGGCAAAGAAATAACGCAACGCTATACAAGCTATGTAGAAAACTTAAATAAGCAAAATCATGAAAAAGACGACTGAAACAGAAATACAAGCCCTACATACCATTGCTGAAATGGTAATAAAGTTCGGACAACTTCATGTTCTAAATATCAAGGAAGAAGACTGGAAACTGCTGAACAACGCAAGGCAATGCCTTGAGAAAGTAATCGATGACAATGGTTACCGCATGAACTACGATAAAAATTTAAAAAATCACCTTATAAAACTTTAAGAAATGGACATACTGGCAAAATATAAGTTCGCAGACTATCTCTATAACAGGTTTGTAGAAAATTATAAAAATCAGAACATCGTGGAAGCTTTCATTTTCTTGGATATTCTTTCACGTTACCAAATGTTCGCAATGGAAGTTCGCAAAATGTCCGACCAAAGGAGGCACATTAAAGAACTGTACAGGGATATTAACAAGGCGCTGAAAAACGGAACCGCTCATAAACTTTTTCTCACAGGTGAGGAAGGTACGGCAGAATTCAACAGAGAAATGAAAGCCTATGGCGATTCCCTACGGGAGCAGGGCTTTTCAGAATCTTATATTACACAATGCGTAAGCGATAAAGCAATGAACTACTATGGAAACAGCTAATTTTTTCAGACAGATTTCGCAGATGGACATAAACAGCAAAATTACGCTATCCATTACAAAGGCGACAGAAAACAGGATACTCGTATCTATCTTGATTGAGAACGACAGTTGCGCAGACAAGGCGAAGAATATCATTCCCCCTTTTAATCTGAAAGGAAGTCCCGAAGAACTTGACAACGGATTTTTTGAGCATATCAAAAAACCCCTGAAAACGGCTGACGGACTGATTTCAAATATGCAGAACTTTCTTAAAGGCGTGGAATCGGCACAGGCAAACTCCGCAATGGAAAAACAAAAGACGGATAAGGAAAAAGCAAAGGGTAAAAAATACAGCGAAGCCCTGATAAAAGCCGATACGCTTGCAAAAGCAGGTAAATACAAAGAGGCTTGGTCTGCACTTCCGAAAGTCGGAGACTATCCTGAGCATAAAGAAGATATCAGAAAGAAACAGGATGAGTACGAAAAACAATTTGTACCCGACCTCTGGTCAGCTTCGGAGCAGAAGTCAGAAACGGTCGATCAGCAGGAAATTAACCCCTAAAAAGTAATATTATGTTAGTAGCAACAGAACTTCAAAGAGTGTTTATCCTCAAAGAAAAAGAACAGGAAATCAGGCTCGATGATCCCGAACCAAAGTGGAACCTGCAGGCGGTTCTGAATTTCTATTCAAACAACTACCCTGCTCTGACCACTGCGAAAATTTCACGTCCGACAATCGTTGACGATGTTGTAGAATATCGCTTCGAGACGTTAATCGGAACAAAAGGTTAACCAAAATTTTAAACCCATGAACCATGCAGAAAAAATATCCGCAAACGGTAAAACTGCCCACCGCAGTAAGCCAGTCACAACTTCACCGCCAGTTGGGCGAGTTCGCAAATTGGATGAAACGCCCCAAAGATGCGGGAGAACTGCGCAAGGACAGACGGCAGTCCGTTCCACCTACGATGTTACCAATGCCTTTTTAGCAATGCAGTTTTATCCAAGATTGCATGAACCTGAAATTGGAGAAGATTACAATGCAATAAAATTGGAGAGGGAATTTTTTAAATCCCTCTCCAATATCTCCAAAAAACTCAATATTAATAAACTGGATTGTACCGATGTGCCTTACCCTTATAATATTTCAGCATCATTGGCGAACCTCAAAAAACAGCTCAAACTCAGCATGAACGACTGGCGGGAAATCAGATTGGTAAATGATGGACAGAGTACCTTTTTCGCACGGGAAGAAAATTATGACACGGGTTCCACGCTCTACTATATTCCAGTAATTCCGCTTTATACAGTCCTGCACAAAAAAGAGACTGCAAAAGCCAGTAAATTATTGGTAGCTGTCTATGCCTATATCTATCAAGTACTCGCCGTACCCTATTATAGAAATACTGACTGTTATCTGAACTCCATGTATGAAATGCTCGAAAATTCATACCATGAAGAGGAGGAAGAATACCAAGATGAGGAAAGTTTAGACGAGTTCAATGACGCTGAACTGATCGGAGATTATATCAAAGAGCTGATTACAGATAAAAAGCATCTCCTATCCTTTCAAAAACTTGTTGACAAGTTCGTTCCAAAAAATGATTTTGATAAAGATGTTCTTTTGATCGCAACATCATTTTATGAAATCTTTCATTCGTTTCCGAATGTACGTATAGACTGTAAATATTTTCCTTTACGGTATAGGGAAATACACGAAGAATACGACAATCCAATCGCACTGGACAACTATGTTTCATTCTGCGCATCCATTAAAGGTAACCTTTTTGAAACGCTCTGCGATTTCGTTAATAATGAATTACAGGAATATTCCGAAATAGATGAACCAGTACGCTTTTTACCCTTTGATAATCGAAAAATAGAAAATAACGATTTCGATTTTGAAACAAAAGTTTTCGATACGATTGACAACCTCATTAGACTTTGGCAGGAACATAACTTTTAAAATTTGAACTCATGGAAGATATAACAAACAGTTTTGAAACCTATTTTGAACCAACCTGCGCATTGGTTTTTTACCAAGGTAATAAAGCATATAATGATTCGTATGTCGAATATTTTGACATGGATAACGGTATCCCCATCAATCCGCATCCCTTATCGGTAAACGAAGGAATCAGATTGGCAACCGCATTGAAAGTCGATGAAAATAATCTACACATGTTGCATTCGGAAGGCGTACTTCCCAGTAACCTATTATCCTTTGATTCAAAATCGGCTACCCTTGTTTGGTATACAAAGGCGCAGTTTCGGGAACTATTTTTTAATAAACATCTTGGAATAAAGTCGGGAAAAGCGCATACCCCTCCAATGGTATGGGTCGCAGATAGGGAAATACTGAGGGTATTTGCACTTTCAACATCGAGGAAACCCACCCCTAATACTCCTCTTTATTATGCCCCATTTTTTAATGTTTATGAAAACTGCTCAGTTTGCATGGGTACAGTTGATATAGACACCACAGCAACAGGCTCAGTAAATGAACTGATGACCTTGTGGGAAAATTACTTTTTCAATAGTTACTTTTCGCATCTGATGCATGACCATAACCCTGTTAACGGTAATTGCGTCATGCTATGGGAAAATCTTGTAGGAACTGGAAAAGTTTTTCCAAATGACAGCCTTGTAAAAACGTCTCAAAAACTTAAAGACATCTTATTATGAAAACAGCGAAAACAAATATTCATTTTTTGGACAACTATCTGTTAAGTCCTACAAATCCAATTCGTGTAAACGTTATAGGTGCAGGCGGAACAGGCTCAAAGTTTATGACCGCACTCATGGAAATCAATCATAGCCTGTTGGAACTCGATCACCCAGGACTGGACGTACATTTGTGGGACGATGATATTATTACAGCTTCAAATATCGGAAGACAAAGATTCGCAGATTCGGAAAAAAATCTTTATAAATCACAGGCGATTATAAACCGCCTTAACCGTTGGGCAGGAACAAGCTGGAAAGCAGAGACAAGAAAATTTCAGCGTGATGAAGATGCAAAAATACCGACTGGTGCAGGAGCATCTATTTATGTGTCCTGTACAGACACAGTTGCATCAAGAATAGAAATTTCCGAAATACTTAATAACCTTAATAATGATTATGGATTCCACAGGGATCAAGGAAGGTATTGGCTCGATCTGGGAAACACTAAATTTTCAGGACAGGGAATACTTTCTACAATTGGAAAAATACAGCAGCCGACCTCCAAAAAGTTTAAAACAGTTGATACACTACCGTCTATTATTGAGGAATTTGGCTCAGCAATGCAAAATTCGGAAACGGAAGATGATACACCCAGCTGTTCCCTTGCAGAATCACTTTCAAAACAGGATTTATTTATCAATAGTACAATTGCACATTTGGGAGCATCCCTTTTATGGAACCTGTTAAAAACCGGAATGACAAAAAATCGTGGTTTTTTCCTAGACTTAAAAAATTTCAAATCACAACCCATCGCAGTCGGCAGTTAAAAAACTGCCGGCGGCCAAAAGCCGTTGGCTTTTGGCGCGAAAATCGGCTGCAACAGCTGTCTACAACCCACCTTCTCCCGCTACGACAACCGTTGCGAGTTATTTATGGGATACACAGTATCCCAGTTGGCTTCGCAGCTATTTTTTAGTGAATATCTTAATTTTCAGAATTAAGTATCGCTCCGAAAATTTTCAGTTTCTAAAGTTATAAAAATGCAATCTTTGACTGGATGGATTCATTGATCTGTTCCTTTTCGCTGTAAATTTTTAATTTTAGGTCTGAGTACCTTAAATATCCTGTATGCATGTCATAAACTGACCTGACCTCAGATTCTATCGAAAAATCCTTTGAATAGTGGTAAGGTTTTGACTGTTGCTGAAACTGTTTGTCAGCAATTAATTTAGTCAGGTTTTCCTCATCTAGCGATATAACGCCTTTCATGGTCATCTCCAGATCATTGATCTCTTCAATAACATATTCAATTTTTAATGGAAGCCCCAATGGTGTGTGAACCCATGACATACCATCCACAACACTCCCCGCTTCAAGATCCCTTCCATAAACATCAACAAAAAAAGGTAAATGAGAACTATTTGACATCAGGTCGTATTCCATGCCCATTTCTATTTTGAAATAGAGCCTTTCATAAAGGAACAAAAATGTATTATTCTTTCCGCTCCGATTTTTTTCCTTATATTTATTCCATTGAACTTTTAAGTTTTTTTTATTGCTGATCTGAAACAAATTTTTAGACCTGTCGAGCTCAAATTGTACAGGTGAGAATATAAGAATGTTTGCCCTCTCATCTAACGAATCCTTATTTGCAAAACTCAATTGCAATCTTTCCCCCTCATCTATACGAAGAGAAAAGCTATTTGTAGATTTTAAATCGGAAAGCCTGTTATTTTTGTAAACGCAGGTTTTAAAGTATTCAGAGCGGTATAGTTCCGGCGAACTCGCTTTAATATTTACAATCATCAATTATAGGTTATCTAATAGATCCCGATATGCATCGGCCAGCTCATCTTTATCTGCTTCTTCGCACAATAAAATAATTTTATTGTACACCGTATCGATATTTTTAGAGCTTGGATTTCTCCGTATCCAATTTTCAAGCAAATCAATTGCATTTTCAAAATTTCCTTGCTGTTCAAAACTTACCGCTTTTTGTAGGACCAACATGAGATCGTCAGGATTCAAAGAAACACCCTGATCCAGTAATTCTTCGTATCTTACTCTATACCCTGCCATAAGGCTGAGCGCCATCGCGCATTTGATAATAGCCCCGTTGCCGGGGTATTTTTCAAGAGAAATATTTATGAAATTTTTGACATCTTCATGGTGTTCGGCATACCAGTCGGGGTTTCCTTCGATCATGACAATATACACTTCAGATTTCTTAATATAAAATAATACCCTATCCTCTTCTGGTAATTGTGCAATCGCCCTATTGCAGCATGCCACAGCTTCTTCATAGGCAGGCCATAAAAGTTCAGCCACAACAAGCTCATCCCTGAGAAAGCCAATATAATTTAGGTAATAGTCCTTTTCCAGCGGGTACATTTCCATCAACATCCGATAAGTCTTAAGCCCCAAATGGATTTCCCCCTTATTGAAGTATTGTTGTGTAAGCCTTTCGATACGATTTATTTCTTGCAGGTCTTTTGCCATTACTTAACTTTAAAAATTTACCTCGACTGCCACCACAATAGTACGGCCAACAATTGTCCGTTGTTAATTTAATCCTAAATGTACCATCACGTCGGGGCGTTGTCTAAAAAGCATAATATCCTGCTCCGCTTCTGTCTCTAGTCTGCCAATAGCATTTTCGTCATATTTATATTCCGTTTTCAGTAGATTTCTATATTCTGCAGCTTTATCAGAGTTGTTCAGCTTATAATATAATTTAAAGAGAGTTTCATCTTCGTTTTTGTACATACCGGGATATGTAGGCACACCAGTTTCCTTATCCTTTGATTTTATCTCCTCAATTTGCTGGATTGCGCTTTCATACTGCTTTAAATAGACCAAAGCCCAGCTCTTATATAAAAGACAACCAAGATAAATAGAAGTTAAAGCCCTCGATTTTGCAGTTGAGGTATCTACGGGTATATAACTCGTCATATTGTCGCATACTTTCAGCACATCCTCGTAATTTTTAGTTCTCAGATATAGCTGTATCAGCTTTTCGCCAACTGTAATATATTGAGAATCCAAATTATAAGCTTTTTCATAATTTATCTGTGCTGACTGCAAATCCCCTTTTTTTTGGAAAATATCGCCCAGGAGTTCATAATTCTCCTTAAAATCAGAATCCAGCCCGATGGCCTCTTCAACATACCTCTTCGCAGGCTCCGTGCTCATACTTTCATAGTACGTAGAGGCCAACAAATAGCGGTATGTTACATTTTCAGGAAATTCGTTGTTTACCTGATGCAATAAAGCCAGCGACTCTGCAAATTCACCATTGTTACGATGTTTTTTTGCTTCGGAAAGCAGTTTCTTTACTTCTTTTTCGTTCATCTTTTATCTTTAATATCTAAATTTAATAATATCCTGTGTTTCCCGGAGGTAATTTTCCACGAATTGCAAAGTATGCAGCAATAAGGCCATTTTCAATAAACCTCGCATATGCGTAGCTTCTTCTAAAAGCATACCATTCATATGGACCAAAAATGCCACTTCTAAGATTTCGTAAAATCATCGACTCTTTTGGACTTGTCCATGAAAATGCCTCGTATCTCCTGAGCACCGATCCATATTTTGTAATACCGTATTTATAAATTTCACCTGCACCCATAAAAACTGAGTCAGGATCTGCAACACCTCTCTGATAGTCGCCATAATCTCCCGGAACATTCACATGAACATCATAGACGTTAAATGGCCCGGATTCAGATGGAACATCCTTATCGATAGGTACAGTTAAAGGAATAGGAATAGGAATTTCTATTGGTTTGGTCTCAGGGACAGGAATCGGTACATCAACAGGTGGTGCTGTATCATCCCAAACATCGTCTGCTGTATCATTGATCCAGCCCTGGACGAGTTCCACGACTTTGTAAACGATATAAGCAATCAAGATAATTGCAGCAATAATAGCGATGATGATGATCGCCATCACAACTACCTCTATTATTGCGGCTACAAGTGCGGCTAATCCCGCTCCCAATGCTAATGCTGGCATATTTGTTACATTTGTCCTGAGTTGATACTTGTTATTATCCCACCTAGTGGGCAGATACATTTTGATGCTTCGAAAAGTGCCTTTGTATCTTTGATCGTTATTTTGGGAACCGTATTGATCCAGTTCAGTTTCTGCCCCTGAAGATTAAGGTTCAAACGACAGATTCCGGCAACACTACATAATGTAAAATGCGTAATGTTGATACCCGCAATGTTATCTTTGTCCGTAGCAAATAATCCGTCCCTGTTTTTGATCTTTTCGTTGCTCGTTACATTTAAAAGCGAAGGAATCAACCCCTTATCACATTTTAATATTGCGTTATTCTTAAGATATTGCATGGCTTCACTTTTTATTTCATTTTAACCTCGTTTCCACCCGTAACGATGACATTCTGGTCGCTGTTGATCTTAAAATTGGCTCCTTTGGCAGTTTGGTTCACTCGTTTTGCATTAACCTCAAAATTATTATCCGCTTTTTGTTCCAAGTTTTTACCATTCAGTTTTATTAAGCCTTTCTTATCGATAGAAAGAAGATTTTCGCCGACTTTTAAAGTAATTGAAGTTTTTGCATCAATAACCACATTCCCGGCAGAATCCATTTTGAGGAACGATTGTGGCGATTCCCCTTTCTTGCCACCGACATTGATCGTGGTTGAGCTACCTGCATTAATCGTATTGTTACTACCAGTATTGGTGGTATGGTCGGTATTTGCATTGACTACCGCATTTCCCGAACCGTCAAAGAAAATATTTGCTCCTCCCTGGTCTTTCAGGTTCATTGAACCTGCTCCATTGTCATACCTAAGTTCCGCACCACTCCTACCACTAAAACTCATCACATTGTTCGCTTCACCGCCACCCGCTCCGCTAGCTCCATGAAACATTCCGCCCATTACAAATGGTCTGTCGGGATGGCTATGTACAAAGTTCAAGATCACCTGGTCACCAACCTCCGGAACAGACATGAAGCCACGGTTTTTATTAACCTTTTCACTGCTTCCGGCATCAGGCGACATGACACGGATAAACTCCGTGCTGTCCTGTCCATGTTGCCAGTCAAACTGCACTTTTACACGTCCCTGACCCAATGGGTCATTATTTGCGATTACCTTTCCTAGCTGGGGTTCAGCCTTGGGAATTTCAAATTCCGGCCGGGGGATAAATCCACTATCTGCCGCTATTGCTTCAAAACTTCCATAATAATGACCCCTTGCATCTACCTGGTGCATGACTTCAATCATCATCAACCTAGTGAAATATGAAGTTTGGTTGCTATCAGTTTTTCGCATTTCCAAATCAACGACACAGCCAGGGTAAAGAAAAGGTACCGTGGAGACTCCGCTCGTTATAAATACCTCAGAAGCTTTGCTACCAGCCGTTCCTTTCTGTGATGCTTCAACGTCCAAAAAGGAATTTGCCTTGATAGGTGCAACACGCAGGGATGGCGTTTTAAAAATGTTAGCTGAAATATCATATGCTCTCTGTGCAATATCAGAGACATGTTTTATAGGAGGATTACCGCCAGTTAATTTCTCATTCTTGCGGCTATTATATCCGTAAAAGGAAGGCTTGACATGCTGCGCTCTCATCCTGATGCGCACATCGCTCAAATTCCTTCCATAAATTAACTTTACCACATTTTCTGCTGGCGGAAGCTTTCCAAAATGCAGAACCTCACCGTCATAGAAAAACTGCTCTCCATAGGCTTCGGCAATACGCGCCAAATAATTGTAATGGGTTTCCTCATATTGACAACCATACGAAACATTTCCAAAAGTAGAATCAACCCTGAAATCAAATTTACTTCTGTCAAGCCCCTCACTCATAACCTTTGACGCAATACTGTTGAGGCTGATTTCCTGTCCACCACCAAAACTCTGGGTATGTGGGGCAGCATCTAAAAGTACGGTGGGACTCTCTCCAATTAAGACAATATTACCTAAACTTCCCTGCTCCTGACTGAACCCGACCTCGGTGATAACGCCTATAAAATTGCGTTCTGGCCCTTCTTCAACATCCTTATATCGAAAAACAATCGTGATCCGTTTTCCCAATAGTGCTTGCGCATCTTCAAGGTTATGGTTTTCGGCCTCTCCGAAGGTATCATGAGCCAGCGTCAGTTCAAAAGTGTGATGCCTGGTTGCACTCTGGCTGAGCTTGAAATGTTTAAAAAACCTGATCTCCTTCCCTTCGACAAAAATTTCAAGTTTCACCAATCTATTTATTCCCGAAACTTCATTTTCTGAAATTGCCTGTGCATTATAAATCTTGGAAGTAGGTTGGCCATCCCATAATTTAGATTTTGTAACTGCCTTTTCGTTATCTGCCATAGGCTTGTTAAACAAAGTCTTATTTCCATTGCTAGTCAGCGGGCTATCTTCATGAGGAATGTCCGCTCCTTCCCTGTTATTCTGTGCAGAATCTATATGATCCATTTCATTTTGAAACATACATATCTATTTTTTCATTTATGTGATTACAATGATATTCTACCTGTATGCGGTGAGACTGTTTATTCAGGTATCCAGTCGTTATGGTCAAATCCCCTATTTGGGTCAAAGGAATTTACAGACTGTACTGAGAAGAATTCTTTCTAATTTCAATACGATTGAAACTTTTTTCTAAGTGCAGGGTTGCACGCTTTTGATAGGTAAATCAATATTCTTTTTCATAAATTAATGTGATTTTGGTTTTGCAATATAGCATATTGAAAAATCACGGCAAAATGATTTACCTACTTTTTTGTTAAGTGTCGTAATTCTACTATCTCGCTATTATCCAATAATTTTTATTAAAATATTGGAGTTAATCTGACGAAATAATTACCAGTAAAGGTCTATGTTGAAATTTCACTTTACACCTTTTTTATCTTTTCAGCTTGTTCATAGGAGCTAATTACGGAAAACCATAAGGAGATATGAAAAATTTATTCTTTTATAACGACTGCTGAGTTTCGTTCTCTTTTTCGCTTCTTTACAAACTCTGTAAAATTAACTCCATTGAGCTGTGTAAAAACTTTTGAAAAATTGCTGCGGGAAGAGAATCCGCACTCTTTGGCGACGGTTTCACTGTTATACTTCAAATACTCGTCGTCAGTATTGAGTTTATCGGTGATATAGGAAATACGTAGCTCACACAGATACATGTGAAAGTTAGCACCCCTATGTTCCTGAATGATTTCAGAAAGATATCTTTGATTCACACCAAATTTTTTAGCTAGTGATCTAATTTTGACAGTCTTATCAAGAAATGCATTGCTTGACTCAAACTCTTCCAATTTTTGCAGGACGTTCGAAACAATTCCACTGCTGATACCACTACTTTTATACGTCCGGACCCGAAACTCTCGTTCGCCCGAAATATTTAATGTACCACCCGCAAGATTAATTCCTAGAATTTTATTCTGTCCCAACACCCTTTTTCTGGATTTAGTCCGCAACATAATATAGAAAGTGCCTACAATAATTATAAAGACACCCACCAGCGATGCTCCTATCTTCATCGAGGAGCTCCGCTGCAACGTATGCTGTTTCTGCAGTAATTTATCAGCATCATATTCACGGTGGATTTTTGCAGATAAATAGACAAAGTCTTTCTCCAATACGGAATCCACCTTGATGAGCTGACCAGTATAATAGAGTGTCTTGGCAGAAATATTACTATTTCCATAATGATTTATCAGATCTTCATATATATACCGGACTTCTGGCAGAACAAAATTATGCTTGATAAAAATTGAATCTATTTTTTCAAAATACCTGATGGCTTCGTCGGTTTTACCCTGTTTCCAATTAGCCCTGCCCAGGTAAGAATAAGATACCGTTAACCATGCAAAATCATCTATATTGCTGATTGCAGGTATTGATCTTTGCAATGCTTGGATTGCACCGCCGAAATCATTTCCTCTAAATTTACGGATACCTTCTTCTTTCAGAAAGTAGCTATACTCCTGTCTATAATCAGGATTTTTCCATGTTCTGGACAGGCCAAGGGCGATAAGAGAGTCCGCTTTTTGGTAGTGCCCAAGCTTGCGGTAACAGACTGACATCTGGTGAATGGTGTTTAGATATCCTCTTTGATTTCCGAACATTAAGTTGGGATGTAAGTTCTTCTGGATTTCAGTCTCGAAAAAATCCCTGGCTTCTTCAAAATCATTAAGTGCTTCATCATAATAACCTATATAGCTTTTGACAACCCCAATATGGTAATTTATCTTATTTCTGTAATATGGGTCTTTATTGTTTTTGTTCTTTTCAAACGCCTTTAAATACTCATTGAGTGCAAGCTTATATTTTTTGAGGTTAAAATAATAGACCACCCCCTTGCTCAGATAGGCACTGCTCAGCAGACTGTCGTTCTTCTTCAGCTTGGCGACGTAGATAGCACTGTCAGCATACATTAATTTGATCTGCGGATCACGGGAATAATAACGGGCATCCTTGTAACCTAAGAACAGCTGCATAAGGTTATGTTCCCCTTTTGCCTTCCTGATTAGTTTATCGACAAGCGGTAGTGCTGCGGAATCATTTTCTGCAAGGTTCTCATATTGCCTCTGTATGAGATAAAAATCGCTCAGCTTGTATTGCTGCGCAAACAGAATTTCGCACAGAAAAAGTAATATGATTGCTAAAAGTCGAATTTTTGGAATGTTCATGGCTAAGGATTACCATAAAATTAAGAAAATTTCCCTAATACCACATCATCGGAACGCTAATAAGGGCAAAATACTATTTTACAAATAAACAAATTGTATTTCAACATATTATGAAATAAGGTACCAGAGTCTCAACGTGTGCATTCCATTTCCAAGACAGTGGAGACATATTCGGACAGTTCAAAAAAGCCCTCTTCTTAAATTTTTTTTACAAATATATAAGGTTACTTTTTTTCAATTATTTACAGCAAGCAAAGACGTCCCTATTTGCGTGTGGATGCCATTTTTGACACCACAAGTCTTTTTAATCTATCGTCAAGACTGATAATTTGGCCCCCAGAATTCAACAGCATCTCGGCCGAGATAATCCTAAAAATTTTTAAAATGAAAAAAACAACGGTTATCTCAATATCGGTAATCCTTTTCACCCTTTGCACACTGCAATCATGCAGACAGGACGAAATGGATCTAAGACCAGAAAGTAATAGTCTGGCGGAAAAAGAAAGTCAGCAGAAGCTTTATCTGCAAACAGAAAAAGACACCATGCAAACCACGTCAAATTTATATTTCGACGAAAATGGAAACGAGATAAAGGACCCACCTCCAAAAGACAAGGATCAATGGAAATATTAAAGTGTGGAAATTTATAATACAGTGTGCATTCCAATACTGATACAACAAGTGCTTGCATTTCATTGAAAAGGCACTCTAAATTTGATGAAATAGAAATTTTGAAAAGAATTTTTTAAATCATCATAAATGCACTGGTCAATCATGGCATTTATAACAACAACCAAATAACCATATCATGAGAATTAAGAACATCATTTCAGAACTGATCATATTTATCCTCATTCTTATATGGGCGTACACATTCGCCAGTAAAATCTTTGATTTCGACACATTTAACAGGCAGATTAAAGGTGCTTACCTGTTATCTGCAGGAGGAGCTGTCCTACCATTTGTTTTACAGGCCATACACCTGGTCATTGTTATTATGCTGCTAAACAAGAATTGGAGAAGATTGGGTTTATTAACTTCCCTTTCTGTCTTGACCATCTATACTGCTTACCTGATTTACATTTTAAAATTTGCTCCGAGCATCCCATGCTCATGTATTGCAGTATTCAGAGGAATGAACTGGAACGACCAGCTGTATTTCAATTTTATTGCGCTTTCAATTAACATTATTGGTCTGATCACTTTTTTTTCGCTAAGGCGAGCCCCACACAATAGTGTTCAGACCACTTATAACTAAACTAATAACCAGACAGGGGTAGCCGAAAACCTGAACCAAGAGTAGGCAAAAAACTAACCAAAGTTTAGCTTTTTGATTTATAAAAGCACCAAACATCATGAAATCACTAAGAATTACATTAGGAGTTGCAGCAATTGCAATCGGAAGTTTCGCAGCTTTCTCTTTTGCTCCGGCAAGTAGCAGTGCAAAAGTAGCTTTACAAGAATTTTATACAAATCCTGACGGATCAATGGGAAGCCCTGTGGTAGGTTCGAGCGACTGCCAAGGTCCAAATCAGAGAATTTGCTCGCAAGAATATGATACTTCAACAAATCAACCAACGAACAACCCTGACAAAATTCACAGAGGAGTTCGTCCGAATTAAATTACAGCAGGTGATATAATGTCGAATATTCAGACATTTTAAAGACACCTTTTAAATGATGAGGCAATCAAACACATAAGGTTTGATTGCCTTTTTTTACTAGAGAGATTCGACTAAATTTACAAATGCCTCCTTATTCATACGCGGATCAGGGGGTGCGACGCCAATATTTCCGTTCTTATCAACAATAATAAGCCTTGGATAGCCGTAAATATTTAGATATTTGATCATCGGGTGTTTATCAGTCTTCTCTGCAGTATACAATTGTAAAGATCTGCTGCTTGAATACTTACCGATTCCGTCTAACCATAATTGTTTTTTATCAATTCCGACTGATATAAAGACAATATTTTTATCTTTCAGTTCTTTTTCAATTCCTTCTAATACTGGAACCATTAACTTACAACCGGCACATCCATTATACCAGAAATCAAATACCACAACCTTTCCTTTAAAATCAGACAGTGAATGAATTTTTCCTGTAGAGTCTGGTAATGAAAAATCGAAAAAAGGAGTTCCAACGGCAAATTTTTTCTGTGCTTCCTCGTATGTTTTGACAACACTTGCGAAATTGGGATTATTAAAATCAGCATGATTAAGATAATAATCATAAAGTGAAATTACGTTTGAATCTAAGCTTCTGAGAATTGTGCTGATTAAAAAATCTGATAATAGATAATCTCGTATTTCCGGATTTTTTTTCAACCTTTTGTAAAGAAGTTCTGCATATTGCTGTGGATGTTTTTTTGGGTATTCTTCGCCTCCTACAATAATAGGTTTTTTAAATTCTGATAAAATTAAGAAGGACGGTACACTGCCAGATCCAAAATATTTAATTATTCCTTTCTTGTAAAAAACATCAATTCTTTTTTTCTTGACAATATATTCATTAAATAATAGTGGTAATGAATCACTTTCCGTTCTCTTACAACTGCGGAATAATGATACGAAAAGATCCCCATAAAGTTGCGCTTTGATTAAATCCTTGATTTGCATAGGAACGCCCATATTTTCATTATAAACAGAATCAATAACATTCAATTTCCGATCTGTGGTTTTAAACATGTATGTCAAACTCTGCTTATTATAGGGTAGATCACTAGCAAATATTTCAAAATATTTGGATACCATACTCTTTGCCATATTCACTTTCTCGCTACCTTTTCCTCGTACATTGATTTTTGCAAATCCAAAACCATACCTCCCCGCTTCTTTTAAAGGAGGTAAGTCAAAAATTAGTTCATCAGCCGGTTCAATTAAAATTTCATATGGTCCAGGATATGCGACGAATTTGTCATTAATAATTAAGTTAACCAAACTTGTATTTTCGATATCAAAAGAAAATTGACAAGTGCCTGCTTTTATTTCCAGCGTGTCGCTATAATAACCTTTATTGATTCCCTGAAGGGGATCCTGTAAAAAGAGTTTAGCTTGAAGTCTAGTAGTATCTTGCTGTGGAATATTAATGGTTATTTTTGTTTTTCTTTGGGAAAAGGAAAAAGAGAAAATAAACAATGACACAAAGATTAGTGCTATATTTTTCATTAGTTTGCAATTAGTTAATAGCTATTCAATTCCAGTAAAGCTTTTGATATATTGTGGAATTGGGAAAACATATTTAGGATCGTTTGCAGGCAATGTGAAAACGGTATTGCCAATTGTTCTGGTGAGTGTTCTCGAATATCGATTATCCTTATTTAACCTTTTCAGATCTTGCCAGCGTAGCCCTCTACCCAATAATTCTTTTCGCCTCTCATTAATAGTTAGGTCTAAAAGTTCTTTTGGGTCAGTAGCCGAAATAGTTTTATATGTACCAGATCTAAACCTATTTTCGAGTAATAAGTTTAGCGCATCTCGTGCGTCCGCGGTTCTATTTAAACGAGCATTACACTCAGCCTTCATTAGAATTATCTCATCTGTTGCAGTAGCAGTAAAAAGCTGGCCGCCTTGATAGCTACCTCGAAAAGAAGGTTTGCCATCATTGTTGATTCTAAAATACAGCGTTTTTCTTAGATCATTCTCATCATACATTCTAAAAAGCTCATTACTAATCCTTCCAACATAGAAATTCTCAGATTCTCTTCTCAATATTCCAATTATATGCATTTCTTTTGTTGACAGATTTAAAAATGGTCTGCTTGGTGCGGCGCTAACGTTATTATAGTTCTCAATATAACCGTGATATTTTAAACTAGAGTCGCAGGCATTTAAGGCTTCATTGTAATTGTCTGTAAAAAGATATGCTCGCGCTAGCAGCCCAAAAGAACCGCCCTTAGCAATAAATGTTTGGTTACTTTGAGTAGTAGGAAGTAAATTAGTGGCTTCTTTTAGATCCGAAATAATCCTTGAATAAGTTTGTTCAAGATTAGCTCGCACTATTTTTTCGCTAATATCAGAGTTAAGTTTTAATGGAATACCAAGATCGGATGACGCCGTGCTTTTGTCGTAATCATTACAAAAGGTCATTGCAAGATTAAGATGTGCTCTTGCTCTATGGTAAAGTGCTGTTCCTCTAATTCTATCAAATTGCTGCTTATTATTTTCGGTCCTTTCTATTTTTTCCACACCCTCTAAAACAATATTGCAGATTTGGATCTCTGCGTATGATAAATCCCACTCATCATATTCCCTATCGCCATATTTGGGCATCTCCATAGATTTCCACGTAATCATATCACGATCAACTCCAAAATAAAGAGAATTAAATTGATCAGATGTAAATTCATAATCGTCACATACGGTTTCAGATGCTCCCCTGCCATCAAGTCGTAAAAAGTTGGTATTTAGTAAAAGATCCATGTCATTCAAAGTTGTGGGAATAACAAGCTTAATGTTTTGTTTTTCTTCCAACCAGTCCTTACTACATGCTGTAAATAAGAATGTGACTACTAAAACAGAGTAAATTTTTGTTGTTAGTTTCATCGCTGCGCTCTATAAAGTACAAGTTAGTCCCAAAGCTATTGTTCTTATAGGCTTTGTAAATGGAAAATCTGGGTCGATATTATTCTTATTTGCCCTCCATAATAAGGTTACATTATTAATATATGCAAAAAGATTCATCGTACTTATATGAAGATTCCGAAGTATTTCCGGTTTAAAGGTATATCCCAATCGAATATCTTGCAATCTAATATGATCACCCTTGCTAACCAAAACTGACGAATTTCTATAATAGCTGTCCGCATTGATATTTCCTGGATAGATCATTGCTGGAACATTGGTGTTTTCTTCATCACCTGGGTTCTGCCAGCGGGCATAGTAATCCCCGTGTCCATAATAGGTTGAATATAAGCTTGAATACATTATAGAATTACGCCTAAAATAGTAATCAAATCGATAGGTGATATTGAAAGAAAGGTCAATACTTTTTAAATTAAAGGTATTACGTAAAGCTCCAAAATATTTCGGTAAAGCAGTGCCATGGAATACAAGGTTCTTTTCTGGATCATTCGTCAAATTTTGGATAATTTCATTATATGATGTAGATGGTTGACCATCCAAATATCCTTGTGGAAGACCACTGTTCGAGTTTAATCCGGCCCACGGATACGAGTAAACACTAAATATTGGTCTTCCTATCACGGGAGCATAATTTGAGGGAGAACGGTATGCACTTGTGTAAGCATCCTGCACAAAATTAGCCAAATTGGTTTGTTTCTGATATTTTACAATCTCATCCGCAGCATATGAAAAAATGGCAGTAGTGTTCCAAATGAAATCTTTTGCTACGATATTCTTGGAGTTCAATTCAATATCTATTCCGTGACCTTTCATATCAGCAACATTTCCTCGAAAAGTCGTGAAGCCAGAGGTAGGATCAATTTCACCATTACCGATCAAATCCGTTCCTTTCCGGCTAAAATATTCAATACTTCCAGCAAGTCTGCGATTTTTCAAACCAAAATCCAGAGCAATATTGACCATGCGGTTCTTTTCCCACCTTAAATCTTTGTTCGGAGGGCTAACAAGATTAGCATTTGGCAGCTGATTAAAACTATTGTAAGAAAGTCGTGCGGTAGTATAAGCAGTTACGGATCTATCAATGTTTCCGCTATATCCAAATGTTGATCGTAGACTTAATTCAGATAGCCAATCAATATTGTAAAATGCTTCCTTATGAATATTCCACTTTAATCCAGTGGACCACAAAGGTACCGATTTCTGATTTGTATTTACTCCAAATAGATTGGACTGATCAATTCTAGCACTTAATGAAAGAATATAACGCAGATCAAAATTATAAGCTCCGTTAAAATAATAAGAACGCAACCTTTCTAGTGTTTGGTTAAAATCATCTAAATAGGGGATTTTTTGGGTGTAACCTTTGCCATAAACTGGATAATCAATCAAATAATTTACAGCAATACTTGAACCTACATTGGGGTCAAAGCCATAGAGTCTATTTGAATTTGAATTCGACTTCACCTGCCTTGCTTCAAAACCAGCGATCGCATTAAATTGATGTTTTCCCCATTTTTGATCGTAGTTTAACTGGAATCGACCATTCAATGCAGTCAGTTCTGAGCTCGTATAATCTAGTATTCCCCCTAGAGGTAGATTTCTATTTACGGCACCATTGCTTATAACAGTATATCTGTTTATCAGATCTCGAACCATGTAGCTGTCCTGATCGTTGAAATTTCTTCTTTTTCCGAGTTGGTTTTCCCATTGGAACCTTGCCTCTGCTGACAATTGAGGCAAAAATATATATTTAATGCCGGTACTTAACCGAAACTCACTTTGCTTAAAATGATTATTTTGGTAATTTAGCTCATCTAGGGGTCGAAAATTCCAATCTAATAAGCCCAATTTTAACGCACTACTTTTAAAAATGTTACTATAATCCTTTGTAACTATGGCGGCACTTCCGTCTGCATTGACCAAGCTTGCATAAGGATACATTAGCTCCTGGCCCATATTGCTTAACATTGAAATTACGTTTGACGCGGATTGAGAGTTTTGATTGTAGGAAAGGCCCGCTGAAAGTTCTAGTTTTTCCATCGGACGGAAAACCTGATTGCTGTTGAGGCTCACCCGGTTAAAAGCATTACCTTTTTCCGAGTTTCGGTTTTTATCAAATCCCGCTGAGAAATAATAAGTGTATTTGTTGTTTCCTCCATTAAGGTTTAAGGCATACTGTTGCTTCAAACTATGTTGATAAAGATACTTACTCATATCTCTTCGCAGATCTCCGTTTCTGAGTGCATTGATCTGTGCATCTGCTTGCTGGAAACTGAGTAGCCCATTTTTCTGATCATTAAGAATACTTACAACAGGTGAATACGGACGATTGTCCCCAGTATTACTGATTATTGTATTGTAAAAACCTTTTTCAAAGAGCATTTTTTCAATATCAATGAAATCACTCGGTTTGATCTGAGGAATATAGTTCAGATCAGGCTTCTGTCCGATTGTGAGATTGGAGGTAAAACCTATATTCATCGGCTGGTCTGCTCGTCCTTTTTTAGTTTTTATGACGATCACACCATTACCAGCACGAACTCCCCAGATTGATGCCGCTGCTGCATCCTTCAAAATATCAATATCCTCGATATCGTTCGGATTGATATTGTTGATATCACCCTCATAAGGAAAATTGTCAACGACAATTAGCGGCTGATCGTTGCCAAAGATCGTTGCCTGTCCCCGAATTGTTAGCTTCGGAGATCCTGAACGCTCATCAAATAAAATAGATGGTGCAATACCTTTCAGCCTGCTGATCACATCTGTCGAAACCTGACGGTTAAAAGTCGCATTGTCAACCTTTGAAAAAGATCCTGTTGCCCTCTCTTTGGGAATGGACTGGTAACCACTGGCTACAACACTCACCTCTTCTATCCTATTGGAATTCGTAACAAGTACGATTCGTTCGGCGTTTTTTGCTGCAACCTCCATTCGTGCGTAGCCCAGATAGGATATCATCAGATCGGAACCAGAAAATTCACCGGGCAGTTCAAAAGATCCCGCACTGTCGGAAGTAACTGTAAAATTTGTTCCTTTTACCTGAATGGTTGCCCCCGCAAGTGGATTGCCACTTTCATCTACAACCCTCCCTTTAATTGTTTCCTTATTTTTTGAAGGGGATGTATTTCCGTTTGCTGGTTTTTCTTTTAAAATGATAATGCCGTCGGCGATCTTATAAGAGATCGGTTGGTCAGCAAACATCTTATTCAGTACCTCGGTAATGTTGGCATTTTTAAGGTTGATGGAAATTGGACCTGCTTTTTTTAATAGCTCTTCACTATAGGCAAAGTCATACTTTGTGCTCTTCCGTATTTCGGAAATCGCCTTTGAAAGTGGCGCTTTCTGCAGCGAAAGGCTGATCTGCTGTGCCTTAATAGCAGTACCGCTAGCAAGAAGCATAAAGAATAGGGTACTCTTTAAGCCTGCACGCAGCAATTTTTTCCTGCCCGAAAACATATCCGCCACCTGCGGTACGTTTTCCCTGTTGGAAAAATCATGTTTTTTCATAGATTTGTGTAGGGTTAATTATTAGTTGCTCGAAACTCTAGTATACAGACCCGATCGCCGGAGTGCGCTAACACTCCGGCATTATTTCAGGCCAACATATGAAACAGTAAATCTTTATTTCTTGATCTCAATCCTCCTTCCGCTCATTTTAAAATTTAAATCTGTAATTTCCCCAAGCGCGTAAAGTACGCTCGTCAATTTTTTATCCCGGCTAATCGTAGCATAGACTTTTGTACTCGGAACATTCTTATAATCCACATCGATATCGTACCATCGCTCCAGTTGCCGCAGAACCTCCGCCAGTTGAGCTCCTTTAAACTGGAATTCGTTCTCAGTCCATCCGATGAAAGACTCCGCATCAACTTTTTTCACGTCAATACCACCCAGCACAAATCTACCCTGCTCCCCAGGTTTCAGTCTTACTAACAACTCATTTTGTAGATTTCTCAGCTCAACACTTCCGCTAATAAGTGTTGTCCTTGAATATTCCTCGTTAGCATACGAATTGATATTGAACTTTGTTCCAAGAACCTTGACCCGCTGGCCTTTAGATTCAACAATAAATGGGCTTGAAGCATTATGCGTAACTTCAAAATAGCCTTCACCTTCAAGTTCAATCAGGCGTTCCGCACCTGCAAATTTTGTAGGATACTTAAGTTTGGATTCGGCATTCAGCCAAACGGTCGTTCCATCCGGTAGTACTGCTTTATATTGTCCTTTACGTGGTGTACTAAGCGTTGCAAATTGCATCTTTGACGATGAAACAGCTTTGCCATCCAGATAGGTTACACCACTGGCATCGCTCTTCACGGTCTTTCCTTCCAGACCAATGACCTGACCATCGTCGAAAGTCAATGTCGCCTGATCCTTACCCGGGTCAATGTCGGCCGTGGCCATATTGACGGTCTCAAGAACGGACTCTCTGGACTGATAATACCTGTATAGAATCAGGGTAATCGAAAAAAACAGGAATACGGCAGCAGCGGAGGTCCAAAAGACAACGCGCTTATAATGGGATTGGCGTTTCTTCAATACCCCATGTAATTTTTCAAGTTCCGAAGTAGTGCCGGCACCATCAAGCTCTCGCTTTAAAAGTTCCCGTGCAACATGCTCGTCGTCTTTCAGGTGTTCAAAGAAAGCACGGTTCTCACTGCTCTGACTGAGCCAGACCTCAACCGTCTTCTCTTCTAGAACGGTCAGATCCTCTCCTCTTAAAATCTTTGTCAGAAGGGGGACAATCTTTAACTCATCCAGAATACGTTGCTCATCCATCGGTTTCATTTTAAATAGAAACCCGAAAAGATATTGCCTTGTCCCAAAAAAGTTAAAAAATTATGAATAAATCATTAAAAGTGCGATTCCGGCACCTGAGAGGGATTTTTTTAGTAGCGAAAGCGCTCTTGATTTTTGGGTATTTATCGTACTGACAGGAATACCGAGCTCCTCGGATATTTCTTTTGGCGTATCACCGCCGACAAGCCTGCCCATAATGAGCCGGTATTGTTCCGGCAACAGATCAATCGCTCTGTAAAGCTCTTCATATACTTCAGTCTGAACAATACTATCCAGTACATTTTTTTCAAACTCATCATAGTTCTTCGAGTAAAGGTCAAACCGCTTTTGGTTCACTTTTTCCTTTTCAATCGCTTTGATGCAACTATTTCTTACGGATATGTAAAGGAAGGCCTTAACATTTGATAGGGTTTCAAATCCTTCCCTACGGTCATATAATTTCAGAAATATGTCCAGCACGATCTCCTTTGAAATTTCCATCCCGATATTCAGAAGTAACCGATCTGCAAAAAATACCAATGAAGAATGAAACATCGTGAAAATACGATCAAAAGCCAGTTTATCACCGCTTTGAAACTGGGAAAGCAGTGCCCTTTCGTCGATCACATTTCGGGATGTCATAATAGGGCAATTGGTAAATGATTAAGTAAAGTTAAGTATTGTTGTGTAATATCGAAAATTTAAAAAAAAATTCAAGCTCTTGTGATTGTGAATTCTTAACTTTAAGTAGCTATAACCTTTAAACTATTTTAAATATGAAAACCATTATTATGGCCATTTTTCTATTAATGGCTACAACCGAAATCACATCTGCTCAAGGAAAAGTAAGAATTTTCAATACAGACTTAGATGTTAAAGACATTATAGGTGCCACGAAAGTTGAACATCAAAAATGGAATTTGGAACTGAAGAAAGTTCTTGTCAGAAATAACGACTTTCCATACGAAACGATTGGAAGTTACAGAGATCATTTTACAAGCATCGAGCCGAATATGCTTTTTAATTATGTTGATAAAGCTTCTTATCCTTTGTTAGATGAAATAAATATGGAATACTATGAAAATGCCGCTCTTCCAAGAATGAAACGCAATAAAGATATCGTTGGAAGACCGGACTTCATTAAATTCTGTAGTGAATGGGAAAAACAAACAAAGTACGAAGACAAAAAGAGCCTTCTATTCAAAAATGAATTTATTGAAATTGGAAATCTGATTCAAAATGATCGGTTCTCGATAACCTCGGCACCGTTTCAACTAGAAAAAAAGGTTACAAAAAAATTCAGTTCGACCATTGAAGCCAACATAAAAGCAAATTTAAAAGCAAACAATATTGACGCTGATGCTACGCTCGTAAATTATCTTAGTTCACTTGTAAATTCCCAAACCTCTTACAACGGAGTTATGATGATTATAGAATTTCGTGATGATTACCTCGATAGACTCTCGCAGTCATTGAATGGTATATCTGAAAGTAAATTGGGAACAGACCGATTTGCAAGAGCACTTCTAGATTATGCTGCTCCAGGAAGCGAGCGTGCGGCAACCACCGGATTAGTGGTATTCAAATTGGATGGAAAAATAAATAAGACAAAATTGACAGAAGAAACTTTAAAAGCAGATCTCAAAACAAAATTTAATTCCTTGGGCTCAGATATGATAGGAAATATCTCGGCCTCAATCGGAATAGGATTCGTTAGTAAAGTCGAAAATATGTTCAGTGCGGAAATCAATAATACTTACGTTAAAAATTACCTAACCTCAAACCTCGTCGACAGGATAGAGATTAGTAAAGTACGGAAAGCCCTACTTAGTCAATAACATTTCTAAACACCAGATTTACACTTGCTAAATCTGGTGGTTATTGTTACGCTAAATGTTTTTTGTTGTAGATTACTGATTATCGGCAGCCAAACTGTAAGATTTTAACCATTCCTTAATTAAAACCGTATTTTCTTTGTCCAGCAAGGTCCCAGCATTGCCGAAAGTGTGAATACCTACCAAAATATTTTTACCACCATTTTTTACCCATATCGGTGAGCCACTATTTCCTCTATAGGTGTCTAAATTATGATTGAAGATCTTATTGCCAACAAAAGAGCATGTGTCTGTCTGAAAAGTAATAAAATCACCGTCATAACCATAATCCGGATCAGCGGGATAGCCTGCGACATTGAGCGTGTCTCCAACTTTTAAAGAATAGTGATCATCAAGTACAAAGCTATTTTTCTTTAGATCTTTAAAATTTGTAGATGGTAGAATGATAATGCCAAAATCATGTTTTATCCTATTACCACTGAGTTGGAAGAACGAATATTCGGGATGTGTTTTAATAGCGGCATCACATTCCTTTTCTCCTTTTATTTCCAATGTTCCGAAAGGAAATTCTTTATAATTTTTACCTGGTATAATCTCTATTGATGTTACTTTACTGCCTTTAACAGAATGAATATTGTGAGCAGCCGTCAGTATTATATTCGGTGTAATAAAGAAACCGGTTGATGCATTGGAACCATCTTTTTTCGGCCAGGTCCTGTCTCGGTAAATATTAAGGTAACAAATATTGTTGAAAGGATCTATTCTTGTATTGCTGATTTTTTCCAGTTTTGAAGGTAATTGTCCAAAACCATAAAAGCTGGTAAGCAATAATAACAGGATTGCTATTGACTTTTTCATAATTAATTAGTTTTTAATGGGCTATGAATAAAGTTACAATATTTCAATAATAAAAAACATAGATCAAGCTCAAAAAATACTGCAATTATCTATTTGAATGACAAAGCCCATAGTCATGTCTAAAAACTATTCAATTTTTTGCCTTTTGTCAAAAGATTTAAATTTTTATAGGCTTAATTTAGTTTCAATAGTTCATAAGACAAAGAAACACAGCGACACTAACCTTTAAACCACATAAAATGTTAACAAAAATTTTCAGAAACTTAGTTTATGCAGTATTCACAATCATGCTGCTACAGTCATGTGAAAGGGATATTGAAACATATCCGCAAACCGACGAAACCTCGGTAGCCAAAAAATGGTATGAAGACAACGGGAAGCCTTTTCCCTTAGATTGGTCAAAATCACAGCTTATAAAGATTGACAATGAGAATACAACGCTTGTTGTCCCCTTGGAAAACGGCACAAACCTAGGACCGGATAATTCGATGCAACAAAACATGATATTTACTATTGAAGGAAATAAAATAGCCGATGCCAATAAAGTGAACGTTCTTTCAGATACACGTACTGCGGTTCAATTCTCACAAGAAGCCATTACTAATTTCGTAAAAAAACAAGTGTATAGAAGTCAGGAACTGGGAAAAGTATATTATTTGGTATATGATCTCAACGATACCTTGTTATACAGCCAATCACTTGACTCAAGTGGGCTGACAAAGGTAAACCTTCAATTGAGGACTAAGGATGCCGATACCAAAGTAAACAAAAGTAGCAGCAAACATAACTCCAGTAAAAATATACCAGTTGTATGCAGCGAGTGGTATTTGGTACAGTATTTTGATGATGGCACCGAATATTGGACTTATCTATATACAACGTGCAGCGGTACCGCAACCGGAGGTGGTGGCGGCGGCGGCGGCGGTGGCGGTAGTCATGGAGGTGGAAGTGGTGCACCTGCCTCAACTTATTACGAAGCTCCGACTGAACCAATTAATATTCAGGAGGTTTTAAATTGTTTCAATAATATTCCTTCCAATGCACAAACCACCTACAAGGTTACGATCCATAGCCATTTAGCCAATCCTAGTAATGCTTATCAGGTTTATAATGTTTCAGACAACGATCCTGGACATGCATATATAACTATGCAAAAAACCAACGGATCTGCAACCCGTTCGCTGACTTTTGGTTTTTATCCTAGTGCTGGTAGTTGGATGACCGCAATTAAAGATGCGGAAAACTCTGCAATTGGACAGGAAAACCCCCAAACCCGCAGAAGCGACGGTAGCTATACAATAAGTGTTTCTGAGGCCGCATTTAATAACGCACGAAATATTGCCTTAACAAGCGCCGCAAAAAAGTACGACCTCAATGATTTTAACTGTACAAATTATGCCATAGGAGTTTTTAATGCCGCAATGGGCGGTACGGGATTGCAAGTACCTAATAGTCCTATTGGTTATAAAACGCCCTCAAGCCTATATCTCCGGTTAAGTGATATGAAGACCGGAGGAACTGCTGGTATTTCCCTTACACCAAGTATGGCTCCTACCAGTACCACACCTTGCAACTAAACAAAAAAGATATGAAGAAGAAAACAATGACGATGCTGAGGAAAACAATTATTGTAGTGCTGGGCACTATGCTATTACTTCCCAATATGCCTTTTATTGGGAAGGATATTCATCACTGGTTAGATGAGGGATATTTTAGGTATTCCAATTTAGATGGATCATATATGATAACACAAGATTTTGATTTTAAAAGTCCTGGATTCTCAACCTTTGGTTTTGAATATTTCGTAAAGAACACTTCACCTGCAAAAGAAAACCGGAAACTTTATAGATTGTACAAGATTAATCCGCTGTGTTTTTGGCGGTGGAGCTATTACCTCCGGCATAGTATCCATTTAGATTATATGGACCCATGTGTAATTGAACAAAATGTGGAAAAGAAAAAGGCCGATACCACTAAAGTAATGTAGCATTAGGTCTTGTTTGGTCAAGGATATGAAAAAAAAAATTATTATAGGAATTGTACTATCTGTACTGGTGATACCCAATACACCGGTTATAGGTACGGAGATATTGAAGGCCATTGATGGTGACCATTTTCGATATGCTAATGCAAACGCTTCCTTTACCGGTATAGAATACATGGATGTTTTTCACCCTTGGATGAGCAAGTGGGTAACTTATGGATTTATCGAGGCCACGAGACCGCAAATGGCCAATATGGAAATTTTTAGACTGTATAGAATCAGCCTATTGTGTTTCTGGCGTTGGCGCTATTATTTAACTGTAAGCAGATATTTCGCGTATCGGGAAAAAATAAGGACAAACAGGGTTTCTTTTAAACCATCTAATAAATGGCAGGATTTCTGATTTTCGATAAAAAGTCTTCAAGGAATACTATAAACTCCCATATAATGGGAGTTTTTTTTGAATACATCCATAAAAAAACGCATCTTTAAAAGATGCGTTTAAAAACTAATAACCATGAAACGTATTAAAACTGTAAGCAGCCTAATACGTATGTTTGAAATATATTATATTTTTAATATTGGCAAATTACATTGACTTTTAATCGAGATAAGATTCTCAATTTTCAGTTGCAAATTTAAGCATTAATTTCAGATCTGCCTACGGATTCCCGTAATCTCATTAACTCATTTTCCTTAGTGATAGCACTTAAAACATCTTTTTTCTAGGAAGACCAATTTCACTTTCCTGTGGATAAGGAGCACGGAAAGTCATACTGACATCTTCTTTGATCCGTTGCTGTGCCTCATATTTCTTTTCCTCATCGTGCGAATACCTTGGATCAGCAATAAATGGCATCTTTGCCATCTTGCTGATGGTGATCGTCGGAAAATGAAAATCGACTTCCACAATACCCAATAAAAGATAGCATCCCCCACCCTGAAAAGGATACTTTTCAAGGCAGTCCGGAAAATGGGCTGTGTCAAAATAATTCCCCTCGACATCTATCCACGTTCCAAAGAACATTGTCCCCCGCTTGGTCGGAACATGTTTCCTTGAAATAAGGTACGCTAGCATCTTGACTTCCTTTTTATGATAGGCAGTCAGATCTTTGGCCATGACAGTTCCCCTATATTTTGTCTGTAAAAGATCGAAAGGTGTACAGGATACCGGAAAACTTAAAATCTCGATTTCATCGAAGGCATCCTCAAACACATTTCTTTTTAACTCCGGAAATTTGTATTCCTTGATCGGTTCTTCAAAAAGAGTCTGAAATCTTTTCTCCGGTTTAAAATCCCCCAGTAGAATGCGCGCTTTGAGCAATAGTTCATTCTTTGGAACACCTGAAAAACGAAATGCTCCGATAAAGATCAACGTCTGCAAAGTCTCAATACCAATTGGAACCCTCTTGATGAAATCTTCCATTGACCTATACTCCCCATTTGCCTTTCTTTCCTTTGGTATCAACTGAGCAAGTTTCGATTCAACTTTTTCAAGTAGCATCAGTCCCAAATATATTTTCTCTCCATAAATCGTTGTTTCGTACTCGCTTTTATTGACACATGGATTCAATATAACACCCCCTGACATCCTTGCCTCATGTACATAGACCTCTGTCCTATAGAAACCGCCCATATTATTTATCGCCGAAACCATAAACTCCAATGGATAATAAACTTTCAGGTACAGCGATTGATAACTCTCTACTGCATAAGAAGCTGAGTGAGCCTTACAGAATGAATATCCTGCAAAAGATTCAATCTGTCGGTAAATTTCTTTACTCAGCTGCTCAGGATGCCCCTGTTCTCTACAAGATGCAAAAAAATCGTCCTTAACTTTTTGAAGTGCACTTAATGACCTACCTTTTCCGCTCATTGCTCTTCGCAGAATATCCCCGTCAGCAGCAGAAACCCCTCCATAATGTAATGCGATCTTGATCACGTCTTCCTGGTACACCATAATGCCATAGGTCTCCCCTAACTGCTTCTCAAAAACAGGATGAAAATATTCAAACTTGTCTGGATTATTGTGTCTAAAGATGTATTCCCGCATCATGCCCGATTGGGCAACTCCAGGTCTGATGATAGATGATGCCGCAACCAAAACCTTATAATTATCGCATTTTAACCTTCTGAGCAAACCGCGCATAGCTGGCGACTCAATATAAAAACAGCCTATGGTTCTGCCCTGACTTAAGTATTCATTGCATTTTTGTTCATCTTTGGAAATAGTAGTGTCTTTTATATTGACTTTAATTCCCCTTTTTTCTTCCAGTAGTCTTACGGTATCGTTAATCGTACCAAGCCCTCTTTGTGATAAAATATCAAATTTTTCAAAACCGACCTCTTCAGCAACATGCATATCCCATTGTACAATGGGAAATCCCTTCGGTGGTAACTCAAGGGCTGTAAAATTTGTCAGCGGTTCCTCGGAAATAATAATCCCGCAAGAATGCATACTCCGCTGGTTGGGAAATTTTTCAAGCAGCTTCCCATACTTCTGCACCTGCTTTACTATATCGTCCCGAAATACTCGCTCTGGATATTTGCTGAGCTCGTCAAGCTCCTCCTTGGGAAGTCCAAATGCTTTGCCTACTTCCCGAATGATCGAACGGTATTTAAACTCTACATTAGTACCGCAGAAGGCAACATACTCTTTACCGTATCTATTGAAAATATAATCCAAAATGATATCTCTTTCCTGCCATGACCAATCAATATCAAAGTCAGGCGGACTTTTTCGGTTCAGGTTAAGGAACCGCTCAAAATATAGGTCAAGCTCAATCGGACAGATATCTGTAATGCCGAGGCAATAAGCGACTATCGAGTTCGCTCCACTTCCCCTACCTACGTGCATAAAACCCATGCTATTGCTATATCGAATGATATCCCAGGTGATAAGAAAATAACCGCTAAAGTTCAATTCGTCGATGACCTTTAGCTCTTTCTCAATCCGCTGTTTTGCCTGCTCATGATTTCTACCGTACCGTCTTTCCAATCCTGCATAAGCTAAACGGGTCAGAAGTTTAAGGTCGTCAGCTTTGGTTCCTGTATAATGCTTCCTATTTCTTGGTGTAGAAAAAGCAAATTCAAAATTGCACTGTGACAGTAATTTTTGCGTATTTTCAATTATCTCCGGATAATGACGATAGATTTCACATACTGACTGAATAGACCGCAAATATTCCGATTTTCGGCACACTTCTTTTTCCGGAAGTTTGGAAAGAAGTAAATTGTTATCAATGGCACGTAAGATCCTATGAAGATTATATTCCTTCTTTGTGCTAAATGTAACCGGGCAGAGAACAACCATTTTTGATATTAGCCTTTTTAATTCATGTCGTATCAACAGATTGAGTTCATCCTCACGGATTCCGATATATTCATTTTCACGAAGATTTTTAGGGAAATTATCCAAAGGATAAATAATAAAATTGTCGTTTAGATCCGGCTGTAACGGTAAATCGACCCCATCACAATTATATGACGTAAGCATTCTGTTTACTTCTGACAGTCCTCTAAAGTCCTTAGCAATTGTTATATAGTACAGTTCACTACCTTTACGCACTTCCACTCCTACAACCGGACGAATATTATTTCTTTCACATTTCTTTTTAAATTCGTAGATACCGGTTACCGTATTTATATCGGTTAGAACAAGTTCCTCTATTCCCAGAGCTAATGCCTGCGAAATAAGATCATCTATGGAAAGCGTTCCATAACGAAGGCTGTGAAAGGAATGGCAGTTTAAAAACATACTTGCACATGCTAGCGTGAAAAATTAAAACCTACAGCACGACCTACTGCATCTTTACCAAAACGGTTTTTGATGTTGTCCATCGCCTGATATAAACTGATCAGTTCAGCATTGTCCTCAAAAAGATTCATCTGGTAGCTACCGTGAACGAGATCCGTAAATCTTAAGCCCACTAAACGGAGCCGCATACGTCTCGTATAAATCTTATCAAAAAGTTCCAGCGCAACCCGCGCCAATGTATGGTCAGAAGAAGTATAGCTCACCCGGCATTGCTTGGACTCCGTATCAAAGTTGGAGTATCTGATCTTGATCACAACTGTAGAAGTAAGCCACTTTTCCTGACGGAGCTGATGGGCAAGCTGCTCTGCCATACCCGATATCAGGCTTTTTACCTCAAAAACATCCATCGTATCACTGCTAAAAGTTCTCTCTTTTGAAATTGACTTTCTTTCGGAATAAGGTATAACAGGGGTCTCGTCAATACCATTCGCTTTTTTCCAGAGATCAATACCATTTTTTCCTATCATTTGCTGTAAGACATCGACAGGCATTTCTGAAAGTGTACCGATAGTCCTGATACCTACTCTTGAAAACAATTGAAAAGTTGCATTCCCTACCATTGGCATTTTTCTAATCGACAATGGATTTAAAAATGACTGAACACCAAATGAAGGTATCTCTCGATGTCCGTGAGGCTTTGACTCGCCAGTCCCGATCTTACTTACAGTTTTATTCGTCGATAGTGCATAACTGATAGGTAAACCTGTTTCCTTCTCGATCTTGGCTCCGAGTTCATTGGTCCATTTATAAGCTCCGAAAAACCTGTCCATCCCAGTTAGATCTAGATAAAACTCATCGATTGAAGCTTTTTCCATTACCGGGGCACTTTCCTCGATCACCTCAGTGACCATATGTGACATCTTGGAATACAGTTCCATATCACCCTTAACAACTTTTGCCTGCGGGCAGAGACGAAGCGCCATTTTCATGGGCATAGCTGACCGTACTCCGAACGTTCTTGCTTCATAACTACATGAAGAAACAACCCCCCTGTCGCCTCCACCGATGATCAGTGGAATCCGGTCTAAACTGGAATTAACCAATCTTTCGCAGGACACAAAAAATGTATCCAGGTCCAAATGCACTATCGATCGCTCCATATTTTTACTAATTTATTTAGCAAAATTGTGACTATTTTTCACAAATATTCATACATTTTTTGTGAAAAATATTCACAAAATGTCAACACGCTCTATTTTAGCTGATAACATAAGGTATTTAAGGATGCAGCAGATACCGGAACTCTCGCAACAGCAGATTGCCGACAGGCTGTTTGTGACAAGAGTCTCTTATGCAAAATATGAGACCGCAAAAGCTTCGCCCCCCCTTGAAGTTTTGTTAGCGATCTCAAGATATTACCACATCAGTACAGATCTGCTGCTGACTGTAGATCTAAGAAAATATAAGCTGCAGGAAATGCTTAACCTTCCGGATAATAGAATCCTGCTACCCATAAAAACTGATTCATTAGGAGAAAATAAAATAGAAATAATACCCTATAAAGCCTCAATGGGTTACCTGTCAGGATATGCTGATCCAGAATATATTGAAAGTCTGCAAACAATGTCACTACCATTCCTACATAATGGAAAATATAGAGCTTTTCCAGCAGTAGGCGACTCAATGCCTCCCTATCAGGATGGCACTTACATTGTCGGAAAATACGTTGAAAGTATTCAAGATATCAGTGTAGGCAAAACGCATGTACTAGTAACCCGCACAGGATTTACTTTCAAACGCATTGAAACTATCAACGACAGTTCCATTACCGTAAAATCTGACAACACATTTTATGATAGTTACGATATTTCATTTGCCGACCTTTGGGAGATTTGGCAATATGCTGGCAGCTTTTCATCTAAAGAACAGGAAATAATTGACTTCGCTGGAGATGACATAAAATCAATGCTGATAAAATTGATGCAAGAGGTAAGGGAATTAAAAGCCCGATAAATACTTAATCAACATCTTTTTTATCAATGATACTTTCATAAAATTCATTTAGCTTTTTCACCAGGGCTTTAAATACCTCCAGATCAGTTGCAGTCTCCTGGAGACCCAACCTTTGTTTGCACGAATTATACCGTTTCACAAAACTGGAATCACTTAGGTGCCCATGTAATTGTCTCAAATCATTCAGCACAAATAGAGGTGCAATCAATGTTTCTGCGTCACTTTTCAAAAGCACTCTCTCAATGAACAATGATAAAAGCTTTAAACTGCCTAACTTTCTACCCTCTTTATTTACTAAATCTTTATCAGCTAAACCAGATTTTTTTAAGATTTCTCTTAGCGATTGATCTTGAATATTCTCTACAAGATATTTATTTAAACTGAGAAACGCAGAAAATACCTGCTCCCTTTCTTCCATTATGGGGGGCTTATAATATTCAGATAACTTGGTGACATCAACTTTGGTGAGATCTATTCCAAATTTATCTCTAATTTCAGAATTGAATTGATTTTTTAAATAAAATAAGCGTGTTTCGTTATCAGAATTCTGAAAAGCATCATTTGGAGAATATGGATTCTGACTTAAATAAAATTTTGAAAAAACTTCATGATCGGACGGAACGTTTGAGGCTTGAAATCGTTTCAGATGGGGCTTCATATCTTCATCCCTGAAATCTTCATCAAGATCACCAAGCCATTTAAACAATTTTCCATTTCTGTTAATTCCAAATCCCCAACTAAATAATGGTTCTCCCTTAAAATATATATTACAGGAAGAAAACGAGGTAAATTTTACTGTGTAATCAGGATGGCCATTATAATAAATCAAAAGATCCTTATCGAAGAAAATCGGAGTCAAATATCCATCATCCTCCGGACGATATAATCCTGGAATTATATAGTAATCTAAAGGATCATATTGAAATCCCAAATGATCATATCGTTTAAATCTCTTTTCTGAATCCAGCTTTGAAAAAACGTATTTCAAAGGCATGTCAAAAAAAACTCCCCTTCCTTTATTTCGTCGATCATTTCATCTCTAAACTTCATGAAATTATCACCGGGAAGAATACTTTCCCTGTCACCGCAGCTCTTACATAAATAAAAAGGTATTTTGATTCCGAAACCTTTCTTATTATCTGCATCATTGAAGTTTACCCCGGCAAATTCAATAAATCTATAATCCCCACATTTTTTACATTTAAGCGGATGTACCATACCTAAAATTTTAAAGTTTTTGTCGAATCTTTCTTAACAATGACGATTTGTAATTCAGCTAGCTTCACAGTTTTGCAAAGAAGCCGATCCTAATTAGCTATACCCAAATATAAAGAAATTGAACACACGATAGACAACTTCATTCTTTGCAAAATCAAACCTAAGTCAACATAAATAATAAACCTCTGGAAGATTATCGTTTTAACCTAACGTCTTCATATTTTTTTCTTTCCGTCTTAAGAGAAACGAGCCATTCCAGATACATCCCTTCAGGCATATTTCTATACCCAATCTTGTGAATATAATTGTACTCTTTGTTCAATGACGAAAGAAGTTCCTTTGCTTTTGGATCAGATTTTTCCATTTTCAAATATTGTTCCTTGTGAGTTTCTGCCCGCAATAGTAATGCTGTTATTAAATTTGGACTGACTTTCAAGGCCCTTTCAGCACACTTTAGCGCAAAGCTCCCGTCACTTTCAGGAAAAGACCGTTTATAAGCATTCGCCAGATCGACTAAACATAAACCGAGGCTTTCGCGGTTATCTAATGCTTTCATATAAATTCCATTTTCAATGGCATTTAAGTGAATAAATCCCGATGCCATCAACCAGGCGTCCTGCGGAAAGATACCGCTGGTTAATTCTGTATTATACCAGCCAATGGATTTTATATTATGTTTGATATAAATATGGTTTGGTGCCAGCGCAAGATTTGCTTCAACGCCGATTTCCTCCGCAAGAATTTTATAGAGGTATGGTAATGAATTACAATTTCCTCTCTGCGTAGTTACCAGCTTTGAAACAAAAAGGCTTGTCAGATCTTTGTGTCCGAAGACATCTTCAAAATCGTATGTAAATGGTTTATAGTGTACCGTATCTTGATCGATTAAAATAGGTGTCTCTTCACATATAACTGAAAAAATCGACGCATATTTACTAACTTTATCTTTATCTGTTTCATTATAAGTAAGCTCCCGATTTCGAAGAATAGTTTTACAGAAATTTGCCATAAATTTTATTTTCCTGTTTACTTCAACCGTATCTAACTTACCTTGATAATATGCATTCTCCGTAGTCAGGACAGCCACTTTAAAACTATATTTCTGCTTATCATTGAGCATATTATCAATAGTTAAATATGCTTCATCATAAAATCGGTTCTCCTGCGATTTCACCAAACCGCCAATGAAAAAAAATAAAGAGATATAAAAGTATTTCATAATTAGGTCCCCAAAAAAGGGTGTATTTAATTGTTCTGATTATCCAGATGATCAATGATATCGATCACCAGTATATCATCGGTTTTCCGGCCATATTGTGAAAGGAAGTGATCTATTAAGAAACAAAGCTGGTTAAGTGAGCAAAGACGTTCGAACCATATTTGTTCTTCTTTAAGTAATCCCGCCTTATCATTTCGAGATCGAAAAAATTTATAATCTGCATCAGTACTCACCGTGAATTCTGCATACAGAATAATGTTCTCATAGTCGGTATTGCTCAGGTCACCACTAAGCAGTTCATTGATTGTATTCGTCCTTACCGCCTTAATAATTTTATCTAATTTCATGGTTATGCACTTTTCATAATAGTTTTCAGTCAATTAGATTCAGTACTTTCCAGCCATCATCTTTTATAAAACCTACCCAAAATTTATTACTTACCGTTGAGCCATCTTGAAATATTATCCTTTCCTCAATCAACTGCTGCCCTGCCCGACTATCAAGCAATGTAAATACCCTTTCTATGTTTTCGAAATTTGGAAATCCATTCCTTTCAAGATCTTCTAATAATGATATTTTAAGAACGGTTTTAATTTTTGAATGTATGTCCTTGCTAAATTCCAAATTGCTTTCAAGCAGAACATTTTCAGCTTCCATACTAAAATCCTTACATGAAAGAACACCTTCTATATTTTTTTCACTGTAAAAATTCTCAAGTGCAATAATTGCCCCTTCCGCAGTTGAACGGTCTGCCTTAAATAAATCATTTCCAAGATCAATCCGAAATCCACAGTGTATCTCGAAATCAACCTTTTTATCTTCCGACAATGTTTCATTGTAATATCGAATTGTATAACCTCCAATCAACCGCTGATCCACAATTAACATCCAATCTATAGCCTCAATAATCAAAATACTATGGACCTCGTTGTTTTCTGGCAACACGCCGTGGTAACGGCCGTTCTCAACTCTGACATTTTCCAACCACACAAAAATTTCGTTCTTATTCTTAAATTTAATGGCCGAATAACCGCAATAACCATCACCAATTATTTCATTGAAATACCAAATTGTGTTTTTTGCCTTATATAATAAGTAGAGATAATCGTCATTTATCTCGAATTCTAAGAAATTTTTCATTTAGTGGGTCAAACTAGGCGGGTGTTAAATTCTTGTATTAAGATGCCTAAAAAAGCTCCTAACACTCTAAGTTTTTACAAGATGTATACAGTTTTTTATTACTTTACAGCAATCTGCCATCCATCAAAAACACTACTATTCTTTTCTGCTATTTTAGACATATCTTTTGCCCATCCAACAACTGCCTCTTCGTTAATTGAGACAGGCATTGTGTAACCAATCACGGCAAAACCCTTTTTATCATGGATCTGCCTATATCCAGCCGTATACCCCATTAGTTCTAAGTATTAATTTAATTTCTTTGCATTTTCCGCACTTGAACATATAAAGAAGAATTCAATTTTATGTTTTGAATTTCTTTCAATTCCATTTTTGTACAAATCAATAACCGCCTTTCTATCTAACTCCTCTATGGCCTTTTCGTCATCAGAATACGTCGACTCAATAATCTTGTAGTCTACAACAGAAGACGAATCAACAATCACTTTGTCTGTCTTCTTATCGCAAGAAAGACTAATTGCAAGAACAAATAATACAATTAATACTCTAATCATCTCTGCGCTTTTTAAGAAAGGTCTGGATAAACGAAATTATATTTTCCAATCTTGATTCTTTCTACGATAGCAAATGGGGGAATTACAATTCCTACCTCCGCGTTGGTATTCTCCCCTACCAATTTACCTACCTTTGTGAAATCTTTATCATTAATTTTCCACACATACCAGTTTTCGGAAACCTTTATAGGTTCTTCACCGACTTTTTTGCCATAATCATTCGTATCTCTAAATAGAATATTGTCTATGGCAGGATAGACAGTACTTTTTCCCACCTGCGTAAACAAAGCTTGTTTTACTCCGATATTAATCATTGTATGTGCATGAAAGTCAATCTCTCCAGCTGTTACTTCCGCAAAATCAGGAATTTCATCACTTGGATATTCTCTTTTGAAGGAACGGATAACGTCACTATTTAATTGGGTTAAATCGTTTGCTATATATTGAAAATATTTCTTTTTCCCATTATCCAATGTTACTGAAAACATATCACCGATCTCCGTTTTAACTCTTTTTGCCATTAATAATAGTAGTATTGTTAATGTTAATTTGAAAACCAAACAATATCAATTTCTTGAGATTTATTTATTTTAAACTATCTTTTATCCATTGTGCAGATTTCAAAAATCTTTTCGCAGTATCATCGCTCCATTGTACCCCATAATCAAACTTATGTCTTTTACAATTTTCATTTTTCAAAACTGCCTTAGCAAGTTGAAAAAGTTTGGAACTACCGACTCTTATGGTTAGTTCATCTAACTTTTTTAACCAACTCGATGTAGTTTTGGCACCTCTCGATGTATCAAAGAAATGAATTAACTGTACTTTAATTTCAAAGTCTTTCCATAGATCTGCAGACATTCCAAAATTCAGAATGTCACTAATATTTTTATAACAGCATTGGTTATTTTCCGCTTTATAATTTTTCAGATAATCCATTAATCCAGTGTCGTTTGCTGTTACTAATTTTAAAATCTTTTTAAAACAGATTACATCATGGTGAAAAGTTTTCTGATTTATAATATCCAATATATTTTTCAAAGTTGATAGCTTAACTTCCACAGTAGCTTTTTCTAAAATACTTCGGGATTGTTCAATTTTTAAAATGTCTTCCAAAAAGTTGCTGTTCGGTGAAACAAAATAGTTATGTTTAAGATAAACCGTAATATGAAAATAATCTTCCGCTGAATAAGTAATCATCTTGTTCTTCACAAAACTTGGGATAAGACTATTCCTGAGCAAAGCTCCCAATCTGGCGACGTATAAAGACCTTAAAAAAGCTCCATGAAATTCGTTGTTATAATGTAACAGTTTTGGCAGGATGTACTTATAGCTACTCTTTTCAATTTCTGATGAGATCAGTTCCTGGAAATTAGTCTCCAATTCCTTTTCTGCATTCAATTGGTCTTCCCTATCATTAGTTAATTCTTGATGATATAGAAGTAATTGGTCAAACCAATCTTGAATTTTTAAAAAATCGATTTCAGAAATATTTAATGCTTCGGCTAAAACCTTAGATTCCTTCAAGTCATCATTTTTAAATTTTAAATATGGATTGTCCGTCATAAATCTAAATTTAGATCATTTCCTCAAATTTTACTTTTTTACCATCTATACTGTAGGGATATATTTGCTGAAATCTGCTTTCAGGTGAAAGTATTAAATCCACAACCAATACATCCTTACCCTGATATTTTCCATCCTGAGCAATAGCATAAACCCGAACATCCTCATCTTTTAAATCATCATATGCTCCAGCCAACAAAATATCATACATTTCTTTTGAGTCAGTTGATTCCGAATAAGCAGAGATATAAGCTAGGTCACCATTTGCTCTGACATAGGTAGCATAAGGGGCAAATTCTCCACTTTCTGATAAAAATTTTTCTGCTTGCTCCTTAATAGCGCTAAGCAATATTTGAACATTTGTCATCTTTAAATATAATAAAATTAGAATTATGTACAACCTGGTACGCCAGCACAAGGATCTTTAGGTTTTGGTACAGGAATTAGTTTTGGGGCCGGAGCAGGTGTAACTCTAAGGTTATCAATTTTAGGCTTTGCTGGAGGCGTATATCGTTGAATATTAATGCCGGAATTTTTAAGAGGTTCGCTTAATTTTGCAGATTCATTAATTTTCAAAATTGCTTCCTGTCCACTTGCTTTTGAAATCTCTTGCTGCCCCCTAAGCTGTTTGGTAAACGATTGTTTGGCAACGTGCTTTATCTCCACTGTTCCTCCTTCATCTGTCATTGCGTCAGGTATAGTTTTTCCGGTCTTTCCAGTCTTAGGATCGGTGTATTCATAGGTTTTGGTATTTTTCTCTTTTCCCATTTCGGCAAGCTGTTTTTCTTCAACATATCTACCAAAATTGAAATGTTCTTGCTGAGCTTTTGTTACGGCTTCACTTTGCTTAGTTCCGACTTCACCAGTCTTCGTAACTGTTTCAATTAAGTTTGGTTTTATTGAAGATTCTTCAAATAATGGCATTAAACGTAACCACCAACAACATTCGGTAGCGTCTTCTGGTGCTAAACCTGTGGGATCTTTAAATCTAACAGGGTTATTAAACGACATGCTATAGGGACTCCAACTTGGGAATTCCTCACTTAAAGGATCGGGACTGATCCACCTGCCATGCGTATCACCAATCGGTTGTGCATCGGGATCATCTAAATTTACTTCAATAAAATCAACGATTTCCCCTTTTTTAACATTAAAAGTTACTGAACCAATGGTAACGATGCTATCCTGATCATGAAATTCAAGATACTTTCCCTTGCTCAGCGTAGCTACCTTCGGATAATAGCCATATTTTTTAAATGGGTTACCCGCCTCGATATTTTTTCTTCTTCTTTCCGCCTCAACTGGCGTTAAGGAATCTCTGGTTTTTAGAACCTCACTCATGTAAGGTCTTGCTTTTTCCTCTTTGGTAAGTTTTACGGGATTGACCCACACCTTTTTGCTGGTCAATTTCTTATTCTGTTTTACCTGCGCTTGGTTAAATCCAATAAAAAACAGCAGAATAAATAATAAAATCCTTCTCATATTTTATGTTTGTATTTCGAATTATCTGGCTATAAAAATTCCTTTGGAATAGCATACACTTTAGGACTTTCCTTCTTCGGTGTAATTGCTTTTACCTTTTTCGCTTCTTCACGCTGTTTTTTTGCGTTGAGTAGTCTTATCCGTTCCGCAATCTCATCACTTTTTTGCTTATTTTCAGTGCTTTTTAATGAGCCTAACCATTGTTCATACTGCTCTGGAGGCATTTGGGCAAAACCTGATTGATCGATGTAATCAAAACCAGCCTTGATACCCAGAAACTGATCTTCCAGTGGCGGATAGCTTCTGATCTTTTGCAGCTGTTCTTTATTTTCAGGATCGATACCTAGACGGTTACAGGCCTGCATAAACCTCATTTGGTCAGTATTACTTTTCCATAGGGTTGCGTTAATATTGTTCGGATTCAGTTCCAGTGCCTTCCCCAAAACTTTGGCAACAAACTCATCATAGCCAAACTTGTGTATATACCCACTTGCGAGATCCACATAGGTCTGAGAAAGAACATCTTTCTTTGTTAAATTTTGCATATAAAGCTTATTCTTGAGGGCTTCAGCTTTAATATATCCTGAATTCAGAACAAACGAATTTGCTGAAAACATGCCGTTGGTTAACTCTACGCTTAACACTTCGCCATCATTATCCTTAAAACGTATATAAGAATGGTTAGGTGACATAACCAAAAAGGCTTCTGCACCGATCTGTTCTGCCAAGATCAAATACAACAACGGCATAGAATGACATTGGCCACTGTTGGTTTTCATCAGTTTGGAAACAAACATTTTACTGTAGTCCTTTGCCCCCATATAATCCTCAAAATCATATTTGACCGCTTTGTGGACAACTTTTCCATTCTGCTTGGTATCCTGTGCAAAGTATTTGAAAATTGAAAGGTTTTTAGCAACGTTGTCAGATTCATCAATACCGCTTTTCTTAATATCTTGCCTGATTATCGAAGTCGCTTTCTGTATCTGCTGCTGATAAGCCGACTGAAAATTCCTGTCATTATTGTTGTATGCATTCTCAACGATAAATACAGCATCTGCAAGTGTATATCCGTCGGGATCGAGCTTTAGTAAATTATCATAGGCCCTGTAATAAGAATCAGTTCCTTTCTTTTCGGATAAAGAACTGAGATTATAGCGTTTTGCATCAGCTTCTTCCCTTATTAAAGCCATCTGGCGTTCAACCTCTTTGTTAATCTCTTCCTGATCGTCTTGGTGGGTAGTCTTTTTTTTATAAAGATTTGAATTAGCATTAATATTTGGGGAGGTAGGTCTAGGGCTGGGTTGATTATTCAGACCCGCAGGTATACTGTAAAGATTGGAAACACCAGGCCTTTGCGGCAGATTTGGAATCTGTCCATAGATATAGGGATAGCATAAAAATAAGCTAAATAATAATATTTGTCTCATCTCATAGGTGTGTTTTTTAAGTTCAATTTTGGCTTCGCAATATATTTTAATTTATAACACTACGGTATCCGTATTTTCACGGAAATAGTATCAGATTTTCTGATAGATTGTTCTTTATCAAAGATCTATAAGCGAAATTATACTGTCAGAACGACAAAACATGTCGTATAATAGAAAAAATTATAAGGTATTAAACTGATGCATTCCTGGGAAAATACAAAAGGCATGAAACCAGATACGTCATCTTTGAGAGGTACTGCGAAGAACCCATAACCTAATGACGACCTAGCCCATGCCCGTATGACGATGCACAGGCGTAAGTCTGTCAATAGGAGGTTATTTGGAAGTTTCGCAGTTTTCTCAAACCTTTTTGACAGCTTACGCTTTATTTTCGATAAAATTTAGGGTGCTAAGATATAAATATTTTTATAAACGATAATTATTATCACTAAAATATGATATAGCTTTCAAAAATTCTGATAAATGGTTAAAATCGCCGATAAAGTATAATCCAGTTCAGTGTTTACACCACAACAATGCAAATATATTACTAAAATAGACAATTTTAATAAATTATACTTAAATTTGTAGAACTGCGAAAATCCTAAATAACCTAGAATGCCGTTATTTTCACGTCATACAAACAATCACGATCTTATGTTTCAGCAAATTTATGATACATATTGGAATCGTATTTTTGTTATGGTGGCCCGAAAAGTCAAAGACCGCGAAGATGTATTCGACGTTATGCAGAATATCTTTTTTCATCTATGGATCTACAGGAATTCACTTACCCAGCACAACGCTGAAAGTGCAATCGTAAAAACTTGCGTCCAGGAGATTTCAAAATACTTCACAAATCTGAATAAGCAACCTTATACCACAGAACTAAGTAATCTCCAATTACCCGATGACTCCGCCGAAATGCTCCAGGCTCAGCTTGAAAAAGATAGAGAACTCGAACTTTTGAAGTTGAATATTGACCAGCTTCCTCCCATAAGAAGGAAAATTTTCACCATGAACAAGTATGAGGGCATTACTCAGGAAAAAATCGCAACACAACTCAATTTATCCACTAAAGCTGTAAAAAAACAGATCGGAAAGGCACTTATATTTCTTCGAGAACATCAAAACCATTCTTAAATTTTGTTAAAATCAGTTAATTTCAGTTAAAGTTCTGTTTACAGGGGGGCTATTATTGCCGTTTTCGGGTATACATAATAAAGCCCTTTATTATGAACAGGAGAAAACACTCCCAACCAACTGCGATAGATGAAGCAAAAGAGTTATGGGATAGCCTCACAAATGATTCAGACGCAGATATAGAGCCTCCTACAGTGCAGGAAGCAAAAGAGTTTCATCAAAAACTTTATGCGAGAATAGAAGCACATGAAGCACAAAAGAGAAGGAGAAAGACGTTCCGTTATTCTTCCATGCTGATCGCCGCTTCCCTGGTCATTATTTTTAGTATAATAGCCTACAGAACGCTCTTTCTACCTGATGTATATAGGGCATATCATGATGATTTGAAAGTTACTTTAAAGGATGGATCAACAGCTATCTTGACAAAGGGAGCTATATTAACGGTCGAGAAATCATTTCCAGCAGCAACAAGAGATGTCTTTCTCACAGGGGATGCAGTTTTTAATGTAACCAAATCCAAAAATCATCCCTTCATCGTACATGCCGGACTTTATGAAACAAAAGTTCTGGGTACAGTTTTTAAAATCACCCAGCATAAAACAGCCTTCAATGTTGATCTGTATGAGGGCAAAGTGCAGGTTATAAAAACTGAAAAACCAGCAGAAACATTTATTATACATCCGAAAGAGACATTCTCCAATCAAGGCTCTAAAGATGTTGCGACCATTGTTGATACTAAAAGTAAAGGTCAATCTCAAACCAACAATTCGGCGACTGTTTCATTAACTGATTTAGAACTTTCTAATGCCATAAAAATTTTAGAAAATACCTACGGCATAAAAATTCTGTTCCCGTCAGTGGTTGCAAATTCAAAAATTAGTGCTACAAAAGAAAAAGCCACAGCAGCAGATTTGATAAGACTCATCTCACTCAAACTGAACCTAAAAACTACCAAAATAAATGATAAAACATTTCAATTGGAGGAATAGACTATGGTCGATCCATACTCCTGCCCTAATTCCGTACTCCTAATGAAACTGGTGTGGAAGAATACAATAAAGAGACCGACGGGTGCAACCGTCGGCCAAGAAGTATTCAACTAATAATTGTTCGATAGATTACTAATTATAAATACTAATGCAAAAATAATGAAAAAAATTTGCAGAGCAGTACTATTGATTCTCTTCTTATCAATAGCCTGCCAAGGGCTTTATGCCCAAGAAAAACTCTCCACAAAGAGGGTAAATTTTGAAACTGGAAAAACAACTGCATCAGAAGCTGTAGGGAAATTTCTATCAGAAAATGTAAAAGATAAGATTTACTCAAACGATGATCTTAAGGATTATTCGGTTCAGCCAACTAAATGTAAAAATGAACTGTTAATGGACTGTCTCAATAAAATTTTGAGGGATGTTCCCGTCGAAACTTTTATCGACAATAATAGCGTTATCATCAGGCCGAAAAAAAATAAATCAACCTCGGCAATTATCGAAAACTCATCCCCTATACTTGCTAAAGCCGATACCACAACCACAGTCTATAATACAAAAGTTATTGATGAAGTTATCCTGAACGCCGGATACTATAAGGTCAGCAAAAAAGAACAAACCGGAAGTATTGCTAAAGTTAGCGCTAAAGAAATCGAAAACCAGCCTATATCAAATGTGCTGGCAGCAGCACAGGGACGTATGGCCGGGGTCAGCATTGTGCAGAGCAGTGGTGTTCCTGGCAGTGGCTTTCAAGTCCAGATTAGAGGTAAAAACTCGTTAAGAAGTGATGGCAACAATCCGCTGTATATTGTCGACGGCGTTCCAATAGGTAATGAAGTGAAAACGTTTGGATTTACATCTGCCATATTGCCTATGTCAAGTATCAGCCCTTTAAATAGTATCAATCCGAATGATATCGAAAGTATTGAGGTGCTAAAAGATGCGGATGCGACCGCAATCTACGGTTCCCGCGGTGCAAATGGGGTCATTCTCGTCACAACGAAAAAGGGTAAATCGGGCAGGCTAAGCGTGTCATTAAACTCATCATACGCACTCAGTAACGTAATGTCGAGATTGAAAATGATGAATACTGAACAATATCTCAGTATGCGGAGGCAGGCATTTTTCAAGAGTGGAATCAGCACTTATCCAGCAAATGCTTATGACGTTAATGGTACATGGAAAACGGACAGGTATACTGACTGGTCTAAAAGTTTAATAGGAAATACAGCAACCGCATCCAATACCCAACTACAATTAACAGGTGGTAGTGAAACAACATCATTTCTTCTAAGCTTGGGGCATAATGAACAGTCCACTGTTTTTGGCAATGATTTTAAATATACCACAAATAGTATCACCACTAATATTGCACACCGGTCAAAAGACAAAAAGCTGAATCTTGCGGTTTCAAATATGTTCAGCATTCAAAAAAACAATGTTATAAATTCGGACATCACCCGAAGTGCATTTTCTCTGTCTCCAAATGCACCTGCCCTTTACAATGATGATGGCACACTGAATTGGGAGAATAATACCTGGAGTAATCCCGTTGCAGCTTACAATGCTACATACTCGAACCAAAACATCCAGTATCTGACAAATCTTAACATCGCATATGATCTGTTTAAAAATATCACACTAAAACTAGGTGGAGGGGTCAATTATCAAGCTTTTGAGGAATGGAATATCAGTCCAAATACCATCTATAATCCTGCGTATGTAACCGGACAGTCAAGTGCCTATTCAAAGGCTTCCAAAAACAATCAGAATAGACTATCTTATATCCTGGAACCACAGATTAACTGGAAATTCAGCCATGAAAAACATGCCCTTGATATTTTGGTAGGAGGTACATTTCAAAATGAAAACAACTCCTATGGCTCAATGAGCGGTACAGGCTTTGAAAGTAATGCACTAATCCACAATATATCCGCAGCAAAAACAAAAACGATCGAAGATCAATACAACACGCAATACAGATATGTCGCATTTTTTGGAAGAGTAAACTACCAACTTGATAAAAAATATATCCTGAATATCACCGGTAGGCGTGACGGATCAAGCCGTTTTGGACCAAATAAGAAATTTGCAAATTTTGGCGCGGTAGGTGCAGCATGGCTATTTTCCGAGGAGAATTTTCTGAAAAATTCGAGTTGGCTCAGTTTTGGAAAATTACGTGGAAGTTTTGGAACAACAGGTAGCGACAATATTGGTGATTATGGGTATCTGGATACCTATACCGTCTCTTCATCCATTTACGATGGTGTAACAGGTCTGCTCCCTTCCCGCCTGTTCAATCCCGATTTCAGTTGGGAAAAAACCAAGAAACTTGAAGCTGCAATCGAAGTGGGATTATTCAGGAATAAAGTAAATATTAATACCGCCTGGTACCGCAACCGTTCATCCAATCAATTAGTCGGCTACCAGCTACCTACAATGACTGGCTTTTCCTCTGTACTTGCGAACTTGGATGCCACGGTGCAGAATACCGGATGGGAATTTGAATTGAATGCCAGACCATTTTCCAAGGGAAAATTCCAATGGGAAACTTCATTTAACATAACTTTTCCCAAAAATAAACTAATTACTTTTCCGGGACTAGAGGGCTCAACATATAGTAATACCTATGTTATAGGCCAACCTACCTCAATTGTTAAGTTATTTAATCTTGAAGGAATCGACCCTAAAACCGGGACTTATATTTTCACAGACTACAATGGAGACGGCAAAATCTCTTCTGCGGACGACGCCAAAATAGTTGAAAACATCGGAGTAAATTTCTTTGGCGGTTTAAGCAGCAGCTTACATTATGAGAACTGGGATTTCTCTTTCTTATTTCAGTTTGTAAAACAGAAAAGTAGAAATTACAACTACATCATCCCTTCTCCGGGGATAATGAACAATCTTCCAGTCGAAGCGTTGGATGTCTGGTCGCCAGAAAATCCGGCTGGCTTTTATCAGCCATATAAGGCCAATGCATCGCCTAACCATTCAATATTCCAGAATAGTACGGCATCTGTAGCAGACGGGTCCTTTATCAGGCTAAAAAATGTAGAATTAGCTTACAATATCCCTTTAAAAAACACATCATTCAGAAGTATAAGGATATACTTTCAAGGCCAAAATCTCATCACGTGGACAAAGTATTTTGGCATTGATCCGGAATTCACAACTATTGGCTACCTCCCGCCTTTACGCACATTCTCATTTGGTTTAAAATTAAATCTTTAAAATATCTCAAAATGAAAACACACATATTTATATATACAATACTGGCGATTTTACTACTACAGGTTAGTTTATCATGTGAAAAAATGCTGGAAGTAGACGTGCCCGAAAACCAGATTCCTACTGAATCCGTTTTTGAGACCGTGCAGACAGCTAATGCTGCACTAGCTGAATTATACGCTGGATTATGGAACAGTTCACCGCTCGCTGGGAACCAAACAGGTAGATTACTGGGAAGTTATACAGACGACCTTACCTATTATGGAACAAATTCTACGACGGGACTTTACGATATTTTTCAAAATCAGCAGATTGATAGCAATGCTTCAATAAGTACATACTGGGCCTCAGCATACAGATTGGTGTATGTATCAAACGCCATATTGGAAGGGACAGAAAAATCTACAACAATTCCTGCCACTGAAAAGCAGCGAATCAAAGGTGAAGCACTAATGGTAAGATCAATACTGTTCTTCTACCTACAACAAGTTTTTGGCGATATTCCCTATCCTACTTCAACAGATTATCAGATAAATCAATCCTTATCAAAAATCCAATCATCAGATGTGCTGACCCAATTGGAAAATGATCTCAACACCAGCATATCATTACTTACTGATGCTTACAGAAGTACAGAAAGGATCATTCCTAACCGTAAGGTTGCCCAGCTGATGCTTGCAAAAATCTATATGCTACAATCCAAATGGAATAATGCTGAAACTTTATTGCGAACTATAACTCAAAGCTCCCTTTATCAACCTGAAAATGATCTCAGCAAGGTTTTTACAAAAAGTGGATCACATATTCTGTGGCAATTAAAACCAAAAAACAATGGCGATGCAACCCAGGAAGTAACTGCCTATTATTTTACAGGGGCAGCCCCTTCCAATTATGCGTTATCCCAGAACTTGGTAAACATCTTCACTGCTGGCGACCAGCGTAAAAATCAGTGGATTGCAACTGTTACTGTAGGACAAAATACATGGTACAGGGCCGCAAAATATAAGGCACTTACAAATAATACTTCGGAATTTTCAGTTGTATTTAGATTAGAGGAGGTGTATCTCCTTTTAGCTGAAACGCTTGCCCAACAGGATAAAATAGCTGACGCACTTCCTTACCTGAATGTAACACGACAACGCGCAACATTGGCAGCACTTGTGATGCCGATTTCAAAACAGAGCTTACTTGATGAAATCCTATTAGAAAATAGAAAAGAATTCTTTACCGAAATGGGGCATCGATTCCTCGACCTTAAAAGGATGAATAGACTAAATGACCTTCTACCCATTAAAACAAATTGGAAAAGTTACCATAGCTTTTGGCCTTTGCCGCAAAAAGAGTTATTGCTAAATCCTAATCTGAACCCACAAAATACCGGATACTGATTATGAAAAAGATATTAATTTTTCTATTAATCCTTCTAAATATTATAGGAAACGGCCAATCTAAGGTTACTTATGATACTTTACAGCAATGGATATCAAGATATCACACCATAAATAACCTTACCTATTCGCCCGATAAAAAGTTTGTGGCTATGCGAAAAATATATTCGACCAACAGCGATACCGCTGTAGTATTGGACGCCAACAGAACAAATAACCAGCTGGCAACAATACTTAAAATGCCAAATAATATGTTCTTAAAAAACAGCAGTTTATTCTCCTTCGGAAATGGAATAGCACAGCATAGCAATTTACATAAGAAATCAACGGTTAAATATGAAAATGTGAGATTTGCAGATATCCTTTATGAACTAAATCAGTACCTCATTATGGATAAAAGTGGAACATTTAAACTGTATGGTTCAGCGAATGAATTATTGCAATCAGTGGCAAATAGCCAAATGTTTACAACAGACAAAAAAAATTTATTATTTCTGAATATTAAAGAAGGAACAATAAATAAAGTAGCACGCATAGATAGTGATAAAAAAGTAATTTTGTTTGAAACCCAGAAGGAAATTACGCAAATGTTGCTCCCTCCTTCTGGCAAGGATCTCATTCTCTGTATAACAGATCCGAAGACCCGTAAATTGCAGCTGGTATTTATTGATACGCAATATGGAAAACAAACAATATTATCAGATATTGAACCACAAAAAGCTGACTTCGTTGAAGTATCTCCGGTTAAAGATGGTAAGGCATATTTTATTACCTTCGCAAGTCGACGAAAACCAACTAAGGAGAATTTTTTAGATATATGGTACGGGAGAGATAATAATCTAGGCTCTAAACAGGCAGGATTAACAGACTACATTTATTATCTATGGAGCAAGGATACAAACAGGACATATCAGTTACCCAACACTTATCCAATCTACAGTAACATTGACAGTGAGAGGTATGTTTTGGCTTTTAATCCATTGGAGGAATTTAAGAATCTAACCTTGCATCCATTCCTTAATCTGAAAATATATGATACATTAAGGGGAACTTTTACCGAAATTTTTCATCAGGTTACAAAGGACATCGTACATTCCTCTGACGGCCGTTTTATTATCGCACTAAATCCAAAAGATCAAAAATGGAACCTCTATCAAGTAGAAATTGACAGACACATAATTATTGATAATCAAAGGTTACAGAATCCTACGTTTTCCGAGGATTTTAAAAACATCCTATTTGAAAGTTCCAATGACGTCTATATTTTTGACATAAAAAGCCAAACACTATTCCCAGCTGGAATTTCAAAAGAACGGGAGGCTAGAATTTTAAATGCTGAGCGAAGAACCACGAATCCTGTGTTTGGGTTTAAAATGAATATGTTTAGCAGTAAGCGTCCACTTTTGATTAGAACAGTAAATAAAATTTCAAATAGCAGTACTTACAGTTCTTTTTACAAAGCCAAAATAAAAACTGTCATTCCTACAACAAAAAATCGGATTAAGGACATTAAATACGACCAAGATTTGAAGAATTTAGTAACAATCGAAGAGAACTACAATATGGCACCCAAGATATTCTCTTCGAAAGCTGGAAGCAAAAAGAAAATCGAAATTTTTACTACTAAGGATAAGACTGGACAAACTCTAAAACAGGAAATTATACAATATAAAAATTCACTTGGAATACCTTTGAAGGGTGTCCTTTACTATCCCACAGGATATGATCAAAGTAAAAAATACCCAATGGTGGTTTACATTTATCAAATTAAAAGCACGCAATCCAATTTTTATTCCCTTCCAGCAAATGAACCTACAGGCGTAAATAGACGTACCCTTTTGGAACATGGTTATTTTGTGTATGAACCGGATATCGTCTTTGATGGTGGAGGACCTGGTCTTGCGGCATTGGACTGTATAAATAGCGCACTCGATGCCTTATCCACATACACTGCCATTAATAAAAATAAAATTGGACTGACGGGCCATTCCCTGGGCGGATATGAAACCAATTTTATTGCCACGCACTCCGACCGATTCGCCGCTTTTATTGCAGGTGCAGGATATAGTGATATAACTTCCCGCTATTTTTCCTATGATTATCATGAACAAAAGCCTAATCACACCAGATTTGAGACCGGACAGTATGAAATGAACAAACCTTTTTCGGAGGATAAACAACTTTATCTAAAAAACAGTCCAATAAATTACGTGGAAATGGTTAAAGCGCCTGTTCTGATCTGGAACGGTGTTAAAGACGATATTGTACCTGCTGAACAGGCTATGGAATTCTTTATGGGACTAAAGAGGAACAATCTTCCAACAATCGCACTATTCTATCAACAGCGAGAACATGATCTGGGATGGAATACCAAAGAAAGTATGGATATGAACAGAAGATCACTTGAATGGTGGGATTATTTTCTAAAAAATAAAACCAATATTCCTTGGATCGAAAAAGAAATTAAAAGGGATGCTACATAGCATCCCTTTCACATTTAAAGCCAACGTCTAAGGTAAGATTTCGTGCAGAACCTTTCCACATTCTGTTGGACTGATAAATCTTTGCAATTCCACAGAATTATCAGCAGACCAGGTACAAACAGGATTGGTTTCCTCTTCACCACACATTTGTTCGGTCTCAATACACAGCCCTTGGCTTTCATCAAAGCGATAAGCTGTTTCGTTAAATTTTGCCATGTTTCCGGCAACTGCTGCTCCGGCACCCATTGCTATAATGAGTGCAGGCAATAATAATTTTTTCATCTTAATTTGTTTATAATTTCTCTGCCTACTCTTAGTGGAGGTTTTCGGCTTCCCCTCTTACGTAATTTTTTTTGATAATATCGCGAATGCGGTACCTTACCACTTCGTCTCCACGTAGAACATACATATATTTCTCAGTTATCAAAAAATCATGCATTTTCATCTCCTTTTTATTATATATGTAAAAGCTTCCAATGTATTCCTGTCGGTCGGTTCTATACATATCTATCACCTTCGCGGCTTTCCAAGCTTCCCTCGATTCAAGCTTACCCATGAGATCAGATTGGTTAAAGAGTACTCCACCGAATGCAACACTCTGACGGTTCACCTTCAATGGGGGTGCGTTCATTTTGTGTCTACCGTCAGCAAGTTTTGTTATCTTGATCTGGGCAATACGTGTTGTATCAATAGTATTGAACGTATTCTTTAACCTAAACCAATTATCCATAATTAGGTATTCATTTCTATAGAGGTAGGTGTAAATCAAGTTGTTCTGAGACTTGTCATAAGTTATGTTTCCATCTACATCGAACACACCATCTATCTGCTTTTTTAAATGCTCTGGAAATAACTTTATCTTAGGGTCTGAATTTAGATCAAGGAGTGCCAGTGTAAATTGTTTCGTCGCGCTGCTCTGTGTTCTCAGCGCAAACCGTGCTGAATCCAAAACAATAAGCTGATTAAAATAGGCATCTTGAAAACTTAAAGTTTTAGCGTGTGGATTTCCTAATCTACCACGGTAAATTATTGGTATAGTACCGTCATAAAAATAGTAAAATCCATTATTGACCTGCAACCTCAAATTAGAAAATTTATGGTTCATATTGTCTGGCTCGATCTTCATTAACTGCATGCTATTTAGTGCTGTATCGGCGGTCGTCAAAATCTGCGGAAAGATCCTATTTCCAAGATAGATATGTTCATCATCATAACCAGCAAAATAATAGTCCGGTCTGTCCAGGTCAAGAATCTTTTTTTCTCCAATAACTGGATGAACCAGGAAGCGTCTTGTGAAATTATTTTCCTTTTTCACAATGTGCTCTGACCCTAGAAATAATAAAATCACAATTCCGCAGCTCAGCACAGTTGTAATAGTCGTAAAAGCTAAAGTTGTGCGCATTTTAAAACCGCTGTTCCTACTGAGCGCCACGATTGCACCAAAAGATAATAAAACAAAGCAAATATTGAATATAAGATGTTCTTTCCAACCCAATTTTTCCAGTATACCTCCACAACTACAGGGTATGAAATCACTATAATTCAATATGAGGTAGATGTAAATAGTGAAAGCGGCCATTAATGCCAGTGATGCGTATAAAGCTAGAAGCCTGCTTATGGGTAAACATAACGCAATTGCTACCAGAAATTCGATTATCAGGATCAGGTATGATATAATTCCCGCGTAAGCACTTAATAAAGGAGACTGAGCAAGTTGTACCTGGAAGTTTGCAAAGTCCAACAACTTACTGGCAGCAGCATATATAAAGAGCAATGCAAGAAGAATGCTTACCGTCTGTACAAAATACTTTTTTATAAAGCTTATCATAATCACTGGCATTGATTATGACAAATTTCGGTCTTGTGCTAAAAATAAATATTGACAATATTAACAATTATATACCAATATGTAATAAAATTATACCAATATGCAACAAAAGTATGTACAATAATAACTAAAGGAATTATAAATTAGCTAATCGAGGAATTGTTGTCAGACCGACACCATGACGCGTAAAAGCTTTATACATATTCTGATAATCTAAAAATCTGTTTTTAAATGCTACTTCCTTTAAGCTCATGGGCGTACATATTATATCGCCTACAGCGTCCAGCATCTTTCCCTTTAACCAAAAACTGTAGAAAGAATCACCAAAGCAAATTTTACAGTCACGTTGAAAATGATTATAATTATAACCTTGGTTTTCAATAAATTCCTTTAAAGTCTGGCTATTATTGGGATTATAGGATTTCACTATCTCCTTAACATAAATAACATTTTGAGGGGTGTTTTTAATTTCCTCTTTAGGTAAATTAAGATCAACTATATGCAAAAAGCCCCTCTTTACACTCTCTGCGCGGCATAAACCTACTACCAAATGCATATTACTTTTATCCGTATAACGCACTTGAACCGGAAATACATCATTAAATGCAGGCCTAGTCTGGTTAAGATTACGTACCACCTCTTTAATCGACCGATCATAACCATTATCTTCCGCAAAGCTATAATAACCGAAATGATCTTTAGTAAACGCATTTTCTGGTATGAATTCAAGGTTTTTTAAAAAAGAAAAATAAAAATCAGTAACGACTTTAAAATGCTTAGATATTACATGCAGATCAGAAAAAAGGACTGCGGACTTCACAAAATTTAGTTTGCAAAAAACAGATAGATTTTGCTCAGCTAAAGAATCCAATAGTGAGACGATGTAGAAATTCATTGTATCTTATTTTGTTATCTTAAAAGACCGATGTCAGCGTCAGCAATAAAATAAGTTTCCGTATAGTGTAATTTATGGTCTATCGTATGGTCAATTTAATATTTTTGCCCTAATAATGAAATAATAATGTACAAATCACATTTAATGTGCCCCGAACTTAATGGCCAAACTATTAATTGTAACAAGAAAGGACAGCCTATTGGCTGTCCTAACAAGCATGCTTCCACTCTGGTAGTGTATGGTTTCTGCTTCACAAATATCACAAAATTTATGAAAACAAATTATCTAACTGGCCCAATAATGATCGGACCTAGCTTTTTGTTATTGAATTGAAAAGAAATTTGCTTTTCATTACCAAAACTATCAACTATCCAGACGTCAAATTGTTGTGAAACTAAAGATTCTGATGTATAATACAAACGAAATTCTTTTTCCGCCAATGGATACAAATCGTTTGGCAAATAAGGTTTATATCCCGCATAATTTAAACTACCTTGCCCATCATTTTGAAAATATCTTAGCCTGTACGTATTACCTGTGTAGTTTCCAGAGGAAATTATGGAAAACCGTATTTCCACACTTTCACCAATCCCGATCTCCTTTGGAACAGGCATCACCTTCACTTCAAAAGGAAAAACCTCCTGCACATCCAAAACCTCTTTCTCACAGCCGGAAAGTAATGCAATTCCCAGAATTGCAATAAAGCCTAAAAAAACCGATCCTATCGACATTTTCATAGTATTAAATATATTTTTCATTATTCTCTGATTTTCAAAAATTAAAACGTAAACCGATACCCGTTGATGGTCTAAATTTCTCTAGATCGGTCCCCCATAAGATCCTGATCCGACTTTGCACCATAAAAACGACCCGGTCTGAAATATAGGTCTCCAACGACAACCTTCCTCCAGTACCAAAAACAAATCCAATTTGGTTTTTCAGAACTCCGCCGTCAAAAAGGATACTATCTCCCCTATTCACAGATTCGTAGCCAGCGATACCCGTTAAGGCCCCGTTTAAGGTTATAAACTTTTTTGAATCGGAAAGAAGCTTTATACTATAGCCAACCTCTCCAAAGTAGTTTTCTAAAGGGATTTCCCAATTTTTATAGTCTACAGCTTTCTTTTGATATTCAAGCCCCCAGATCCAGTAGTTTCCGTGCTTTGCAAAACTGTTCAATGTCAGATTGATATAGAAATTTTTGCCGACTTTATCAGTATTTAGAAGCCCTGTATTCATTTCCAACGATTTCTGTTTATACACCATGCGCTGCGCACACAATTGACTGCTCATAATGGCTAGTACTAAAAAGATGATATACTGTTTCATGATTCTCTGTTTATTGATTAACCTTGATATTCATCTCAGATACGGGCTTAGCGGCAACCAAGTCCGAATTCTCAACCTCCAGCACCTGGTTTCTTGCTCCATTCCTTTCAAAAATTTCAATCCGGAGTACCTGCTCATCGGTGATTGTAAACTGATCAAGAAGTATCACATTGCCAGCGATCGAATTATCTGAGATTACATCAAGACCTGGATACTGCCTTAAAGGAACTAATTGTTTTTCCTGAGAAACCGTTCTTTTTGCAATCTGCTTATCCTCTATTTTATAGGTACAAAAGTCCACGACAAAAGGTACGTTTGATCTATTTTTAACTTCCACATGGAAGTAAAACTTACCGTTATGGACATATATACCTTTAAGAACCGACTGAATTCCATACGATCTGGACGCGATATGTCGCACATATCTTTTATTCTGCTGATATATGGTTTTTAGCGCAACTTCTGTTAAAGATGGTGGATTAAAACCTAGCTCCTCAAACTGAACGTTTCTTCCTTCCTCACGGTCAGCATCATTTTTCATTTTCTTTAAATCGTAGCTCAACGTATATGGATCAGCATTATAAATAACATTAAAGCTATAAAATTGGCCATCCTCCGTAATTACAGTAAAGTTGGATTCCTCCGCAAAATCCTTAACTGCTGCCTTTATACGCAGGACGTTCTGTGCATCCTCAGCTTTTTCCGCAATTAGATAATTCGATCCCAGGTCTGTGTACCTGATCGCTACCGGAAAAATAAGGTGGCTGGTTTTATTATAGGTAACTTCGAGCCTATAAGGTTCGACTCTTCCCGCTTCAAGCGACTGTTGTCCAAAGGTCTTGATGAACAGCCCCACAAAAAGTAGGATCATAAGTATATTTTTGATTGATATCATAATATGATTATTGTTGTTATATTACTTTTTTGTCAAAAGCAGTACTGGATGCCCTGCTCTCACCGTTACCTTAACAGCTCTCAGCTTCTTAGAAAAAAAACCTGAAACGCCCTGTATCAGGCCCCGAGTCATATCACCGACAACCTGCTGGCCCGCAGAACGTGACATCGAAATATTCATTCCTGAACTCTGGCTCATGTTAGCCGCGATTTCTCCTGCGGCATTGATCTCATCTGTTCGTGGGACAAGTAATCCGAGCTGACCGTCCGTGCCGTAAACAAGGATTTCAACCGGAATTATATTTCCAGATACTTCAACTGCGCTAATCTTTAGCTGCAACCTGTTTCCCTGAAATTTGGTATCGGCAACGAGTTCTGTTCCTTTGGGAACATGATGTCCGCCGATGGTTGCATTTTCGGATAGCCTCAACTTTAGTGATCCATCGCCTGATATTGTTTTTGTTTCCATCACCATTGCATGTATACTGTTGCTGACAATATCGCTTTGGGCAACCTGTCCGGGCGTTATAAACCCCATGTTACGCTCACTGGTCCCATTTAAAGTCTCCGATGCGTCCTCTTCCCGATAGAGGGCTGAGACCACACTCTTTTTGTCTGCCTTCATACTTTCGGTTTTCCCTTTTTTGCCTGGTAAAGCAGTTGTTTTAACTGCAGTTGAATCCATATTCTGACTAACATTGACCGTAGGGCTTACGGGGCCCGCATTAGCTGCCGGAAGATAGCGCGAAGCCATTTCGTATGATTTTTCCATTAATGCGAGCTGATCCTTATACGTAGGTGCCTGCGGTACATCTTTTTCTGAAAGCCTATCTTTGAGTTCATCTACCTGTTTACGTAGCGCCAATTTCTCACGGTCATCATCCCTGTAAAAAGAGCCCAGAGTTTGCTGAGCATTCTGATAACTGCTCAAGGAACTATTCTGTCCACTGCCGATCCCATATCCCTCAGAGTTTCCTGCTATAACCTTCGAAACTGGAGCTTCAACGTTAACCGATGTGTCTGCACCACTCCAATAATCTGACAAAGACATCAGTGAATTACGCTTTGCCGCTTCCCTTTCCTCAACCATCTCTTTTTCATATGCTTTTTGTTTATCGGCCTGCAGTCCTTTATCGGTAGCCTCGGGCACGGCATTTTTTAACCCTTTATCTTTATTTTCCTCACCACTATTTTTAGGCTTAAATATTAAGTAAAGACAGGCGATAAAAACGATGGCCATCAGGCCAAAAATGATGGGCTTTTTAAGCTTATCATTTTTTGAGGAACTGCTTTGCGAATTTTCTGCAGAATCATCATCCACAATAAAACTTACTCGCTTATTCTCTTTATCTTCCATTTTCCATATGTTTAGAATTTGTGACCGAATCTTTCTGAGAGGATTCATTATGAATCACAGCCGGTACTTCGATGTGACTAATGTCAATTTTATCACCTCTGCCGAGATCATAAAAGACCTTGACAAGTACACCTACACCCATAAGCAGGTAGAATGCGAATAGATAAAGTACATATCTGATCTGCTTTTTGACTGGTAAATTCCGCCATCTTAAATCGAGCTTATCAAGCTCATTATCAATTGCTGTTCTAATATTTTTCATGTTCTAAATTTTACATCTATCGCTCTATTACTTCCTCATCCTTATTGGAAAGGACTGAAAACTTTAAAATCTGGAAGCCCTGTGGATTGCTGTCTGACCGAACGCTATTGAGTAAATTGCAGGACGTTATAAGGCTCCTTCTGGTTAGATTACTGGACCGAATAATAAACTGCTTGGCGTAAGTGGTCACAGAATAAGGGTAAGTATTAAAATCACAGATAACACTGTCTACTTCAATTCGCTGCTGAATGTTCCCGGAGATGACCCTGTTATAATAACCCTTTTCCGAAAGATCTCGATAATAATCAAAAGCACTTTTGTCCGCTAGATCGAATGCCCGTTTCATATTGCTTTCAATCGCTGCCTTATCTGGTGCCAGTGTGAAAAAGAGCTCATGGAACCTCCTAACATGCTCACGTGCCTCTACGGGGCGATTTATGCTTGCATCTTGTGACAGCGCCAGCATCAGCGATTTTCCTTGATCCAGGACATATATTTTCTCCCGTTGTGCCGAAGCAAAGGAATAAGATTTCCACACGGCAAAGGCTGCCACCACAAGACACAGTATTGCAAAGACAATTGCGTATAGCCTGATCTGTTTGAAGCTGTTTTCTATATTTCTTAGCGTTCTGAATTCCATAATCAATTGCTTTTTTGTCCACCACTTTTATTATCAAGTAATTCTCCGCCAATATTCCCCACTACCGCTCCAGCCGCTGCTGCACCGACATTTCCTGTACGCATTGCCGCTTGACTAACGTTGCGGGTAAAATTGCCTGCTCCGCCGGCCTGAATGATCCAGCTGGTAACGGTAGGAATAGTAAAGTATCCTACAATTCCGATAATCATAAAAATCAGGTAAACGCTATTCTCCGGATCAGGGACAAATGAAGGATCACTTAATAGCTCTATGTCCCGTTGCACACTCATGGCATTGATTTTTGCCAGCATAGCGCTAAATAGATCAGCGACCGGAAGCCAAAGATAAACACTGATATATCTGCTGAGCCACTGGGTAAGCGTACTCTGAAATCCGTCCCATACAGATATGGCAAATGCAATTGGCCCCAGTATCGAAAGAACTATTAAAAAAAAAGTCCGTATAGTATCCACGACCAGTGCCGCAGCCTGAAAAAGAAGTTCGAGGATTTCCCTTAGTTCTTTTTTAATTTCCTGTTTGATATTGTAGACTGCTTGATCACGGTACATACTGACCATCGTTGCTATGTCATCAAATGACCAGCCTAGATCATCGAGCTTTTTGTCAAACTCCTCATCGGAGACCAGATATGCGGTAGCCGGGTTTCTAAGCATTGCTTCCTTTTCAAGAATATCTTTCTGCTGCTGCAGGGTATTGAGATCCAGAACCTGTCCTTCCAGCATCGAATGAGTTCCTTTAACGATCGGACTCAACACACCATTGATAGTACCTAACACAATGGTCGGAAAAAACATGATACATAGTCCTATTGCAAAGGGTCTCAGCAAGGGAAAAACGTCTATTGGCTCTGCCCTGCTCAATGCCTGCCATACTTTTAAAGCAACATAAAATAAGGCTCCTAATCCGGCAACCCCTTTTGCTACTACGGCCATCGTTTCCGACAAAGGCATCATTTCATCGTAGAGACCCCGTAAGATCTCATGTAAGTTGTTAAATTCCATAAGACTAAATATTAATTACCAATATTTCTGATTTGCGGTTCCATAAAGGTCCATGACACGCTTGGTATCATTCTGCTTTCTAGCACGAAGAATACTTACAGAAATATTTTTATTGGTATAATATCTTACAAGGCTGTGATATTCTTTAACTTCTTTATATACGCGGTCAATAATCTCCATACGCTCCTTGTCATTCAGCGAAAGACTGCTTGAACTCACAATTTGCTTAAGTTCTTTCAGCAGTTCCGTACTCTCGTTCAGCAATGCGGAATAACCATTTCCTATCGCAACCAGCTCGGCGGCAGAAAAATTCTTATCATTAAGCATTTTTCCGAAATTGTTGACGTATAAGTTGCTTACATCCCCGACCAGTAAAACGGTCTGCTGAACTTTTCTAGCATCTTTAACCAGGTTATTGACTGCTTTAAGCTTGTCGTAATACTCTTTGCCCTGTTCATATACTTTTTTGACTTCATTGAAGTTCTTGACCACATTGCTTACTGTGCTCGAGGTTTGCACGATTTCATTCGCTGAATTCAAAATTCCGGAAGCCAGGTTAGTGGGATCAGTAACGACCCATTGAGCCTTTACGTTTTGTGATATGGTAATGGCCATCACCATAAACACGGTCATTAATAGATTTTTCATTTTTTTTATTTTTAGGATTGCTTAAATATTTAAATTGTCTGTGGGCGAAAGCCCTTTGATTTTCCGAAGCGAAATCTTTTTGATGGCTGCTTCCACGTCGCCGCCCATTTCATGGGTTAAATCCATCACTTCCATTTTCTCCGATTCCTCTGTAGTATATGCCAAGTATTCCTGCTGGCTAACTTCTGTGGCGTAAACTGCGGAGTGTGTTCCTCCCAGACCGATCCATACCTCTTTATATTTTCTTGAAGGATCATTATCCTGATTTATTGAAAGTATCTGTGATTTCTCCCGTTCAGTCAGTCCGAGCATTTTTTGGATGTCGTCAAATTTGTTGGCGTATTTCCGCTGGTCGAGTAAAATCTTGCAGTCACTATTATTGATGATAGTTTCCTTTACAATCGGAGACTGTATAATATCGTCCACCTCTTGTGTGACTACAATTGCTTCACCGAAAAACTTTCTTACCGTCTTAAAAAGATACTTTATGTACTCTGCCATTCCTTCTTTCGCTATGGCCTTCCACGCCTCTTCTATCAAAATCATCTTACGGATACCTTTTAACCGGCGCATCTTATTGATAAATACCTCCATGATGATAATCGTTACCACCGGAAACAGTATTTTGTGGTCCTTTATCGCATCAATTTCAAATACGATAAATCGTTTGTTCAAAAGATCAAGCTCCTTATCTGAATTAAGTAAATAGTCATATTCTCCACCTTTATAATATGGTTCCAGAACATTTAAAAAGTTAGCCAGATCAAAATCTTTTTCCCTCACCTCTTTCGCTTGTAGCACCTTTTTATAATCAATTTTGACGTATTCATAGAATCCATTGAAGCAAGGCGTTTCGCTATTATTTTTGATCCGTTCGATATATCCGGAAACAGCGTTCGACAAGGCTACTTCTTCACTTCGTTTTGGGGCTTCATCGTCCCGCTTCCATAAGGTGAGGATCAAAGTCTTGATGCTCTCCCTTTTCTCAATATCAAACACATTATCATCCGTGAAGAAGGGATTGAATGAAATCGGATTTTCTTCAGTATATGTGAAATACACGCCATCTTTTCCTTTTGTCTTACCTTTTATGAGCTCGCATAATCCCTGATATGAATTACCCGTATCTACTAATAGTACATGAGTTCCTTGCTCATAATACTGTCTCACCATATGATTGGTGAAGAATGATTTTCCACTTCCATTTTTTGGGTGGGCTGGCGGGCTATTCAGTTAAGAATAACCCGCCAACCCCCAGATGGCCCTAGAATGAAACGGTTTCTATTAGTGATAATCCCCTTTTTCATCGGCAAATCACTGAGGTCTACGTGTACCGGTTTCCCTGTCAGCCTATCTGCAAGCTTAATCCCAAATGGCGACAGCGAATCCTGATAATTTGTCTCTTGCGTAAAAAAACATAATGCTGGTTCGATGAAGGTATAAAAGGATTCTTCGGCGGGGAAATCACCTGCATTGCCAGGAATACCCGCCCAAAATAAAGTGGCCGCATCAACCGTATTATGTCGGGGCTTGCATTCCATGAGAGCTAGCGCACTTCCGACATCATTTTTCAGGTTTCGAAGTTCCTCGCGGTCTTCACTCCATGCAAATACATTATAATGTGCCCTAATCGAGGGTGAACCGTGAGAATGTGCTTCATTAAGATAACGTTCGATCCATTCTTTGTTTATCTGGTTTGCCCTGCTATAGCGTGCCAGAGAGTGCATATTCCTGGCAGACTTCTCAAATTTCTTTAGGTTTTCTGAACTGTTATCAATAAACAAATACTGATTATAAATATGGTCACAGTTCAGCATCAGTCCAACAGGGCTTGCAAAGGACAGCATACAATCACTTCGATCTGTGGAAAGCCTGTCATAACGGCTACAGTCAGATACGGTTCCGGGAAGATCATCCGTATTTGATAAGGTGTGGAGGACCATTTTTTTGCTACCGATCCTAAGTTCTTCCACTCCTAATGCTATATCCTGCAAAACAGGATTATTCTCGCGGGACAGCGTAAAATACTGTTCCAAAATTCCTGTCTGCCCATCAGCACCCAAAATTTCGCCTTCACCGATCTGATCCATTTTTACATGACCGCTGTCATTAATAATCCGCTGGAACTGGCTGACCGATTCCAGAAAACGTCTCATTCCTTCTTTATCCCGTATTTCCTTAGGCACAAGATTACCCTTGCACAAACTACTGAAATTGCTCTGCGACTGCATCCGTGACTTTGTCGTTTTTGTCAGGAAAACGTAGCAGTAATGGTTTAAAAAGGGACGTTCATTAAAATGGAGCTGGAAGGAGCGTGACAAAAAACTATGTTCATTTTTTTCTAGGTCCGGTTGATATTGCTCTTTCAGGTACCAGTCCTGCTTGTGCAGGATACTATAATCTGGTAAAGTTTTGATCGCTTTACACCACGAAGAATGAATAGATTCATACACATCCGTGCCTACCGTGAAAATTTCAGGTAGTCGTACCCGGAAACAAACCGTAAGATCTCCTTCCTTCGATATGATGCAATTGTTCTCAATTGCAAGAAGGGGAAAACGGCTTTCTAAAGTTGTGGTCTTAGAAATATTTCTCATGATATCGTTTAAGATTTAGCGTTAAAATTTTGATTATTCTCACCTCTAGCTGTAGGAGAATTTAGGTAAGACTGCACAGGTTTACGCGTGATGATATACTGTGGGTGCTTTCTTTTCGCACCTAGCTTCATCAGGCCATGTTCACCATACCTGTTGTTCAGGCTGAAAGTTTTCCAAACGATCAACGATGCAGATAGAAAGCCCACCGAGAGGCAGAGATACATATTTACGTTTGCCATGTACAGCACCATTACGAGGATAAGCACCAATAATAATCCTCCGGCAAATCCAAAGAGATATTGCGCTTTCAACCCCTTAAATTCAACTGTACAGCCGATTCCCTTATTAATGTTAAAGGTTTTCATGTTCTTAAGATTTAAAATTTAGGGTTCCTTGCACTATCGCTAGGTCATAGTTGGCGGTAAGTACTTCAATCTTTTTCTTTGGCACTTTTCCCGAATGTTTATCGACTAGCACCTCTTTCTGCATTTGTACAGTGTGCCAATCAAAATCCCGGCTGAATTTGTTAAGGATATCACTTGGATAACTGCTCAAAAGAAATTTTCCCTTTGCATGTGATAGACACAAAAGCAGAGATTCAAAATCATCTTTACTGTATCCATCGTAATGACCGCAGTCGCTATTAAAATAGGGCGGGTCACAATAGTGAAATGCCTTTTCATGATCTCTCGAATTGATAATTCTAATGGCATCCGTATTTTCGATCTGAACATTTTGCAGACGAATCGCATATTGCTCGGAAAATGAAGTGCGCTTATTGCTCATTCTTCTGGAAGAGGTCTGCTCACGTACATCGTATCCCCATGAATCGCCGATCTTTGCGCTAAAAGACTGATTGCATAACACCCATACTGCCCAGGCACGTTGTAACTTATCAAAGAGATGAGGATTATTATAGATCACGAGCGCATCGCTATGAAGCGACCTGCTGTGCAGTGTAATCCGGATCATTTTTTCAAGGTCTACAAACTGATTTCGGACAATCTCATAGAAGTTGATCAGCTCACGGTTGCAATCGTTGATCACTTCAACTTCAGACTTGGGTTTTGACCAGAATATAGCGCCTCCACCAACAAACGGCTCAACATAGGTATAATGTGGGGGCATGAGCGGAATAATGATTTTGGCTAACTGTTGCTTTCCGCCATAGTATGTCAATGGCGTCACCATCTTATTTTTTGTCATAATTGAAAAAAATTAATAGCGTTAGCCTAAAGGAAAAATGATCGTAAGATAGTTGCTGCGACGATCAGGAATATACATGCCCCAAACCAGCTCGCAGCTGTCTTGGAGGTATCGGGATCTCCTGAACTAAATTTATTGTACACTTTAACGCCTCCGATGAGCCCAACCACTGCACCGATCGCATAGATCAGTTTGGTCGCGGGATCAAAGTAACTGGTGACCATCTGTGTCGCCTCTTGAATGCCCGCAGCGCCATTTCCCTGTGCAAATACCTCATTGCTGACAAGCGAAATCAACAGCAACCCAAGCAAAATTTTTTGTCTTGATTTTTTCATGTTTCATTACATTTTAAGTTTGTAATACCCGTTTCTACGGGCTTGGAAACAAAGGTGTTCGAGATTAGATCAAATTTGGAAGCAGGTGGTATCAGACGTACTAAGTTTGCCGTTGATGTCCTAATCGGCTTTGGAAAAACACAAAAAAAACCGCCAGACTGGAAAAGTCTGGCGGTTGTACTATTATTTGCTACAATTTCCGTCCCTTCTTATTTTCTCTATTTTCATATCTTTTTTTTACTGCATCCTTGATGGGTTGTTTGAGTTTATTTTCAGAAATAATTTGATCGATTCCTGACTTATTCCACGGGATCACATCGGCCTTAAAGTCAAGCCGAAGCCCCGTTTCTTTTAAGCCTTCTATTTTCCCCCACCCCCATTTTCGATTCCACCCTACGGGATCAAGGGTCTTCACAAATGGTATTTCAACAAATAATAGGTCTTTTGGATATTCTACAACTTTATCCCATTCGATCTTCCCTATTTCATGTGTTTGAGGGTTATACGGAAATGCATAGGTATTTTTTTCGTCAACATACCAGTCCTCCAGATCATCAAAACTTATCCCCATCGTCGAAAAATCATCCTTGGGCCGTAAAAGATCTATCCGGGCATCTGCATAAAAGATATGGCCACCAATTTCAATTGTTGGCAGCTCACCATTTTTAATGCGCCTTGTTAATGCTTCCTGATCGACCATAAGCTCAAAATCGCTCAGTAAAAGGATTTCCTCAACAGCTTTATTGTATTTCTCTGCCATCTGCTCTGGGGCCAGTGTAACAAATTGCGGAGGAATTATGGTTAAATCCTGTCTACTTGTCTTGTCGAAATGATCAAAGCGGTATCCTGCTTCCCCCAGATCGATCATATCCTCCAATTTGTAGCGGTTTTCTGGATTAGCCCTTTCTCGAAATTCGAATTTCTCCACATCAACGATAAACTCAATTCCGTAATCTGGATCTGTATAGATCGGTAGTTCTTTTTCCATAACTCAGCATTTTATTATTTTTTATTAATGTAATTGTTGAGCTAAAGTCTGCCGTAACACAAAATATTTAGTTAATTATAGAAGACTGAGGTACTATTTTTCCGTGGTTTTCCTATCTAATATCAAAAATATCTAAATTCAAAATTTTGGCTGCTTCCCTTTCCGGGGATTCTCAATTGTTGATTTTTCATTTTTCGGGAATTTTTTCGCCTCTATTTTACCTTGCGAATGGTACAGTTCAAGATATTGATTTATGGAAAGAGCATTACTCAATACTGAGATATTGGATATAATATTAGGATTATCAACAAGAATATCAATATGCTTCATTGCTTCATTTATACCTTGCTCTTTATTGTTAGTAGACTGTCTAGAAGATGGGATGATTACCTGCGCATTTTCGGGCTTGTTGTTTTTTTCAAAGATTACAGTGAGGTCTTTATCAAAATGGCGACTTTCATTACTACTTGCAATAATATAATTTCGGTATTCTTTTAGCGTAAAATTAGGATCATGATCAGAGATCAAAATCAGGGTCTTCAGATCTGGATTTCTAACTTTAAAATCACTGTTTAGCAACGCACTTCCATTAATCCGTTGTTGAAATGGTTCGGCTACATGAGACATTTTAAGATCTTGATAATAAAGTTCAAGATCTGAAAGAAAATGAAGATTATTGATAATAGCAATTGGATCTAAATTTGTAAGGTCCGGAACTTTATATTCTATTAAATTTTCGACCGTTTGATCTCGAAGCAGATCGACGATACGGCCGTCATTCAAATTACAGTCTAAGTAATAGCAACTTTCATTATCAATAAAATAATCATCTCGATACTCCGCTAGGTTGATTCTATCTATAGTACCATTTACTGGTCGAAGTGAATTAGTAATAGCATCTATTTCATAAACAATACCCGCAATATCGATTTTAACACGTTCTCCGGAGAGCCTTCGTCTGAGAACACCCTGATCTACTATAATGTCAAAATCAGTTTTATTTTTAATGTCATCCAGGCTACAATTGTATTTTAGCATCATACCTTCCGGATCAATCTCAGCAATTCTTGGAACTCTCACTTTTACTAATGAATTAGCAAATTCTTTCCTACTTCTTTCGGATTCGTTAAATATATCATCTGCGGGCCCCAAACGTCTTTCTGTAGGAGTATTTTTATTGATTTTACTGTAAAAAAATTCGTAATGCGTAAGATGGTCAAGCATTTCGTTGAAAAACAGGAGATTATTTGGATCATTTTTTTCAATTAAAACTAAATTATCAATATCAAATTGAAATATAGTATCACATATTTCAATTTCAGGTAGGTTCACTTCCATAATTTCTATAATATATATCAATATCTCATCACATCCCCCTACCTTTTTTCCGGGATTTAATTAGGGACTGCGCATCTTTATTTTCCATCCTTTTCAAAGCGACCTCAGATAAGATCTGGCCCACAACTTCTTTTATTGGCATCGGAACAGAAACTGACCTATCTTGCTCAAAATCTTTTTTATTGGTCACTTCTGATAACCAATCAATATAATTTCTAGCATCTTCGATATTAACAGGTTCCATTTTCCTGTAGCCTATACTTTTTGAATCATCAAGTCCGATGTAAAATCCATAGTCGGGAAAATCAAGCTTATCATAAACAATGATAATATTGTCAATTGATTTTTGTGAAACATTATTTTTATGACTGGCGATTATCTGACCTTTGTATTCTTCAATTATATAATCAGGATCATCCTTTGCTATCATTGTTGCTTTATTTATTGTTACTAATTAGTGCCTTTCAAATTCAGAATCAAATAAAGTCCCCGATATCGAAATTGTCCAGTGCAGTATTCTGGTCCTCTTTCGGAATAAAAACATGTTTTTCCGATAACGACTTATCCAAAAGTCTGGCAATCTTCTGAGAAGCTCCATCAATGGACAGTTGCATCATAGCAAGAAATTCTGTTCCCTCAATTTTTTGGATGATGTTCGTAGTTTCCTCTTCTTGCGCTGCATCCAGACTATCCTTCTGCAACAGGTTCCCAACTTTTGTTAGTTCATTTAAGGAAACTGCCTGTCCAAACCGATCATCATCCGGTGGAATATCATCGGAATCGTCAGGGTCTTCTATATTAAACTTAGAGGCACTTTCTTCTTCCTGGTCATTTTCGATTGAATCGTTGTTACCCTCATCCACCTTATTTACTAACATTTGCTCAATCAGCTTTTTCCTGTTGGCAAGCCAGACGGGTGCATTTTCCTTTTCAGGAATTGCTACCCTACCGATGACATGCGGTTCAGCTTCCTGCTCAACCTTTCGATATATTTTCCGCTGAGGTTTCATAAACCTAACCTTGTCAACCAACAATAGTATAATCACGACAATTAGGCAAAACAATATTACAATCTGCATTAAACCCTCCATGATCTTAGAAAAGGGGTTTTGATTTGTCGTTGAATTCCTTCACTAGGATTTCCGCAAATAGCGCGAAATGATGCCTCAATATGTTATCAAGCAACGCATATAAAGGTATTTTATCCTCACCTATTACATTCGCAATTCTCGATAATCTGGTATGATGCTCACCGCTAACATAGATGCTCTTATCTCCACGCTTATCCATGAAGCTATCTGATAGGAATAGTGATTCATATTTCACATTTTCATACGCTACCTGCTGATGGAGCTTTACGGTAACTTCAACTTGATTTTTTTGTTTTTTCATCTTATAAAATTGGTTTAAATTTTTTATTGAAATAGTCAGTAATCTCATCTCCATATTCTCGGAAATGATTTTCCAATATATTGTCTATATATGAATACAGCGTTACTTTATCCTCCCTGGTCAACTGCACTATTCGCAATAGCCGCTCATGATATTCTGATCGGATATAGACAACCTTTCCACTTCTGCCACTGGGAAAGCGGTTTACAAGAAATAACCCTTCGTAATCCATCTTTTTGCCAGTTCTTGTCCTGGATTTCTCAACTTTAGCCGGTGAATCTGTATTTTTGTCCATACCCTTCTCCAAATTTGTCGCAGGCAAAGGTTCGTCACCAGACATGATGTTCATCAAGTACTCCTCATCTATGATGGGTTTCTCAAACTCTTTACGATCTTTCTTTATTGCCATCCTACGTATGAATTACCTTTAGAAACTCTATAACGAATTGGTCCACACGTGTGGCTTTTAAAATTTGCACATCAGCAGGTAACAGGGTCGATTTAAACACATAATTACCTGTATCATCAATTTCTTTACGAAAGCGTTTACTGTCCATGATCCGCGTCTGCATAATACGTAGCGACAGCTCCTCTATTACGCTTTGGTATAATTCGTAAAGACCTGTCTTTTCCCTGCCATCAACCTGATTCCAGAATAAGTATAAAGATTGCTCAATGGCATTTAAATTCTTTGCTGGGAGTTTTAGAAAAACCTCACTGAATGCGAGTGTGCTCTCCACAACAAGCCGGTCAGCAGTAATAGGTGAAAAAATAAAATTCATTCCTTTTAAAGCACCGATGACTCCGTGTGTATTGGCGGTGCCCGGGAGATCAAAAAAAATAATATCCGGCTTAACAGAACTTGTCTCACAATATTCAAAGGCTTTTTCAAGTGCATTTTCCGCCTTACACTTGATGATTGGATAAGCTTTCTTATTGATCGTATGGAATTGTTTAACCGCCAGTTTTTTATGAAAATCGCTTTCCATTACCGTACGTTTATCTCTTTCACGAATACCGATCAGGCTATATTGCGGAAAATCGCAATCCAGTACCAGGATATTATATCCAAGGCGGTAATGCAGAACGCTCGCTAGCAATATCGTCATCGTAGATTTACCCACTCCCCCCTTTTGCGCATAAATGCTTACCTTTAAAGGTTCTTTCTTTTTTTCCATATTATATTATTTTATAGCTTCTTACTTTTAAAGTTTTATTAAAGAGCAATTTCCTTAGTTTACAGATGCATAGTAAAATATATGTAGAGTCAGTTATACGAGTTTAAAAAGGGCCTCATATAAATACTCACATCTTATCTGTAAATCATACATACTTCTTAGAATTTTGTAAACTGGTAAAAAATCTACCAACATTTATGACTTCATATTTTACCGTTTTTATCCTTTTACCCTTTTATAGTTTTACGTTTTTTTAGTTTTATGCTTTTACATTTTTAAAACCTAACACTTTTATGCTTTTACAATTACTTGGTTTGTAACTGGCTAAGTTAACCATAGTCACTACCCACATGCCGTATGCAAAAGAAGGCAACTGTAAGAGCTGTTAAGCAGAAGTTTTACTACCTTTCCTCTTTTTACCTACGGTTTCCTAAAGCTCTTTATGATGCGAGCTTTATTCTATTCTTTCTCATATCTGTTCCCAAGAACAGAGCATCCTAAGTTATATCCAAATAAAAAGTGAAAAAATTCATTAAAAATTTGGTCTTTCATTTTTTATATCGTAATATTGCAATATAATAATTTAAATATGGGAGCTACGAAGACAGATCATTTTACAGAAAGCCAGAACCAGATTGCGGTTATTGCTAAAGCCTTAGGACATCCTGCTAGGATCGCTATTATAGAATATTTATTGAAAGTCAATACATGTATAACCGGAGATATTGTGAATGAACTACCATTGGCGCAGCCAACAGTATCTCAGCATTTAAAGGAACTAAAAAATGCGGGATTAATAAAAGGGAGCATTGAAGGGAACTCAGTATGCTACTGTATCGACGAAAATACTTTTGATATCCTGAAAGAATATTTTTCCAAAATAATCTTCACAGTAACTAATCAAAAATGTTGTTAAGAAAATGGAAACAGCTTTCATTATCTCTTCAATATTACTGATCAGCTACTCGCTACTGGCAGTATTTGATGGTGTATTTCTTCACTTGTACAAATATCGCCTCTATCAGCACAAAGAAAGCCGTTTTGAACACCTGACCCATACGATTAGAGCGATTTTGTTTACAGGCATTCTTACTTCCTTATTTTTAAATATTGAAAACAACAGCTTGTTTCTGCTCGGTTGTGTTTTAACAGTGGCTGACATCATTACATTGCTACTGGACGCATATGTTGAAAAAGACAGCAGAAAATTTATGGGCGGCCTGCCACGTTGGGAATACATTATACATCTTGTTGTGAATGGTTTCCATTTTGCTGCAATCGCTGTACTCTTGGTAATCAAGATCAATCTTGAAGGGTCTGGAATCACCTTTAACACTAATTTTCAACAGGTTGAAAGCTTTCATATATTCAAATCAATAGCAATAAATCTATTGCCAGGAGCGATTATTATAAGTTTACTACATCTATTGGTTTACAACCTAAAATTCGGAACTTATTTTAGTAAAATGCAGTTCAAATGCTGCTAAAAAATTTTGACATAAAATATCGCAATATTGCATTATAACTATAAAAATAAAACAATGAAATTATCAGAAATCAAAGAAATCCTTCCAACATTAGAAAATGTTGAATTTCAATTAGAAAATGGAACATTTGTACCGGAACACTTCCATGTAACCGAAGTTGGCCAAATCAATAAAAAATTTATTGATTGTGGTGGTGTAATCCGTGATGAAAAAGCTGTAAACTTTCAGCTTTGGAATGCGGATGATTATGAACATCGTTTAAAACCTGGAAAATTATTAAATATTATCAGACTTTCTGAGGAGAAATTAGGAATCGAAGACTCTGAAATTGAGGTGGAATACCAAAGTGATACCATCGGTAAATACGATCTTGAGTTCAATGGAAAAACATTTGTGCTGAAAAGTAAAACAACAGCATGTTTGGCTCAGGACGCATGTGGTATTCCTTCTGAGAAGCAAAATAAAAACCTTTCTGAATTAACGGTAAATCAAAGTAGTTCTTGTACACCAGGAGGCGGTTGTTGTTAATTATTCCGAGAGTGTAGTATATAACTTCTAAACAATATAAAAAATAAATCAATGGAAGAAATTTTTGATGTTATTGTTATTGGAGGGGGACAGAGCGCCTTAGCTTGTGGATATTACCTGAGACGAGCAAAACTGAAATATATTATACTGGATAAACAGGCTGTTCCAGGTGGTGCATGGCTCCATACCTGGGATAGTCTGACTCTCTTTTCTCCAAGAGAGTATAGTTCCTTACCTGGTTGGTTAATGCCTAAATCTGAACATCAGTTTCCGCTAAGACAAGAAGTAATAGATTACTTGGGCAAGTATGAAGAACATTATCAACTGAATGTTCAAAGAAGTACTGAAGTTACTGAAATTAAAAAAAATGAAGGTTTATTTTACGTTCATACTCTTCAAGGGAGTTTTAAAACCAAAACAGTTATTTCAGCAACCGGAACTTGGGAGAATCCATTTATCCCAATGATTGATGGAATAGAAGATTATAAAGGTTTACAAATTCATTCAGGAAAATATCAGAACCCTGAAAAATTTATCGGACTGAAAACATTAGTAGTAGGCGAAGGTAATTCAGGGGCACAAATTGTTGCAGAGCTTTCAAAAGTTACCACTGTAAAATGGTCAACCAAAAAGGAACCTGAATTTTTACCTGATGAAGTAGATGGGTATTATTTGTTTACTGTGGCATCCGCCAGATACAAGGCCGAAAAAGAAGGAAAACCATTTGATTCCTCACAATACAATTTAGGCAATATCGTAATGGTTCCAACAGTTAAGGAAGCTAAAAAAAGAGGTGTATTGGTATCAAGTGGTACATTCCATCAGCTATACGATAAAGGAATAATTTGGAATAATGGTGAAAAAGAGGAATTTGATGCCATTATTTGGTGTACAGGCTTCGGTTACAATACCTCTTATCTGAAATCATTAATAAAAACAGACGAAAAAGGCATCGCAAAAACAGACGAAAGCAAGTCTTTAGAAATGAAAGGACTCTGGTTTGTAGGATATGGCAACTGGACTGGTTACGCCTCCGCAACATTAATAGGAGTAAACAGAATAGCAAAACAGACCATTCTTGAAATTGAAGAATTTTTAAATCAAAATAACTAAAATGAAAATTGCATTATTCAGTGATATTCACGCTAATTTACCTGCACTGGAAGCTTTCTTTAAAGATGTAGAAATCCATAATCCGGATAGTATTTATTGTTTGGGAGATCTCGTAGGTTATAATATTTGGCCTAACGAAGTGGTCAATGAAATCCGCAAAAGGAAAATACCAACTATTGCTGGAAATTATGATTTTGGTATCGGACGTATGAGCAACGAATGCGGTTGCGCTTATAAGACTGATAGTGAAAAAGACAATGGTAACATTTCCATTTCTTTTACAAACTCCATTATGAAGGACGATGAACGCTCCTATTTGCGAACACTTCCTGCACACATCAAAGTTGAGTTTCAGCTGAATGAAGACAAATTAAACCTTCTTTTAGTACATGGCAGCCCAAGAAAAATAAATGAGTATTTATTTGAAGACCGGGAGGAAAAAAGCATGCTTAGGATCATGGAGCAGGCAGATGCAGATATTATGTGTTTCGGACATACCCACAAACCATATCACCGTATTTTAAACTCAGGTACTGAGGATCTTCCGCATTATCGCCATGCAGTTAATATCGGTTCTGTTGGAAAACCAAAAGATAATGATGTGCGAGGAGCCTATGTCATGTTAACGATCAATGACAATAGTTCTGTGTTGAACAAAGATAGTATCCAGATTGAATTTATTCGATTTGATTATGACATTGAAAAAGCGGCACAAGCAGTGGAAAACAGCCCACTACCTAATGAATATGCAGAAAATTTAAGAAGAGGCTATTAATTTAAAGTTTTAGACATGAACCAAACAATTTTAAAAAGTATTGAAACACTTTCAATCGATACAATTTCTGAAGAAAGAAAAATAGTTTTACAACCTTTAGTTGATTACGTACAGGGTAAGGTAGAAACTGACCAGACAATCCGTTTAAATTTCATCTGTACGCATAACAGCAGAAGAAGTCATTTATCACAGATCTGGGCGCAAGCAATGGCTTATCATTTTGGAGTTAAGAATATATATTGTTATTCAGGTGGAACTGAAGCAACAGCAATGTTTCCAAAGGTAGCAGAAACGTTAAGAAACCAAGGTTTTCAAATCCAAAAGCTCGGCGAGACTGAAAATCCAGTCTATGCGGTAAAATACGCACAAAATGAAGCAGCTGTAATCTGTTTCTCCAAAGAATATAACAACGAGTTTAATCCAAAGAGTGAATTCGGGGCAATAATGACCTGCAACAATGCGGATGAAGGTTGTCCGATTGTATTTGGAGCAGAGGCAAGATTTCCTGTAAAATACGATGATCCTAAAGCTTCTGACAATACTCCGGAACAAACTCAGGTTTACGCAGAACGAAGTTTACAGATAGCGGCAGAGATGTTTTATGTTTTTTCACAAATAAAAAAATAGGATGGACATAATTTCATTTGGTAAAGAACAGTTTCCTGAAATCGCAGAAATCTATAGACAGGGCCTCGAGACTGGAAATGCGACTTTTGAGACCTCAGTTCCTAATTGGGAACATTGGGACAAAAGCAAATTAAAGCATAGCCGTTTTGCTGCTGTCATTGACCATATCATTGTGGGATGGGCAGCGTTATCTGCGGTTAGTGATCGTTGTGTATATAGCGGGGTGGCTGAAGTGAGTATTTATATTTCCAATGACCACAAAGGCAAAGGAATAGGAAAAGCACTCATGGCAAAATTGATAGTCGAAAGTGAGATTAATGGAATATGGACATTACAGAGTGGAATGTTTCCAGAAAACGAAGCAACAATAGCTCTCCATAAGAGCACAGGATTTAGAATAATAGGTCACCGTGAAAAAATAGGAAAGCTTGGAGGTACCTGGCGTGACACAGTAATTATGGAAAGAAGAAGTAAAACAATAGGATTAAATTAAAATAGTATGCAACCAAAATTAAAATTTCTTGATAGATACCTGACCTTATGGATATTTCTTGCTATGGCCATCGGCGTGGGCTTAGGTTTCTTATTCCCTGATATTTCAAAGATAACAGATTCCTTATCCGTGGGTACAACCAATATCCCATTAGCAATTGGATTGATCTTAATGATGTACCCTCCACTAGCTAAAGTGGACTATTCCCTTTTACCAACAGCGTTTAAGGATAAAAAGGTAATCAGTATTTCACTATTGCTAAATTGGGTTATAGGACCAATTTTAATGTTTGTTCTAGCCATTTTGTTTTTGAGAAATGAGCCAGACTATATGATAGGATTAATCCTTATCGGATTAGCAAGATGTATCGCTATGGTCATTGTATGGAATGATTTAGCAAAAGGAAATAGAGAATATGCTGCTCTGTTGGTAGCTTTAAACAGTATCTTTCAGGTATTTACCTACAGCTTTTTTGTCTGGTTATTTATCAATGTGCTGCCTGGTAAATTAGGTCTTGCCAATTTCAATGTCAGCGTATCCATGAAAGATGTTACAGAAAGTGTACTTATTTATCTTGGTATTCCTTTTCTAGCTGGATTCTTAAGCAGATACATCTTAGTAAAATCAAAAGGGATCGAATGGTATAATAGAAAATTTGTTCCGAGAATTTCCCCGATTACATTGTATGCTTTGTTATTCACGATTGTCTTAATGTTCAGCTTAAAAGGTGAAAAAATAGTAGAGCTTCCAATGGACGTAATCAAAGTGGCGATACCATTAGTTATCTACTTTGTCCTTATGTTCTTCGTAAGTTTTTTTGTAAATAAATCGATGAAAGTCCCTTATGACAAAAATGCCTCAATTGCATTTACGGCCACAGGAAATAATTTTGAATTGGCCATTGCAGTTGCTATCGCTGTATTTGGTATCAACTCTCCACAAGCATTTGTGGGAGTCATTGGACCATTAGTTGAAGTCCCTGTACTTATCCTACTGGTTAGAGCTAGTCTTTGGTTGCAAAAGAAATATTACAGCTAAATAACTAACTGAATTGTTTACTTTATATTAAAAACATGCCAATCCTATCAGCTAAACACTTTAACCGAGAGAATGTATGCTGATAGGTTTTTTAATATCTAGGAAGCGTACTTTTTAAGGTCCACAAATGGAGTCCCACGCTTCACAATAGCAAAAACACGAGATACAATCTTGTTTCTGACAATATTGATGATTGTCATTTTATGTTTTCCCTCATTTTGCCTCCGACTATAATATTCTGTCATCTCAGCATCAGTATGGATGGCACAAATAGCTGCCAAATGAAGAATCCTCTTCATCTCCTTATTAGCAATAGAGCTTACCTGTGTTCGACCTTTTACACTCGTTCCCGACTGGTGATCAAATGGTGCTATTCCAGAATAGCAAGCAAACTTTCTCCAAGTACTAAAACGGGTGAAGTTATGTGTATACGAAATTAGATAACAAGCTACTATTAAACCAACTCCTTTTACTGAAGTAACTAGTTCATAAGAAAGTTTTAATTTTTCATTATTTCCAATAACCTCTTTAATGGATCTTTCCAAATTCTTTATCTGCTCTTTTATTGTCGAAATCATATTGTCATACACGAGAAAAAGCTCTTCTGTACCATCTCTTCCCATAAATTTCGCTGCTTCGTTCTTTGAAACAGTAAATCGTCCCAAGGTAACAGACAGTCTTCCCCTTAAGGTAAGCAGTGATTGTAGTTTGGCGATATCTTGCGCTGGAAGTCTTGTTAATGATATTTTGTCTTTATAACGATAACTAAAGTCAGCAATTCGTCTGGAATCAATATAATCATTCTTTCCTCTTGTGATACCAAGAGACCGTTTAATAGTCAATGCAGAAATCATTGAATACGGAATATCATTTTCCTCAAGATAAACCGCCAATGGTAATGAATAAAGCCCAGTATGTTCAAAGCAAATCAGGATAGATTCAAATGCAGTAGCTGTTTGTTTTTCTAACCATCGAAGGAGAGATTCAAAGCCATTTTTGTCATTTTTAAATTTCTTATGTGACAATTTTTCTCGAATAAATACATCTAATGTCAATTTGGAAACATCAATACCTACATAAATTTTAAATTCCATAACAGTGATTTTTTATTAATTAGTACTAAAAGTTGCTCACCACTAAAGCTGTTAACAGACCCGAAGTCTAACATCCCAACAGGTGCCCCGCAACATAAAAGCATACTAAGAGGACAAATGCTCCGTAAAGACCGAATGACTGGCAAGTTGTTATGTTCACCTCTTAGCTGCTTATTAAATTTATTGAAAAAACAAGAAGTTTTACTACATAGATCTTATATATAGTATACTAAAACATGTTACCCCAAAGGTAACAGCAAGTTGTGTTTTGAGTGCCTCAAAACTCGTTTTGTGCCCCAAAACTACTTGCTCTGCCGAGGGTATGGAAATCCTCCGAAGTCGGAATTACCTTTAAAATGCTTTAGCTGATTTCTATGAATTTTTAGGAAAATATAGGTTTTCAGTAGCGAGCCAATAAAACAATACTTGACTTTATAGTAAGTTCTGAAAAAAAAGGATATGACAACAAATGGTAAAGGAGGTCGAAAACCTAAACTTGAAAGAGCGATTCATAGATACGTTTTTAGGCTTACGGATAAAGAAAATGTAAAATTTCTTAGCCTATTTGAGCAGTCGGGACTTGACAATAGAGCGAAGTTTATCGTTTCCGTACTTTTTCAAAGAAGGATTAATTCAGTTATTGTAGATCAAGGGGCTATCGATTATTGCACTAAATTATCGCAATTTTTTGCACAGTTCCGTGCAATTGGAGTCAATTACAATCAGATCGTAAAGATCCTGCACACTAATTTTAGCGATAAGAAAACCGTTCATTATCTCGGAAAGCTTGAACAGCAGACCAGAGATCTGGCCGGGATCTGCCGCGAAGTTTTACTGCTCAGCAAAAAGTTTGAAGCTGAATATCTCATTAAAAAAGAAAAACTATGATTGCAAAAATAGGTCGCGGATCAAATATATATGGTGCTTTAAATTATAACCTCTCCAAGATTCATCAAAATGCTGGTACAATTTTACACCTCAACAATATGTTCGAAACTCCCAGTGGAGAATATACGACTCCGCAGCTACTATCCTCATTCATGGCCAATTTAGCTGCAAATAAAAAAACAGAAAAGACGGCAATCCATATCTCGCTAAATCCTGATCCCATTGATATAATATCAGATGAAAATTATGTCAGAATTGCAGAGGAATATATGCGAAAAATGGGCTATAGCGATCAACCTTATGTTGTATTTAGGCATAATGATATCGACCGCAGCCACATCCATATTGTTTCAACAACAGTGGACAAAAATGGAATCAAAATATCCGATGTTTTTGAAAAGAGAAGATCAATGGAAATCTGTCGCAATATTGAAAAAAAATACAATTTAGCAGGTGCCGACGAAAAGAAAAGTTTTAATGAAAGTCTTACTTTCCAACCAGTAGACCATACTAAAGGTAATATTAAAAGCCAAATTTCGGCTGTTGTGAGATACATATCCAAATACTATTATTTTCAAAGCCTTGGTAGCTATAATGCATTGCTATCACTATTTAATATCGCCGTCGAACCTATAAAAAAGGAATATAATGGTGATGTAAAGGAAGGTTTAATGTATTTCGCATTGGATAAAAATGGAGAAAAGGTGACCAATCCCTTCAAAGCATCCCTTTTCGGCAAACAAGCAGGACTCCTAGCACTTCAAACACATTTTATAAAAAGTAAAGAACTTGCTGCAGAAACTAAAGAAAAAAGCAAAAATATCATTGCGCAAGCCATTAGTATAGCCCGAAGTGAAAAGGACTTTAAAGAGTATTTAATAGACCACGGGATCAATCTAGTGATCCGAAGAAATGATCAAGGCAGATTATACGGAATTAGCTTTATAGATCATAATTCGCGCAACGTATTCAATGGCTCTCATCTCGGTAAGGAATTTTCGGCAAATTCATTCAATGCGCTGTTTTCAAGTAGCCAAAGTCCTATAGTAGTAGAATATATAGATGATTCACAAAAAAAAGACACTTCAAAGCAATCAAGATCAGCTAACTATTCGCTCCATCCACTATTCGACTTTATGATAAATAACGGATCTGTTTTTAGTGATTGGGGACTTCTTGATCAGCTTCTACTTCATGGGATCACAGAAGATCCAGAAGAACATCTATTTGAGTTTAACATGAAAAAAAAGAGAAAGCGCAAAAGATAAGCAGTAGCATCAAAAATAATCCTTAAAATATGTGGGACGACATCGCGCATCCTACTCTATAACAGAGTCAAAGCAGTATATTTCTACAAAACTAAAAAAAAGGAAGTCCTAAATTCGGACTTCCTTATTACCTATGAAATACATTTCCTATAAAAAGGAATAGCAAGCAATTGAAAACATATTACACAAAGAACAGACCTTCGGCTTGGAAGCCATTTGGTTGTACAGTCGGCAACTTTTCTAATTCAGCTTTTTCGCCCCTTCTTACATAGTCCCTAATGATGGAATCACCACCTGAACCTTGAATATATTTCCCTGTTGCTCTTTCAACCCATCCATGAACTACTACGCCAACAAATTTTTTGTATTCTGTTTTACTTGCAAGAGGGCTGGTATCTCGAAAGTTTTCTCGAGCATTACCTGTAAGATTAGCTTGAGGATGCCTAGAGTGATCATATTTCCACCAAACTGCTAACGATATTTCTCCAAAACTGATCTCTCTCCATATTACGACGCTTTGAAATCCGAACAAATTTACAAAAATGTACCCTTCATCTTCCTTCTTATTCTTGTCAAACTGCAAAAGATCTTTGTTTTGTTTTAGAAGTTCATTTAATCCTGCTATCAATAGATTCCGATAGGGATTCTTTGTCTTTAAGGTTAACTCCTTTATCTCAGTCATCTCATAAACCAAAGAAGGAACATCAGATTTATTTAATAAATTCTGAAAATGTTTCCAGCTATGAAATCCGTTTTGTTTTGAGGCAAGTTCCAAAGCCTCATGATGAGAAATATTCTGATTTTTTTTAATAGATTTTGCGATACGCTTAATATAATCAGCAGTATGCCCATTTACTTTTTTTTCCATGTTTTAACAATATATCTTGCATAGAAATGATGTCACCTGTCAGCCAAAACCCCTTACAAGAAATTTGTTAAAGTGGTATATAAAGTTAGATACAGTGCTAAAATAGCTTCGCTATGACAAGTGGCAAGCTTCTGTAAAGCTCGAAACAAATATAGCAAAATATTTTGGTATTATTTTTCCTTTCAGAGCTACTGCCAAATTAGAATCTATATCTAAGAGCAATCTGACGCCAGATATCTTCGGCTAAATCCTGATCTTCACCATGTTCAAAATTCCATTTGCCGTTTTCCTTTTTTAGTCTCTGCACCAGACCATCCAAGAGTATCTGAAATTCCGACATATTCTTAGTCAAATCTCTCTTCAATAATACGACTTGAAAATCACGATTTTTAAAGGTGATTCTGAATACCTGTTTATTAAACTGTTCTTCAAATTGTCCTATAGTATCAAACATAATCCACTTCCGAAATTCAGTCTAATTATAGGAATTTTATCGCAGATAAAAAACTTAATGGCTAATCTAAATCGTACAATATTTCAAAGGTATTGGAAGTTATAGGCAAATGTGTACCATCTTATGCATTAGCAGAAAAATTGTTCGTCAGGACTAATATCTATGGTGAAACTTTTCATATATGCAAGAAGACGATTTAAGAGGCCTCGCAAAAATTATGGCTTTCATGCGAGCTGTAAGCATTCTCCTAGTTTTGATGAATTTCTACTGGTTCTGTTACTCCTTTTTCTTTGAACAGGGATGGACGCTCGAAATTGTCGAGCGAATTCTCAAAAATTTCCAAAAAACCTCTGGTTTATTTACTAATTCAATATACAGCAAACTGTTTGCCCTAATCTTATTGGCACTGAGCTGTCTGGGAACTAAAGGCGTGAAAAACGAAAAAATTAAGTGGAAAAATATCAATACATGTCTATTTAGTGGATCAATACTATACTTACTCAATTTCCCGCTTATTGAAATATCAGGCATTCTATATATGGTTTCAACATCTGCAGGCTTTATCCTGCTTATGGTTGCTGGATTATGGATGAGTAGGCTGCTTAAAAACAAATTGATGGATGATCCTTTCAATTATGAAAACGAAAGCTTCATGCAGGAGACAAAGCTTTTAGAAAATGAGTTTTCCGTTAACCTGCCGACAAAATTTTATTTTCGTGGAAAATGGAATGACGGATGGATATCGGTGGTGAACGTCTTTCGCGCATCTATCGTACTAGGTACTCCCGGAAGTGGTAAGAGCTACGCTATAGTCAACAACTACATTAAGCAACATATCGAAAAAGGATTCTCGATGTACATTTACGATTTCAAATTTGATGATCTTTCACTAATTGCTTACAACCATCTCCTGAAGCACAGTGACAAGTACGATGTAAAACCCAAATTCTATGTGATCAACTTTGATAATCCACGCAAAAGCCATCGCTGCAATCCCTTAAATCCTAAATTCATGACCGACATCTCTGATGCATACGAAGCATCGTACACCATCATGCTAAACCTTAATAAGACGTGGATTCAGAAACAAGGGGATTTTTTTGTTGAGTCACCAATCATCCTGCTAGCAGCGATCATCTGGTTTTTGAAGATTTATGATAATGGTAAATTCTGCACTTTTCCGCACGCAATCGAACTACTTAATAAAAAATATGCTGATATTTTTACAATACTAACAAGTTATTCTGAGCTTGAAAACTACCTTAGTCCCTTTCTTGATGCTTGGGAAGGCGGGGCACAAGATCAACTACAAGGCCAGATTGCCTCCGCTAAAATCCCGCTATCAAGAATGATCTCTCCACAGCTCTACTGGGTTATGTCCGGGGATGATTTTTCATTGGACATAAACAATCCGAAGGAACCCAAAATCCTATGTGTTGGCAATAACCCAGATAGACAGAACATATACTCGGCTGCCCTTGGCTTATACAACTCCAGAATCGTAAAAATGATAAATAAAAAGGGAAAACTTAAAAGTTCCGTTATTATTGACGAGCTTCCCACAATTTATTTCCGTGGATTGGATAACCTGATCGCAACAGCCCGAAGCAATAAAGTGGCTGTCTGTCTTGGTTTTCAGGATTTCTCTCAATTGATCCGGGATTATGGTGACAAGGAAGCGAAAGTTATACTCAATACCGTCGGAAATATATTCTCAGGTCAGGTCGTTGGTGAAACCGCCAAAACACTTTCAGAAAGGTTTGGAAAGATTGTCCAAAAACGTCAATCGATATCTATCAACAGAAATGATACCAGTACATCTATATCAACACAATTAGACAGTCTGATTCCTGCGTCTAAAATATCTACTCTTTCCCAGGGAATGTTTGTGGGAGCAGTTGCTGACAATTTTGGTGAGAAAATAGAGCAAAAAATATTTCATGCCCAAATCGTAGTAGATACGGAAAAGGTGGCCTTAGAAAGTAAAAACTATAAGCCTATTCCAGAGATCCGTTCTTTTATTTCAGAAACTGGCGAGGACAGAATGGACAAAGAAATTGATCAAAATTATCGCCAGGTCAAACTTGATGTTTCAAAAATTATTGCAAGTGAACTTTCGAGAATTGAGAACGACCCGGAATTAGCCCACCTTGTTAGAAAAACTTAGCTTTTTGTTTTGTAAACAGATACCAATTTCAAACCAATTAATGTGCTTCCCGTAGTTTTAAACTACGACATAATAAAAGACTTATTTATTGAATCATTTTTATACTTCGAGAAAGAATTTTCAGTATATTTCTGTCAATAAAAAGCCTTTGTTAATGCCTTACAAGTATTCGGATGAACAGCGAATAGAATGGTTAAGAAACCTACATCCAAAATTTGATGAACAGAATTGGCACGACGACGTCGTAGCCCATTTCAGCCATATCAAAAACTTTCATTTTTTCAGATCTGCAGGAACCTTTACGGAAAAAATAGATCCCCGTAAGATTTGTGGGATTGATTATTCCTATGGTTACAACTGTATTATGCACAAACCGAAAGATTGGCGATATTATTGGTTACAATTTTTTACTGATTTGCGCAGGTTAGATCGTGTCATTGACAATTTTCCAACCAAAGAAAAGGTTATTGACCATATCCACAACGCAAAAGAAGCTAAAACTGTAGTTCAATATGGTGATCGTTACTTTACTATAGGTGGTCAACATCGCTTATGCCTTGCAAAATTTTTAGAGGTCGCTGAAATTGAGGTAGATGTAATAAAATATGTTTTTGATCGAGTTCATTTCGTTAGTGAAATGCGTTTTCAAAGAACTATTCCTTTTTTGCAGGAATTAGGATTACTACCAATTGATTATTATACAGATCTTAATTACGATTTTTTTATCATAGAATTCGCAGGCCAATACGTGTCCATAAAAAAAAGGTATGCAACTTTTATATTGAAAAGATATACGACCTTAAAAAAGATACCATTTAAAGGATTTATAAATTATATAAAAGCTATGGACGCGAATTATTATGACAAGACGAGGATTGATGAAGATGTTAAGCTTTATGTCTTGGATGCCTACTTGTTGAAGCATATTAAAGCACGTAAAAAATTGTTGCATGTTAATGCAAAAAACTAATTAATTGATATTGTCATTATGCTTCAAAAAACACATAAAATTAGTTTCCATTTTTATGATACTGGTGGCGGTGACGCCATTCACATAAGATTTTTAGGAGAAGATTCGAACTGGCACAATATACTTATTGACGGTGGATACGCCCGTGAATATAAAAATGCTTTTGCTCCACTTATCAAAGAAATTTTAGCTGCTGATGAAGTCGTTGACCACTGGATAATCAGCCATATAGACAGAGATCACATCGGTGCAGTTTTGGGTTTCCTACAAGATAAAACCATAAAAGATAAGCCCAATGCTGTTAAGAGATTTATATTTAACAGTACCACCGAACCTATCCAAATACCCAGTGAGAAAATTTCAGTCCGTGATGGCATTACTTTAAGAGAATATATCAAAAAGAGCTACATTCAAAGCGAACCTTCTATAAATACAAAAACAAAATCTATTCAGGTTCAGGGTCTGCAGTTGACGATACTTTCGCCTACACCTGAAAAACAAAAAAAAGCAGAAGATCTATGGACCGAGGAAGAGCGGACAATGAAAGTTGGCAGAAAAGCATCACAGTCAGATCATGCGAAAACTATCGCTGAATTGAAAGATCTTCCGTTTCATCAAGATAAAGATGAAGTCAACGGCAGTTCGATTGCTATTCTTGCTGAATTTGGCGACATTAAGGCCTTACTTCTAGCAGACAGCCACCCATCAGATATTGAAGATAGTCTTTCTGCCTTACGATATAGTTCAACAAATCCCATTCCTCTCTCCTTTATGCAGTTATCTCATCATGGAAGCAAAGCAAATACGAGCATTGAATTACTAGAAATGGTCAAAACAGAGAATTTTGTTGTAACTGGTAATGGTATCCACAATCGACATCCAGACAAGGAAGCATTGGTAAGACTGCTGGAACATGGAAAGAAAAATGAAATAAAAATTAAAATTCATTATTCCTGTGACACAAACGAATTGAGAGATCTATTTAAAATTGATGCAGAGGTCGAATCGTGCTACAAATTTGAAACTACCTATAAAGAGATTGGTCCCGAAAATGAACTATTTTTATTTGAAGAAATCACTGACAATATATGAATCTAAATTTACCCCAGCTTTCTACCATCAGAATTCAATGCAATGAAGACATTGGGACCGCAGTTATATACTTTCCAGATGCTGATACTGATTATGTATATATTTTAACCGCTAAACATTGCTTAGTTGGGGAAGATTTTGACAAAACCTATTCTAAAGAAGGAATACTACTGGATAAAATTTTCAATGATGAGTCTTTGACCTATCATTCATATGTTCTTTCAGATACTGCAGTCGTGATAACCTCTGTAAGTAATGAAGAAGATTTGGCCCTAATTATTGTACCTGCGAATGATATAGTAGCGCTAACCGGAAAGAGGTTTTTCAGTCAGGTTATTGATGCAGATGATACTATCCAGGAATATAAAGTTAGGGGATTCGCAAATTTTAATGATCAAAAAGACGACCAGCCTTTTTCGCTTAAATTTCTTGAAAATAAAAAGCATAATCCGAATATTTTTACATTGCATCATGAAGGATCACTAGATACTTTTTATCAACAGGCCATGTCAAATGTAGCTGGTCTTTCAGGATCAGGAGCATATGCCGATCTGTTCGGAAATCTCTATTTTGTAGGAATAATCCATACTTACGTAGATGGAAATACATTTATAGCAACGAAGGTTTTAGCTTATAATAACCTCATTGATCCTAACAAATTCAAACTCATCAAAGACTTGAAACCCGAAACTAATCCTGAAATATTGGATAGTTATGGGAAAATGGATAAAAATAGAGAAATAATTAATTTGAGAACTAGGGAGACAGTTGGTTCATTCACTGTTCATCGTGACACATCCTTTTTGATTCGTGCTATTAAAGAAAATAATCTTGTCGTTATCCATGGAAAGCCCGGTGTCGGAAAATCAGCTCTGGCGAAAGCTGTCGTGAAAGAATTAAAATCCGAAGGTGATTATACTGTCATTACGCTTACTCCAGAAAATCTCTACTGTAATACCTTAGATGAAGCGATGAAGAGAGCCGGATATAATGCGACAATCCAACAAATTGTCGGTAGTCCTTTATCCGCACGAAATGTTTTGATTTGGATTGAAAGTTTTGAAAAATTAATAGAATCCGAATTCTCGGGGGCATTTAATGAATTGCTCCAAATTATGAAATCAACTTCGCGCATTATTCTTTTAATAACAGTTAGGGAATATTTATTACAGAGGTTTCGTATTCATTTTTATTTTGAGCTTCCAAAAAATAATACATATTTAGAAGTCAATGATTTTACTGATGGAGAGATACAACTAGTTCAGGATGCGATCCCCCAACTTAAAACATTACTTGAAAACCCAAAAATCAAACATTTACTTCATAACCCCTATTATCTTGACAAGGCAGTTCGTATTATTCCTTTCCTGGAAAGTGAGCAACAATTAGATGAAATAAAATTTAAGAAGTTGATGTGGCAGCACATAGTAGAGAATGGAAATACCGCCAGAGGAGCTGTTTTTTACGAAATTTGTGTAAAAAGATCACGAGAAATGCGCCTCTTCACCGACTTTCCAGGAAGCGAAGACACGATTTCTCAACTATTGAGGGACAATATTATACAACAGAACGATATCGGAATAAATCCTGAATATAGTCCCTCACACGATATTTTAGAGGATTGGGCGCTGATAAGATTTATTTCAGAGCAAAAAAAGCTGATGCCAGACAGTAGAACTTTCTTAGAATCCATGGAAAATAACCCTGCAATGAAAAGAGCATTTCGGTTGTGGATGGAAGAGTTCTACCTTACTGAGCCGGTCAGATCGGTAAGTTTCGTTCATGAACTTTTGCAAGATAGCTTACTGTCGCAATCATGGAAAGACGAACTTTTAGTTGTATCACTCCGTTCCAAGAATGCTGCAATACTTTTAGATGCACTAAAAGATAATCTTCTCAACAACGAAGGACGATTCCTGAAACAGATAATGTTTTTACTCCAGATCGGATGTAAACGTATCGACCCGGCCAAGCAAAGTTTAGATCAGTTATTGCCAACAGGTTCCGGATGGGACTATATTATTGACTTTATTTGGGATAATTATGCTACAATTTCATCGTTCAAAATCGATACCGAATACATAGCACTTATTGAGGCGTGGTCGAAACAACTACCTGACTTCAATCCTCAAATAATCCCACCATGTGGCAAAAGTGTTGCCAACTTTTTGGAAGGCTTCGTTCATCGAGTTCAGAAAGCATTTATTGGAGCGGTAAAATATGATTCAGTGAGCTCGGTATTAGAGCCCTATGTAAAAATAATCTTTCAACTGACCGCTTCAGACCCTTCGTTAGTTGAAAACTTAATACAGGCTGCTAAAAACCCACATGTTGGAAATGAGCGATGGAATAATATCCAATTTTTAAATCAAATTCGAAAATGTATTACGGAAGGCGTCATGGCTGACCAAATATGCCGTTTTTTCCCACATGATGTATTGGAGATTGCGAGGGAAGATTGGTTAAATAAAGAAGAAGATAGAAGACCACCTTATACTCCTATCCATTTTCGTAGGTCTGACGCAAGGGATTTCGGTTTGAGCCGACGATTTAATACCGAACATGGTTTTCCAAGTGCCTATCACACATTTTTTTATTGGATGTTTCTCTATCATCCAGACAAAGCATTAGATTTCATTATCATTTTTTTAAATGCTGCGTTTGAAAAAAACCAAAGCGTTTTAAAATCGCAAGGTGAGGATATTGAGGATATTACCATAAGCTTCCACGATGGCACTTCGAAGTCTTATTATGGGACATATGACTATTGGTCTATGTATCGGAGTAAAAGATCTGAAAACCGGCATATCGCCTCCTTGCTAATGGCTCTTGAAGCTGGACTTTTAGACTTAATTGGGGAAACCACAGATCAACAATTAAGAGGGTACCTTCAAAGAATTATCAAAGAATCTAACAATGTTGCATTTCTGGGAATAACGATAAGTGTAATACAAGCACATCCTGACCTTTTAGATGAAAATTCGGTTTGTCTATTAGGTATACCAATTTTTTTCTGGTGGGAATCAAGCCGATGGATGTCAGAATTATATACTAATGAAGTATTTAATGATGATGAATACGAGAAAAATGAAAGAACCAAGTCCAATTCAAAAGTTCACCGGCGAAAATACTATCAGGGACTCGTAGGTTTTGTTTTTGATTATATGTTTATCTATCGAACCCAAAATGATCTATTATATAAGGAAATTGATAAAATGTGGGAACAGGCTCCAGCTGAGGAATTTCAATGGAGAAAGTTTCTATTTGATATGGATGCCCGTAAATACCAGTATATACCAGTTGAATATAACGGTAAAAAAATGCTCCAGATTCAACCAGCCTATGATGAGGAAGTTCGAAAAAATGTGACAGAAACTAATGATCTTGACACAGTACCGGCTGTTAATGTTATCTGGGCAAAAGATGCGTATGACAATAAACCTATTGATGATCACCATTACGAAAAGTGGCGAGAAGGATATGATTATATTCAACAATCAAAGGGTCACTTTGATTTTATGACTTCGAAAACTCTGATGGCATCACTTGGTCTACGTGATTTTTTTAATGAAATGAATGCAGAGCAATTAATATGGTGCCGGAAAATTATCATGGACTTTGCAGAAAAAAATTTGATCGGCCAAGAATCTATGGATATGTATCTTGACGTTTTTGGTAAGCAGGCGGCTCTTACTGGTCTTTCATATAATATTAATTACGGAACAGACGAAAAAAATATACTGAAAATAAAGGAATTAATTTTTCGATTGCTTATAGGTGGATTGGACGAACAGGAACGAATTGCGCTTCAAGTTGGGATAGCACATCACCTCGTAAAAGATGATCCTGATTTTGTATTAAATTGCTGGTATGGTCTGTTATCCTTCATAGAATACAAAAAAGAAATGAATTCTATTGAACAACGCCGCAGGGATGCTATTTGGATGTACGGGGAGGAAGCGGAAAATGAGAATAAAGATATTGTAAAGGAGGAAGAATTTGTGGATCATTTAACAACAGTGGTTCTTGATGGCAGTATTGAAAAACCTGCAAAACTATCATTCACTCTTGATATGCCAACTCACTGGCTTCTTGATGATGCTCTGCGAATTATACCTTGGACAACGACAGTTGCGGAACAACATAACATGGTACAAGAAGTTCTTAAACTTCACCTGGAATTTTTAGGTGACAAAAAATCTTGGAGCAAGTCTGATTTTATTGAAAGTAGACGTGCATTCACGTTCTTTTATCCAAGATTTTTGCTTTCACAATCCGTTGAAATTTCAAGGCCTTTTTTTAAGGAATTATTGGATCTTACCATAACTGAAGATAAAAAGCTAAATACCACTGATGTAACAAATTATTTGTATCGACTCCTCAAAGAATTTATATGGTCAGTAGCAGATGGCTTACCCAAAGATAATTTTTGGGCACTCTGGGATGTTTTGCGAGAGTGGACACTTCAGAATGAAACGACTGTTTACATACCGCTCTTTTTTATGGATCTTGATTGGCCTGTGGGCTTGCAAAATTGGCTTGTGCTTGAAGGGAAAAGCCTTTATTATAAAGAGTTTATTACCAAATATGGATTTAACAAAATAAACGAGTGCATCAAATTTTTGAGTGGTGTGGCTTTTCAGCAGTTTATGCCGGAATCTTTAAGTTGGGTAGCCTTGATGCTTAAAAGCCAAAATGCTTACGAAGTGAATAGAAAGTTATTGGAAAACTTCGCTGAGAAAGCTTTTTACAAATATGGGAACGACATAAAAACTAACAAAGAATTGCTGGCTGATTATCTCTTTATCCTGGATTTTCTAATAACTATCATTTCCCCAAAAGCATACATGTTGAAAGATGAATTAATTCAATACAAATAAAAATATGAAAATAGAAATCATTGTAAAAAATATCAAAGACGCCATAAATGTTCTACTTGAAAAAGAAACTGGTAATCTAGCAAGAGGCCTTAATGAACTAAATATTTCTACTCATCTGGCCTTTTATTTAAAGCCTTTTTTCCCTCAGTTCGACGTTGATCCCGAATATAATGGTGACATAGATAAGCCAAATGATAGGAAGGCGCTGGATATAGCAGAAAATCGCATGATGGAAATAGGTTTTAAACCAAATGATAATGATAATTACAAAATTAGTCCTGACATCATTATTCATCGAAGGCAGACAAACGACCATAACTTAGTTGTAATCGAAGTAAAAAAGGACAGCCATACAAGAAAACATAAAGAATTTGACCTGATTAAACTTGAACACCTAACCATTGATTTTCTTGGTAATCATTACAATTACAAATTAGGTATAGCAATAATTTTTGGAACTAAAAAGAATACGGGCAAATACGATATTCGTTTTTTCCAAAACGGCAGGGAATTCCAGGAAGAAAACTTAGTTTAGTACTTATAGTCTACGTATTTTAGAAGTTGCATTACTGAATAGTCGATTCTCATAATGTATTCGTCTTCTCCGCCATAGTCTCTCAGAAATCTTTCAGAGAAACCGTAACCGCCATTAGCTTTTGCTTTTTTTAACACATCGCTAAGTGGGTAAAAGGTATTTCTGTATTTCCCTTTATTAATTGTCAATGATGGCAGACAATCTTTTGTATCGCATATAATCCAATAGCCTTTTCGCTCACCGAATCTTACAGCCGAATATGCCGTATTTGTAAAGCTCGCAATGTATTCTGCTTTAGATCTACGGGGAATGCTTCTGATCAGAATAGGTTTTGTCTTTGGGATGAAATTTCTTAATACAATATCCCACACATCATAATAAGCCTTAAATTTTTCACTTCGGTCCGTATAGACCCAGTTACAGATAAAGGTTATTGTATCGGCTGAAGGTATGATATCTTTCTCAAAAATATCAATTAAGTTTTGAGCTATTTCTTGCTTTTTGGCAGTTGTTAGGCGATAGTAATCTTTCATGATCAATTAATTTTTTAGGGAAACAACTATTAATTATTGTTTGAATTTGAAATAATTTTGGGCAGCTATCTGGTATGCAACAGGATCTATAAATCTATTGCTCGGAAGACTCGCAACATACATTTCCAAAAGATCTTCCCCAACATTTTCATAGTTTTTACCGGTCAGACTTCCAAGAAAGACAAACAGGAAATTCTGACCAAAATATGATTGATCTGGAGATTGGTATGTTGCGCCGAAACCTTGCTGTTTCTTATTGTTCGATTCAAAAGCAGGGACTAAAGCTGCAAAATATTTATTAAAAAGTGTTTGTAATTGTTTTTTACTTTCAATTGAAAAAGCAGGATATAGATCTTCAAAAAGCTGATATCTAATATTAATAAACTCTCTTCTAAATAGAGGATTCTCATCTTTTACAACATCAAGCCTGGCATCAGTAATCGTTTTCCAATCAGAATATCTATCAAGCCGAACTTTATCAATATTTGCCCTTTCCGCAGCCCTAAGTCTTTCAATACCATAATAAGCGACAATGAGTGTTATTGTTGCGGCAAATAATCCGTTATACTTAGCGAATTGATTAATGTAAAAATTAATACCATCTGGTGAAAATTCGAAATGATTTCGGAAGAGCATTTTTTGTATTGAAAAAAAGGCTATACTGGATAGCACAAACATGCACATGGCAACGATTATAATTATAGCCCTAAATATGGATCCTATGTTTAAAATCGATTTTACTCTATGAAATAAACGTTGATTGATACTTTTCATAATAATGGCCTCTAGTACTTTATACTAATTCCAATATAAGAAAAAATAGCCAATGCATGCGGTGTTGCCTTACTTTTCGAAATTGAATTGATCTAAATAATAAATTACCACAATAATTTTGTTAATAGGCTATTAAATTGCGGAACAGCCTACAAAGTCTATTCGAATCATTTCATTACATTAAAATTGTAAAAGTTTTGCCGAAAGAAACTTACAACAAAAGTGTTGGCTCTCCTCCTATAATTTAAAGGTAGAGGAATTTTTGAGTTTTATTTCAGCTTCTGCTTTAATATGTTTACCGCTATCACTATCATCTTTTACCTCCAATGATGACTGTATTTTTCTTTCCACAGCGGCGAGTTCAGTTTTCAGAGCTGCAAGTACCTTTTCTTTGTTCCAACTGCCATTCACAATATCATCTAATACAATCTGGTCAGCTTTTAGCTGATTTATCTTCTTTTTCTCTTCGTCAATGAGTCCAGGAAGTTTTTGAAGGGCACTAATAAAATTTAAACTTGCCCGCTCGGGATCGCTTGCCATAATACCATTATTGTGCGTATACTTGATATTTCCTTCACCACAGACAAAGAACCTGTTATCTCTTTGAATAGGGCTGGATTCATCATTCTGTGTCATTTCCGTTTTTACAAGCAGTCTAAAGCCATACAAAGAGCCTATCTCTTCGTAATCACCGCCGGTTCTTGAAGCCGCTGCAAGTTTAGCCAGCTTTGCACCAATTTCTTTAACATCTGGATCCCGGCGCAAGCCATCCAAGACGATCGGGTTCAAAACTTTTCCGTCTTGCGATTTTTGGACACGATTTCGATAGTTTTCCCAGTCTGCATTTAACCTTGCTAACCGGGACTTTCTCCCTTCAAGTTCTTCTTGCAGACTTTCCAATTTTGAACTGGAACTCCACTTTGATCTTAAGAAAGCATGTTTCTCACTTTCAAGAACAGAAATTTTCTTTTCAACTTTCGCTTTTTCCAATAGATCGGTATTACCTGATAATAAAGCCACATACTCGGAAAAATTCATACCCGAAACTTCATCCATTCCCCCTTCATCAAGTATACGTACTGCGATGGTATTACTCTTTAACTGTCCGATAAAACGCTGCTTATTTGCTAGTGTATTAAATTTGTACGCATCCAATGATTTTTCTACAGCATAAATAAAAACATCGACCTTATTGTCAGCAAAAAATTTAGCAATCTCATTGCCCTTTCGAACAGCGCGACCGTCCCGCTGCTCCAGATCCGAAGGCCGCCATGGAATATCCAGATGATGCACAGCTACCGCCCTCTTTTGGGCATTTACCCCTGTTCCGAGCATTTCTGTCGATCCAAAGAGGACCCTAATTTTCCCTTCATTGGTAGCTTTGATCAGTTCTTTACGCTGATCCTCCGTTTTTGCTTCCTGAATAAAGCGGATCTCCTCTGCCGGTATCCCATGATCTTGAACAAGTTTCCGCTTAATTTCGATGTATATGTTCCACTCGCCCGGTTTAAAAGTCCCGAGGTCTGAAAAAACAAATTGAGTGCCTTTTTGCGCATTGAAATTTTTATAATATTTTGCAATATTTGCTGCACAAACAGAAGCTTTGTTGCCCGGATCGTCTGTATATCGCGAAGATATAAGCCGCATATCAAGGGACATTTTCCTTGCAAAATCTGTCGCGATCAACATCTTGGCTTTCTGCTCTGTCGGCGTTAGCGGAGCTCTACCAAGTAACTCAGCATCGCCACTCTTTGCAAACTCCATCAACTTTTTAATGTAAATTTCCTGATCTGGGGTCGGCGGTATATTGTAGAGGATCTCATTTTTTATCGGCCTATCAATTCCGATATCAGCCGCAGTACGGTAATCGGTGATTTCAGTGTAAAATTGGGACAGTTCGGGCACTTTTATAAAATGTCTGAACCGCTCCTTCTGAACGATATTATTGGCAACAGAGAATTCATAATCTATCGATTTACGGGCATAAATAGCAGCCCATGCATCAAAACAATTAATCCCCTGTCTTTCCAGTGCTTTTGGTCTTAAAAATTTAAAAAGGCAGTATAACTCTGTAAGTGAATTTGAAATAGTGGTTCCAGAAAGAAAAGTTGCACCAAGATCTTTCCCATTTCTTTCCTGAATTGTACGGATGGCAAAAAGGAGGTTGAGTGCCTTTTGGCTGCCTTGTACATTGCCCAATCCGGCGACGCGCTCATGACGCGTATTGAACATGAGATTTTTGAATTTATGGCTCTCATCCACAAAAATATGATCAATACCCATCATTTTAAAGTCGACGACATCATCCTTTCGGTTTTCGATATCATGCTCCAGTGTCTTAAGCTTCACAGCTAAGTTTTTCTTCCGGATTTCTACACCTTTCATCATTGCACCAGATACATCTTTCCCCTGACTGCGCAGTGCGTCAAGATTTTGCTCCACAGACATCAGTTCCGCTTGAAGTATCTCTTTCTGCAATTCTGTTGATTGGGGGATCATACCAAACTGGTCATGTGTGAGGATAATGCAGTCCCAATCATTGTTCTTGATATCGCCAAAAATCTTAAGCCTTTTCCGGGGTGTGAAGTCCTTTTTACCGGGGTATAATATCTTTGCGAAAGGATAAGCTTTTCGATAGGTTTCTGCAATCTCGTGAACATTGGCCTTTAGCGCTATGATCATTGGCTTGTGAACTAGCCCCAACCTTTTCATTTCTTGCGCTCCTGCACACATAATAAGTGTCTTGCCTCCCCCAACTTCATGATCACAGATACCGCCATTATTGCTTTTAAGCATGTAAATAGCATCTTTCTGACTTTGATAAAGATCCTCTATGCCTACTGCCCTTCGGTCAAGCCCTGGAAATGTTTGATGGCTACCATCATAATACGGTCTGACATGACAATTAAAAAGCTCGTTATATCTTCCGGTAAGTTCCCATTTAAAATTATCGTCCTGCTGATAAAGCCAATCCGTAAATTCATGTCGGATCTCATCAATTTTGCCATTGGCCATCTGGATAGCATCCATATCCTTGACCTTGATGGCATTCCCATCCGCTAAGTACTCAGTTTTGGTGATATCCGGAGTGGTATTAACAAGAGCATGCCGCAGCAGGTTCAAACCATCAAATGTCCGGTTCTCAGATTTAATAGCGTATTTTTCTGAAATCCTAATATTGCTGGATTTTGCATTTACAGAAAAATCATCGCTGCTCTCTGAATAGTAAATCCGTACATCGGTGTCAAAGAGATGGCTTGCGAAACGGTTATAAATTTCTGTGTCGATCCACCGCTCCCCCAGGTTAAAATCTAGCTCCTCAAATTTAATCGGTTCAGGAATGACTTTTTCAAGCGCTTCCAGACTCTGCCGGGCTTCCATGTCTTCCGGATGGTTAGCAAGGTAATCATTCAGTTGCGTCGCTTTTAAAACAACATTTCCAGCAAGAAATTTCTGAGATACTTCCAATTCACCAGATAACGGATTGAAGAAAATTTGGCCCTGCAGATCTTTCCGTAATTCGTTTTCGGAAAGGCCGCTCACCTGCATCATAAAAGCAAGATCTATGGAGCCCGTTTGATTAAGTGAAGCCGACAAAGCCTCTGAAGCGCTGCTTACAGCAACTTCTGCCGTGGAGAAACTAACTGGATGTGTAAAAATATCTGCCTTATGGATGACACCACCAACCACCCGCTCAAGAAAAGGAACTTCATTTCCGGAAGAGTCCATTTTAATGAATCTAATATTTTCGGCTATATTTAAATTTCCATACCGTCCAGTAAACTCATCATATGTCCTATTTAAAAGCTGTCGCCCCTCTTTATCCTCCGCTCTACTTCTAGCTTCAATTTCATACAGCGAATGGTAGCTATCCCTTAGGTTGATATAGCTCTGGATTCGCTCCTGATCCTTTTTGGATAATTCAAGTGGATGAAAAATATAGGTCCCATCACGACGGTTAATTTTTAGTTTCCCGATACTGCTACCCGAAATAATTATAGTATCTTCACGGTAAAATGCCTTCACTTCACCGTCAAAGGCTCTTACCTCATTTTTTAACACCGCATTGTCAGGTAGTTCATGAAATAACGATGCGACCTCTTTAGGTTTCGTTAAGTTTGTTGCTAGAGGCTTTTTTTGCACGCTTTCTTTCTGATCCGATCTACTTGCCCGTCGCGGTTTATTATGACTTGTATTGACTTCATCTGCATCAAAAAAGGAAAGCTGCTGAAAATTTGTAATCTTACTTTGGCCTGTGCTTTTCCTACTTTTCTTTGCCTTTTTAACCGATAAATCATCAATAACCTGATCGGAAAAAAGGCTTAGTTGAGTCACTGTTTCAGAATTACCAGCATCAGGTTTTACGCTTTTTGGAATATTTAGAATTCGTTCTGATGTCAAATTATTACCAACCTCTTTCATGCTGTGTTCATCATAAAGCTCGCGGTTGAAATACTGCAGGAAAGCCTCTGAAAGTTTTAGATGAACATCCTTTGCAATTCCAGCAACTCCACCATCATGCACATGCACCGTTGTCGGCTTCCCATATTGATCAGTATCCTGAAAAGAACGCGTAGCAATAATGTAGTTTGGATTATAAAATAAGAGGTTGCAGTTTTCTGTGGTCCCCATAAAATCGCATGCACGCATAGATAAGGAACGAGGCTGTGTATTTTTTTGCAGAACAATGAGGTCTGTCCCTACAGACGTACCACTTTCTTCAAATAGATTATTCGGTAACCGTAGCGCAGCCACGAGATTGTGCTCACGCATCAGTGCTTCACGGATCGGATAGTTGGAAGGACTGTTCAGAACCCCTTGCGAAGTTATAAATGCCAGCAGCCCCCCTTCGCGCAGTTTATCGGTAGCTTTTAAAAAGAAATAATTATGGACGCTCTGCGCAGCAAATTTCCGGGCATTATCTGTACCCCTTGAATAAGTTAGATCAAATATTGAAGTGGTTCCGAACGGAATATTACCGATAACGAGATCATATCCTGTATCTCCTTCGCCAATATTCTCAAAGCTGTCTATTCTGATATCAGCATGGGAACCAAACAAATTTTTCAGGATTTTCCCCGTTATTAAGTCCTGTTCATAAGCACAAATATTTACATGATCCAGTCCTCTAAAGGGTTCAATAAAAGCTCCTACACCGGCCGATGGCTCAAGGATGCTACCAATATCTATTCCCGTTTCCAGTATTGCCTTTGCTATGCTGCCGCTAATCTCTTTCGGTGTGTAAAATGCATCTAGAATAGAACCCTTAATTTTTGCCACATAGTCGGCATACTTACTTTGATCTTCTGTATTTTCTCTGATGAGCGTAAATAATTCCTGCGTCATCGCAAAATAAGGCCGATCAGAAGCCTTCCAGCCATTGATGTCATCCGGTAATGAGACGGGATTTAAGATAAATTTCAAGCCTCCAAATCCCGCAAAATTACGTAGCAGCAGTTTTTCGTGCTCGGTTGCTTCCCGCCCCTCCTTTTCAATACTGAAACTTGTTCTGATGGCATCAATGTTCTGCCGTAAATGGCGTTTCTTATCGAATACCATTTTGCTCAATCCAAATAGCAATAAAACCTGTTAGCTCCGTATACAGCAGATCATAACCAGTTGTATAGGCGAAATCATCAGTCAATTCATAATGCTCGAAGCATTCCTGGCATTTTGGAAGGATCTTCAGTGCAAAATCGCGATAATCGAGTTCATCAAAAACATCAGAAAATTCGTAGGAAAGAACCTCAAACAGAGAATCAAATTTAGAAAAGTGCAATCCCTCATAAAGAATGCCGTCGGCGATCTCATTACATTCGTTAATAGGATTGCCTGCCCTAAACGCGCCATCGTATGCGTTTGCTGCCCACCTGGCGCGCTGATCAATAAAATTTGTATCAGCAGATCTTTCAGGAAAACTTGAATCAATGTGATCCTGCAACTTTAATTTGTAATAGGAATAGTCCTTGTTATGCTTTTTCATATCGCTATAATTTTTATAAGTTTTATAGCGGTAAACCTAGCTTGGTTGAGCTGCACTGTTGGCATTGTGTCCTATCCGTTCCTATCCTTGCATCGATATTCCTAAATCCCTATAAAAAAAGAAACCCGGAACCATTTAAGGCTCCAGGCTTCACTAACCAAATCACATCAGGAACTATTTGTATTTATGTTTCTTTTTTTCTTCAAATTCAAAAGTGGTCGAACCAGATCCGTCCAGTAAGATATAAGCACTAAATGGTTTCTTATTTCTACCCACCATTTTTTTTATTAAAGGTGTCCGCCGTTTTGTTAAAAGCGCTTCAATTTCTTTGTATTGCAACTGGACGCCGCAAATGTTCCGGAATAATTTCCAGCCACAATTCTGATCTGTACATCTGATTATTTTTTCTCCGAGAATTACTAAAGAAGTGCATTTTGGGCAGTTGAGATGTACGGTATTCGATGATTTTCTTTTAATATTCAGCAGCTCATCGGTAACCTGCTGTACCATCAGCTCTACCTCAGCATGAAAAATCCCAGAATCAAGTTCTCCATTTTCGATTTTCTCAAATGCAATTTCCCACTGCGCAGTCATTGCAGCATCAGCAATTTTCTTATCGGCTACAATTTCGTAAACAAGCATTCCCTTATCTGTAGGGACAATAGCCTTGCTTTTTCTTCTGACGTACCCGCGGTCAATTAAGGTTTCAATCACGGCAGCCCTTGTTGCCGGCGTTCCAATACCTAAGCCTTTGAGCATCTTGCGCTCCTGTTCATTATCTACCGTAGCGCCAATATTTTCCATCTTATGAAGCAAATCAGCTTCCGTGTATAGCTTTGGAGGCTTGGTCTTCTTTGGAAGTACCTCTAAACTGTCTATTTTAACCTGGATTCCTACTTGCAGATCTGGAAAATCAGTGACCAGATCATCACCTTCCTCATCAAAATCACCGTTAACAACTTTCCATCCTGCAGAAACAATTTTGACAACCTTCAAATTGAAATCATAATGAAGAATACCAAATTTAACATCTGTGATTTCTTTATGGCATGTAGGTGAAACAGCTTCAAGCACGCGCCTGGCGATCATATCATAGAGAGCATCCTCATCAGCGTTCAATCGGGTCGGAATATTTTCCGTAATCAATATACCATGATGGTCTGTGACTTTTACATCATTTACAATGTGTCTGTTGTAGCGTTCCCACTTGATTGTGTCAACAGAATCTTTGCAGGAAGATCGAGAACCTAAGGCTAGAATCAGCGCAGGTATTTCGGGCCAGACATCTTCGGGAATATATTTGGATCCCGTTCGAGGATAGGTTATAAATTTCTTTTCGTAAAGTTGCTGGGCAACTTCCAGGGTCCGCTGAGCAGAGTAGCCGAGCTTTTTATTCGCCTCTTTCTGCAGTCCTGTCAGATCAAATAGAAGTGGCGCTTGACTTGTGCCAGCTTTCTTTTCTACCTGTTTTACTTCTGCCACTCCGACACGTTCCAGGGTCCTCCTTACTGATTCAGCTTTTTCTTTATCTTCAAAATTATCTGTCGAAAGACTCTTAATACGAGCACCTTCTTTTATAGAAGAAAGTTCAAGCTGAAAGTAGTTTTTAACCTCAAATGATTCACACGCTAGAAAACGCTGACAAATTAGTGCAAGAGTTGGCGTCTGTACCCTTCCAAGAGAAAAAAGTCCATCACCCAAGGCAACGGTCAGCGCCTGCGTAGCATTGATTCCAACAAGCCAATCGCATTCAGACCGCTGCTTACCGGCCAGAAAAAGACCATTGAAATCGCTTCCCGGCAAGAGATTTTTGAATCCATCGATGATGGCCTTTTCGGTAAGGCTGTTAATCCAAAGCCGTTCAAAGGGCTTTGTGCAACCCAGATATTGGTAGATAAACCGGAAGATAACTTCGCCCTCACGCCCTGCATCAGTCGCCACGATTATACTTTCGCACCGCTTAAAAACAGACTCAACTACTGCAAGCTGCCGTTTCGATCCCTCATCGTCAATAAGGCCTTTACCCGACTTTATTTTTCTTCCTATTAATTTGAATCTTGATGGAATAATGGGAAGGGATTCCCTACTGAATCCCTTAATCCCATAATCTTCCGGCATAGCAGGACCTACCAGATGTCCCAGTGCCCAGGTCACCAGAAAACCTCCGCCTTCACAATATCCGTCTTTTTTATCTGTTGCACCTACGATACGTGCAAGCTCATAAGCTACTGAGGGCTTTTCCGCAATAATTGCTTTCATCAGGATCAATTCATTTTTTGTTTTCTGGTATTTTCCTTCTTCACAGTACCGTTCTGAACCGCATTTTTATTCGCAGAAGTCCCCTCTTTTTCTTTCCCCTGCCCCTGTTTCTGTATCTCTGTCTGTTTTTTAGATTTCTCCTGATTGGGATGATCAAAATCGAATTCTAATCTTCCGCTCTCTTTATTTTGCCAGACATAGCCCGAGTAAAGTTTTGTGCCTTCTTTATTGACAATATCTTTCACATGAATCACTTCACCATCCTGCAAAAGCTTCTTTTCCTTTTCATCCAAAATTTTACCTCTAAATTCATCAGGGATGCCCTCAACCTGCGCCTGTTGTTGGCTCTCCCCCTGTCCGACAAAAACAAGTTTTTTCGCGTCGGCGTTATATTGCAGATGCTGATTGAAGACTTCTCCCGTTTTCGAGTTTACCATACCTTCCACAAGGACCTGTTTACCCTCCAGCAGTTCAGCTTTTTGCTCCGGACTAAGTTTCACACCACCAAATTTTTCACTGATCTTGATCAGATCTACTGGAAAGGACACAACCTCATTGGTTAATTTGTCAATACTGATGAGAGCCTTCACCGTCGAACCGTCGGAATAATTTGTAAGTTCCGCAACGCGCCCCATGTTTCCTGTTTTCTTTAAATTATCCCGATCCTCAGCTGTAAAAGAATGGCCATAAAACTGATTTTTAAGATCTGGTTCCACTCGGACTCCATGAGCCATCACGACAACTTTGTCCTGTACTTTACGTAATGAGAGACGTGCATCTCCTTTCATCACAACACCATCAAAATTCCCTTCAATTCGGTAAATCCCATCAGATTTATATCCTTTCAGCAGTTTCTCAAGTTGTCCGTTTTTTTCAAGCAGTTCACGATTTAAATTCAGTTTTTCAAGTGATGTCCAGTCGATCTCCTGAGCATTGTACTTTTGAGGTCTACTCTCTGTTGTAGGTGCTGTGCCCTCCGATGTTTGATTTGTTTCCATATTTTTATTATTTAACTTATTATCATATTTGATTTCAAGTGCATCAAGAAGCTTATTACCCTCGGGAGTGGGATGGTCAATGGCTTTCTGTAGCTTCTTAGCAACTTCATCCAGATTAATTTCAGGTGACCTGAAAAACCGGAATGATAATGGATCATTGAGCCGGCGCCAGAAGTTCGAAAAGAAATTGCTTATAGCGTCCCCCTTGTCCACACGCATAAAATCCAGAAGATTTGACTTCTTAGGTGTAGAGGTTTGCAGCTTCCCTTCCTCATCCACACCCTTTACCGCCTCGATACGATTCTTTTTTTTATCAAGTACTAAAAGAATATCGGAAAGAGATTCAAGTACTTGCTGCGGCTGGTTTTCTTTAGAAATAGTTTGTTCGTTCATAATAGAAAGTATTTAAGTGCTTAAAATTATTGGAAGGATTCTAAGAAGGAATTCCGCTCTCTTTCGCTTTCCTACATAGGCGTAAACTTTCCGCCGTGGTAACTGTCACGGATAAACTGGTGGACGTCAGAACTCTTGTAGAAAACTTTTCCGCTTATTGTAAAGTATTTGATCTTACCAATGGTACGATAGCGTTGCAGACAACGGTAGGTTATCTTTAACATTTGCAGAACGTCCTGGTTGTCCAATAATTCTTCGCCGTCGATGCTGAGCCTTTTTTTCTCTCTATTTTCGATATCACCGGCAAGGACGTCGAATCTTTTCATGATTCGTTCCATCCAATTCAAAAATTCAACTCTGTCAATATTCATAGCCTTTTGCTGTTTGGTTTACAGAGCCAAAATTGGCCTTGTTTTTCCGGCAAAATCTAACAGTGCACATACCCATATGCTAGTCAGATATAATTTTTTTTTGCAGGCTTTCTTTGTGTGACTGTTGCCTGGGAGATTGGATTAGAAACATCTACATGGGTACGATATGACTAGGTATGGGCAAAAAAAAAAGGATAACCCGTTGGATTACCCTTCTTATATATTGATTCTCTTCCAATCTATAAATCATTGTCCATATATTGTTCAAGATTGTATTTTAGCGAATGTAGAAAGCGAGCTCTTTGACCTGCTCTAAATTTCATCTGATAAAATGCATGATGAATGTCACCGAGACTTACCTCGAATATATTCTCGAAAAGCTGGCTGATCTTCCGAATTCCGACACGGCCATTTGAAACACTTCTTGAAATGTGAAGCGCATAGATAAGCTCAATAAGAGCATTCTTTGAATCAGTCCAAGAAAATTCGGCATCTTCACTGATATCGAAATCTTCGTTATTTGTAGGTTCAACTCTACCAAATTTTCCCGAAAGGTAAGAATGATAAAGATCGTAAGCCTTGATCTGCGCGACCTTATAATCGTAGTAAGTCGAGAAATCCCTGTCAACCTCAAAGAAGAAGCTATCGACTCCATCAAAGTAGTTTATATTTCCTAGTCTATAATAGAACTCATCTTTGTCTGACCTACCGGTACGATAATAACTGTAGAAATCTGAAGAAGCTATATTTTTTTTATATTCCTTGTTGAGTAACTTAAGCTGCTCCGCATAGTAAGCTCCGGACAATTCCGAATTTAGAGGGCTATATGCTTCAATTTTTACTACCTTGTTGTAAAACATAAGCCTGCCCAGAATCTCGGGCTTTACTCTTTTAAAGAAAATAATTTCCTCCAAAATACTTTCAAAACCTTTCTGATTTATTTGTGCTTTTAATTCGGTTAGAGTTTTATCAAGAAATGAAACCATGTGAAAAGCTTCATCAATTGCACTTTTTGTGCTCCTTGATATATTTATCTCTTCTTTTTCAATAGTTAATAAAATGTTTTTATATGCCTGTTTCATATGATTGTTTTTTAAAGTGATTATGCCCCACACTTTAAAATATATCCCGCTGTGTTGAGATAAAACAAAAATAAATATACACTATAATTTATTGCTTAATCATTGATTATGAAGGGTTTTAATTATTCGTAGTAAGTCAATTATTATCCGCTCGCATCTAATAAAGATTTGAGTACATAACATAAGTAGCTTAATTTGGCAGATAACTTTTAGGTATTACAATAAAAAATAATAATACTATAAAGAAATGCATATAGCGTATTTGTATTAGTTCAGCAAATACAGTGTACTTTTTCTAACAGATCTTTTTCATAGGTCAAAAATTGCAGTGTGGTTTTCATTATAACAAATTAAATACTATTTCTAACCATTTTTTTTGATAAAAAGCAAAAAAAATCTGGTTTAATTGAAATTTTAATCGTAAATTACATTTATCATTAATAACCACCGATCCAGCTTCTACAAAGTCTAAATGAAAAATATGGTAAGTACATTGGAAGAAAATTCAGCAAAAGAAACTCTGCTAAAGTTTCTTGATAGTATTCATTCCATGTCGCCAGAACTCCGAGACGCTTTATTCTTAAATACATATTTGCAAAAAGTAAACAAGAAGCATATTCTACTTAATATCGATGAAATCCAGAAGTCACTTTTCTTTGTTGTCAAAGGTTTAGTACGCTCCTACTACCTTGACAGTTTTGGAAAGGATATGACGTCTTGGCTACTCTTTGAAGGGGATCTAGCAATTTCTGTATATAGCTTTTTCAGTCAGAAACGATCTTTTGAAGTTTTGGAAGCTATAGAAGAAACAAGTTTTCTTGTACTTAGCCATGAGAAGCTCATGCAGCTCTATCAGCAGTTTCCCGAATTCAATTATATCGGAAGAATTCTTACTGAGACCTATTATATAAAAGCCGAAGAGAAGGCCAATGAATTACGTGTTTTTAGTGCAACAGAACGCTATCAGCATTTAATAAGAAAATACCCAAATATCGTTGCGCGCGTCCCTTTAGGTATGATTTCTTCGTACCTCGGAATAACGCAGTCTACATTAAGCAGAATCCGTTCAAAAACGGTACTTTAACCTATTTAGCACATTAATTTTGTTCGCTAATTTTTTTTTTTAGGACACTCTAGGAAAAGATAGGTTAGGTTAACTATTACAGGCCGATCTAGTTTGTGACTTTTGTAGTATAGCAATTATTTCAAAAAACATAACGGATATTATTTCTTATCCTCCAAATATATATTCTAACGAATTCACTTAAAACTATTTATCAAATTAGTAACATAAAAGTTGGACAGCTAACTTGTGAGATGCTAGAAATACGTTATACCTGTTCACTGACCCAAACCAAAATCTTAAACTAAAATTAAAGAAGATGAAAAAAAGACGTAAACGACCACCACCTAAGTTGCTCAATCCCCGTAGAGGAGAAAATTCAAAACAGTTAATGCCCCACAAATCTGTTAATCTCAACTACACCCGAACCTAATAAGCAATTTGCAAAAATTTAAAAATCTATGGATAGACAATTGAAATATGATCCACAGTTTTTGAAGATAAAACAAAATATAGAGTTGGTCCTTTGCCAACTCTATAAATTCCTTAAATACTACCAAAAGTTAAAAACATGCCATACAAGAGGTACACAAGATTTTTCAAATTCAAAAAACAAAATTTGTAATTTAGATAGCTAAATATTTAAAAATGGCACATGATAATTCTCCACTAAAGAGCCAGATTCCTAATCAAGGTTGGAAACAATTTCTTATAGCAAGGGATGAAATGCTTTCCGCATATGATAATGCAAAGGAGCATTCCAATAAACGGCAGGTAAAGACAGGTCATGGTAACGTAGCAGAATCAGCTTTCCGCAGATGGCTCACCAAATTTTTACCGAAGCGGTATGGTGTTACAGCCGGTTACATCATTTCGCCTGGAGTACCAAATGCTGAAAATTTTATTCACTATGACGTAATTATATACGACCAGTTAGAATCACCAGTACTGTGGATAGAAAACAATGCCGATTCTTCTGAACTAGGACGATCCATGGCAATTCCTGTGGAATATGTTCATGGAGTAATTGAGGTTAAATCTGCATTCAACAAGAAGGCAGTCAAAAAAGCGGTAGAGCAATTGACAAAACTCAAACCGCTATTAGCTTGTACGGAGCCTGCGAACCACCCCATGAAATTATATCTTCCGCCAAACTTCTTTTTTGCGACGGTCTTTTATGAGCTTCGAAAGAAAGACGAAATGGACTTCGCTGCTCTAGATGAATTAGTTGAAGCCGCAGCAATGAGGGGATTTTATGGAGGTTATATACTCCGTGGTGAAACCATAGAAAAATATTATAGCGGCAAATTAATACTGCTTAGAGAGTCGCAAGAAAGAGTAAGAAATAATCAATCTCTTTTGTTTTATGCACACTCGAAAAGCTATAAGGTAGCAGATGGTACTTTTAGAAAAATACAGCTCGATTATGAAGAATCATACTTTTCAGAATTTGCTTTCGATATAATAGCTTTATTAAAAGGAACATATAATCCAGATGTATTGTCTAGTATATACGGTATGGGATCAACGCAATGGGAAAATGGCAGTGCAGTAGATATTAGATATTTTAAACCCGAAGACGTTAAAAAATTTGACGAAGAAACTGCCAATTTCTTTAGAAAATAAGAATCATCTTATCTCAAAGCCGGAAAGTGAACTCAACAATTTTATTGTGCTGGTCCAATAAATTTCAAATTTGGCATAGCGCTAAAATTGTATTGGAGTTGATATAGCAACTCCAATACAAAAATTAAATCATGATTTGATCGTTAAACAAATAACTCTAAAGGATTCGAACTCAAAAATATAAAAACAACATACTGTATATCAACACTTTACAGTATTTATTACAATTTATACATTGATAAAAGTTCGAAAAATAAATCCTTTTAACATAAGGCTACAGGATTCGAACACTTTTTTAAAAAATATAAAAACCTATAAATCAAACACATAATCGCAAAATCCAGTTTAAATCCATAAGTAAAGAGTTCGAAGATAATCCTTTCAGGTTCACTGAGAAAAGCTAATCGCAAGATTAGCTTTTCTTGTTTAAGCGTATTACCTTAGATTTTCAAAGACACATAATTATCAATGTGGAATTTGTTTATCAGGTTATCCTACTTCGATTTAATGATGTCATTTATTTTCACGCAATGACTTTAATTCTTTAATTCCGTTCAAAATACCTCCTATAATGATATTTCCATATCCAACAGCCGATAATTCTAAATGTATATGGATTAGTTTTAAAAATGTAAGTAGTCAACGTTAAAACATTCCAGTTTTAGATGCTTTGAAAGATGTCAAAAGATCATTTCGCTTTATCTCTATACCTAAATAAACTATTACCGCGAAACAGTTTTTTTTGTCACAGAAGCGTAGTTCCTTTTCCTTTTTTTTTTTTGATCTTTAATTGCAGTAAATGAGGATCAAAGAGTGATCAGATTCTAATTTAGTACAGTGCTTGTTCAGTGATTGTTCAGTGCTCGTTCAGTGCTTACTCAGTGGGAACTGAACAAATACTGACTAATCACTGTCTAAAAAATGATTGAAAACTGTTATTACCTCCCAATTGGTATTAGAATGTATCAGTTTTAATGCCTCCTTAGCTATTTATTGTCAGCCAAGTGTGGCAGCCATCAAAAAGGGATCGAGCTAACCATATTAATAACGCTGCTGTCTACCCGGGCGTTTAGCAATTTAGCCCCATATTTACATAAACGAGCAGAATAAGTGCTGGACCTTGATCGATGACATCCTTGACATTGCATGTAGTAATAAACAACGTGGTTTAATTGCGTATAGCGATTAAAGAAAACCTTTGTGAATCGGACAGCAAGATATAAAAATTTGGAGTATTGAATCCCGCGATGCTTCATCGACAAGAAAATAAGCTGGCTAGCTGTATAGACCAGTAACAAGAATAGTGAATCCGTATAAACGAATCTGCGTAACACCAAAATGAGACTAACCATCGGGATTTTGATACAATATGATCAAAATCAAATGTGTTATTTCACTATTTTCACCCATTCATTCGATAACATGTATAAACAATTAGCAAGTCCATCGACATCTTCGAAATACAATCAGAAGCCATGAATAATAAAAACCTTTCTACAAAACCACACTATCCCATTTTAGACGGACTACGAGGATTGGCGGCGATTATCGTTGTCACCTTTCATCTCACCGAGCCATTGGCAACAGGTCACCTCGATATCTTGGTAAACCATGGCTATTTGGCAGTTGACTTTTTCTTTCTTTTATCTGGCTTTGTAATCGGTTATGCTTATGATGATCGCTGGCGTACAATGTCGATTGGCACTTTCTTTAAACGCCGTATTGAACGCCTTCAGCCCATGGTTATACTGGGTATGACTCTTGGCGCGATAGGCTTCTACTTTACCGATTCCACCATCTGGCCACTTATTCATACCGTCCCGATTTGGAAAATGCTTCTCGTAATGCTCATCGGTTATACGATTCTCCCCGTCCCCCTCTCTTTGGATATTCGTGGTTGGCAGGAAATGCACCCGCTCAATAGTGTTGGCTGGTCATTGTTTTTTGAATATATTGCCAATATTCTCTATGCTATCGGTATTCGTAAATTATCCAAAACAGCTTTAAGCATTTTGGTCATTATCACAGCTTTGGCGCTCGCGCATTTGGCGATTACAAGTCCCAATGGTGATGTTAGTGGTGGCTGGACGTTAAATGTTGAGCAAGTGCGGATAGGAATCACCCGCACCATGTCTCCCTTTTTTGCGGGCCTTTTGCTATCCAGAATAACCAATCCCAGCCGTATCCGACATGCATTTTTATACTGCAGTATTTTAATCGCCATTGTGTTGTATATGCCTCGTATAGGCGGAGCAGATCAGCTTTGGTTGAACGGGATATATGAGTCTGTATGCATTATCATTGTATTTCCCTTGATTGTTTACTTGGGAACAAGTAACATATCAAGTAGCAGAATAGAAAATAAGCTCTGCAAGTTTTTGGGTGACATCTCCTACCCGCTATACCTCGTACACTATCCTTTGGTCTATTTTTATGTTGCCTGGATCAGCAATAACAAGGATGTGACGCTAGTGACAGCCTTGCCTTATGCCCTATTGATTTTGCTGACGAGTATTGCACTGGCCTATGTCAGCTTGAAATGGTATGACGAACCTGTCCGTACATGGCTCAGAAAGAAATTGGACTAATCATTGTTTCTATAGCTCTGCTTTGAGCTTTTGCAAGAGATGGGGTAACTTTTTGTGCAACTGCTTTTTCCAGCCCATTTCCATAATAAAACTGATCAAAACCAGCTTAATGCCTTTATAACCGGACTGTTTCACTTTCAAAAGAGTCCCACTACAGGTTGGTTCTAATGAAAAGCTCAACACTGTATCCAATTTTGTGAAGATTCCTTTCGTTAGTTTATCTGCCTTATCCGAATGAATTCCGGCACAGGCCAATGCTTTCTCACCAGTAGCTTCACCCCGGTAGCTATACGCAAGATATTGCTTGGGTATTGCCGAAATAATTTCGCAATGCGTAATACCATCCCAGCCCTTCTGGGCTTTCATCCTAAACGTAAAATAATGTCCTGTCTCGGTTTCGATGTCGTTTGGCATAAACCAAGCCCCAAGCAGGTCTGCTTCCGTCAATGCACGCCACACCAGATCTTGGTCATAGGGCAAAAATACTGTCAATTTAATTGTTCTCTCCATTTTTTGCATAGCTAAAACTGCTGGCCCAACAGTAATATCAGTTTTTTGATTTTTTCCATACGATTTAATTATTCATGCAATCAAATGTAATAAGACCACGATGAAAGCCAAGTACACCATCGGTTAAAGATCGTCCATTTCCTATTAATTCTTAATGATTTCCTACCCAAACGAATTAAAATGTTACAAAACAATTTCCAAAGCTGATTAATCAATCGATTGACTAAACTAATTATGATAAAAGTTTATTTTTTTTTACACACCATAAAAGAACCTTATTTATATTTATTGATACACAATATAAACCATTATGAGAAAACTTTTAAATTTAATGCTTGCAACCCTCGCACTAGGGGTTGCATCCTGCAACAAGACCTTGGTTAACACCGAAGAAAGTGTAGGAAATCTAAAGGCAAACGCAGCAACAACTTCGGTAACCAATGAATGGAGCAGTAATCCCTATAAGCTGAACGTCATTTATTTTGTTCCAAATGATGTTGACTCCATTCCCAATTTCAGAAAGCGTCTTAGCAAGATCCTCTTAGATGCTCAAAATATGTTTGCAAATAATATGGATCGCGAAGGCTTCGGAAGAAAATCTTTCGGATTGGATCTACTCAATGACAGTTTGATTAATATCCATTACATCGCCGGAAAATACGGCAAAGCTACTTATCCATATTCGGGGGGTAGCGGAGCAGTGAAGGCAGAAGTGGACAGCTATTTTAACCAAAATCCGTCAGGAAAAAAAAGCGAGCACAATCTAATTATTATTCCAACGTATAATACAGATCCAGCTAATCCTGGAGGCCCGCCGTTCTATGGTACAGGCACCAGCTGCTACGCCTTAGATTATGTAAATCTGGACGCTAAAAACTTAGGAATAGGCGGCGATATTGGATGGAAAGCAACCGTATGGATCGGTGGAATGATTCACGAACTGGGCCACGGATTAAATGCCAGCCACAATAGGATGAACAAAACATTAGCACCAACTTTAGGTACGGCATTAATGGGTTCAGGCAATTCAACCTATGGAATCTCTACAACTTCATTGACCAGTACCACAGCAGCAACATTTAACAATAGCCAAGTATTTAGCACTGTGGCAAGAAGTGACTGGTATGCGTCCGCTTCTGCAGAAATTACATCCTTGTCATCAAGCTTTGTGAACAATAAGATTATCATTTCCGGGAAATTTACGACAACAAAACCGGTCAATGACATTGTTGTCTGGCACGATAGAGAGCCTTTTGGTGTAAACAACGATTATGATGCCGTACAATGGGCCACAAAAATAATTGGCCAGGATAGCTTTCGATTCGAGTGTCCATTAGCTGATTTTTATGATCTGACAGGGAATTACGAAATGAGAATAGGGTTTCTCCATGCCAATGGAAGCCGTACAACCTTAGGGTATGCTTATAACTTCGTTAACAATGTACCCGATTTATCCAAGGTTGTTACCTATAAACTTTTACCGACAACAGGTTGGTCAATCGTCGCTAGCGATAGTAACGAGCCTGGATCACCGGCGAGCAATGTATTGGATATGAATAGAAGTACAGTGTGGCATACGCCCTGGTCGTCCACTCAAACTCCACAGCCTCACTTCTTCTCCATCAATATGGGGGCAGTACGCACCGTGAAAGGAGTTGCTTTCCGTAACCGCGACAATTTAAATGGAGCGATGAAAGATGTCAATATTTACTCAAGTTCAAATGGTGTAAGCTGGACATTGATCAAAACGACGCAGCTGAGCAAAGTTGCTGGTTCCTGGATCAATGTCGATCTGAATGCCTCCGTTAACACCCAATACCTTAAAATAGAATCGACAAGTTCTTGGGGTGATTTCTTCTATTCTCATCTTGCAGACTTTGGTGCATATTAGTTTTTAAACCAATAGAATAGGCGGCCGGTATAAAAAACAATACCGGCCTTCTTAAATTTGATCATCATCGAATTAATGAGATTCATCAATGCGGTTAGCGAATAATTTCTTATTTTTAGTACATCATACTGACTTTGACGTATCAATAAGCTAGAATAAACGATCGAAGTAAACACTTAACAAAAAAAATAGGATGAATCGACAAGAACTGATCAAAACTTTTTCAGACAACCACCATACGGTTATTGCCTATATCCAGGCATTGCCTGATTCCCTTTTTTTATACCGTAATCATGAAAAATGGACAGCTGGTCAGCAGCTAAAACATATTCTCTTAACGCTTCTACCCTTTCCAAAGATATTGCAATCAAAAGAGTTCATCGTCCAAAAATTCGGCACCCTACAACGTACAACTTGGGATTACGATACGGTACTTAACAATTATCTCAAAACAAGCCTACAGGCACCAAGTCAATTTTTGCCTGAAGATATCCTGCCCGCACAGAAAAAGGGCTTTATAACGCAATTAGAAGAAGTAATAACTAAAATTAATCAGTTATTTGCACTGTACAATGAAGAGGAGCTCGATAGCCTAGTCTTACCCCATCCTTTGCTCGGAAAACTCAGTATACGTGAAATGTTTTACCTGATGAGCTATCATCCCCTACACCACCTGAATCAAATTAAGGAAAACTTGGCGTCATTAAATCACTAAGTCGCACCCTATTTTCAACATGTTGCCTGACTAGCATTCATGGTTTGTGTCTATTCCTTCATGGTATTTGTCTATTCCCTTGTATGGACCATATCATATAAATCAAAGCCTTCAGCCCAATAATCTTTATGGATTTCCCGTAGTACAAAACCATTTTTCTTATAAAATCCAAACGTAAATTGAGAGGTGCCGACTTCGATCTTTTCAACCTGATGATGGGCGTAAAGAAAGTCAATGCGATGATGCAATAAGGTTTTTCCAAAACCAAATCCATGATATTTTGGATTTAAAAAACTCCAACTCAAATATCCTGTGCGCTGATCATCGGAAAAACCTACACCGCCGCCACCAATAATTTGTCCGTTAACCAGTGCAACAAAATACGTCTCCATTTCCTGATCCAGATATTCCCTGAAATCGGCAACCTCGCTCTGTGCAAAGTACTTCGGTATATTCATATGAAGAATATCAATCAGTTTATTGCTATCCTGAACATCATATTTCCTAATTTCCAAATACTTATCCATAATTGGTATGATTACAAATCCCTGTCTATTTTAAACTTACATCTCCTGTGAAGTTTCTTAAATATAGGAATAATTTAGTGGGTTTTTATTGCACTATTCCCAAGCATACCCGCTGATCGCATTTTTATTAAAAAACATAAAAAACTATGGCTATTGGCTTGATTTTTGATTAATTTTACGCTCGCACTGTGGCAAGCAGATGATTATTAAACACCCAATATGCAAAAACCTCAAAAGGATTTACCGATTTTTTTTGAAGCATTAAATCAAATGCCGATTGCCACGGCCATTTATGATAATTCGAACCTCAATATCGCATTTGCCAATTCTCGTATGTTAAAAATGTGGCGTACAGAGAATGAAATCGTTGGACATTCCTTTGGAGAGGTTTTTCCGGTTTTTACCCAGGAAGGATTTACCGATATACTCCGTAACGTCTGGGAAAGCGGTGTTACCTACAAGGCAGTTGAAACTCCCGCAACGATTGTTGACGGTGATTTCAAAATCAAACGCTATTTTGATTTTGAGTATAAGCCACTCTTTGATAAGCGCGGACGAACAAATTCCATCCTCCACACAGCTACCGATGTCACGCATAAGATACACGATGAGAAACCTTTAGATAGAGAAAATATAACTATCAATCCCGCAACCAACCTGCGCATGATATCCTATACACTATCACATGATGCGAAAAATCCCTTGGCGCTCGCTCAATTGGGTATAGGTGTACTTAAAGAACATTTGGATATGCAAACCAATAGGCGGCTCGAACTGTATGAGGTCATCGATCAATCACTTGAAAACATCGCTGACATTATCGACAAAACGGTAGAGCTGAGCCTTGCCCCAATGTATAGGCTACGGAAACAACCTGTCCGTTTAGATCTTACATTGCCCAATTGGTGCCGGGAAGCTAAATTATTATTCCGTAGCCCGCATACTGAACTTATCTTTGGGGACCTTTTTCCAGTAAACAGTGATCAAAATGGAGTTTACCAAATCTTTACAAACTTGATCAACAATGCCGTTAAATACTCTTCGGCCAATACGAAAGCAGCGCTGCATATTTATAGTGAAAAAGTAACGAACGGTGTGTTATATATTATTAAAGATAATGGTATCGGTATTCCGCAGCATGAACTGGAAAATATCCGTATGGAAAGACTTCGTGGCTCAAATTCAACGGAGTACCAGGGAAAAGGCATCGGATTGTTTATCGTTCAGGAAATTCTTGAAAGGCTCAAAGCGCAGATGGCCATTTTCAGTCAGGAAAACCAAGGGACCGAAATTCGTTTGTTTTTTCCAAATTAATAACGTGACGTAGCCTTTTATCTTCCTTTCAGGACAGATTTTGCCAATCTTGTCCTGCTATTCAAGAAAAATCATTGTTGAACTCCTGATTTATAGCTAATTTTGAATGTTTAGAAATTGCAAGCAAATCAGACAAGTCTTTATGAATCATTTTCGTAAATATTGGAAACTACTTTCCCATATTGGTGCACATCCGGACATGTCATACATCGATTTCAAACGCGTATACATGATCAATCTGATTGCATTGTTATGTTTATTTCCGACAATTTTCTTTTCAATCCTCAATCTTATCGACCACCGTTATATTTTAGCAGCGATTAACTTCTGCAATTCACTATGTGCGCTTACGGTCCTTCTACTTCAATATTATGAGAAGCGTACTATCGCTAAGGCAACACTGTTGACAAGTAATGCTGTGTTTTTCTTCGCTGGAGCGCTACTTTATAAAAATGGTGGCGAATACTTTTTATTGTGCACATTGATTGTCTCCATGTTGATGTATGATAATCGAAAGATCCATATAGCCCTTTGTATTACGGTAGCTTTTTTGATTTCACTCTTATATCTACTTCCCGATATACTCCCGTTAAGCCAGCAAGTACCTCGATCTAGGTCTGTTTTCAATATTATCAATGCACTAGCTTTTATGGTCGTCGCAGTCAACTTCTTTCTTGACATCATCTATAAGAATATAAAAAAAATTGAGCAGCAACGCCGCAACTTAGAATCCATGAATCGGGACAAAGAAAAAATCTTTTCTATTATCGCGCACGACATCAAAAGTCCTTTTGCCAATCTGGAAGCACTGGTCTTTATGTTTCGTAATCAAATGCTCGACAGTACAAACTCCCAGGAATACATCCAGCAGATCTTTCAACAAATTACGCAGCAGAATCAGGCGTTGGATGATTTATTGCAATGGGGTAGCAGCAGTATGCAGGGGATCAATACCAAAGCATCACCCCAGTTCATCAAACCTATAATACAACAAATTGTTGAAGTTTTTAATGAGAATGCACAATCTAAACAGCTAAAAATCAATATTGATATACCAAACAACACACAGATAATTGCCAATCGGGATCATACCATCATTATTTTACGCAACTTGATCAGCAATGCGATTAAATTCAGCTATGTGAGCGGGAATATCAACATCTACACCAGCATGGATGAAACCTATACACATATTCATATTCAAGATGAAGGAATAGGAATTAACCCTTCGAAGTCCGCCGTACTTTTTAATGAGATCCAGCAAAAGTCTTTCGGAACGGAAGACGAACCCGGATCGGGCGTAGGCCTTGTTTTATGTAAGGATCTTATTGAGCGGAACAAAGGTGTAGTGAATATCCAAAGCACACCTAATAAGGGATCCGTTTTTACGGTCGGATTGCCATCCTGCCCCAGCCATAAACCACAAACCGAGTTCGAAGTACCCACATCCTGTTAATTCAACTATAGGTTTAGAAATTTTTTGGTGGTTTTATGGAATCATTGAATTGCCGATGAAGAGAGAAAAATTGAATCTCCCTTTTGTAATTAAAACTATATCTTTATAAAAAGAATTACAGGGTCACTATGATAGAGAATACGTTTGGAATGGATATAATGCCTGAAAATGAACATGACCGACTGAATGCCCTCAGACGCTATAAAATAATGGGAACCCCCGCTGAAGCCAGCTTTGATGGAATTGCAAAATTAGCCAGCCAGATCTTTAATGCCCCTATTGCATTGCTCTCATTGGTGGATGCAGAATCGGTCTATTTCAAAGCAAATATCGGCATGGGCACCACAAAGGAAACGAATCGAGGGCAAAGTTTGTGTAGTCTGGCTATTTTGGACAAGAAAGTAACAGTCTTTGAAGATACATTGGAAGAAGATATCCTACTGACCAATCCAACTGTAATTGGAGACTTTGGGCTACGGTTTTACGCAGGTGCACCCCTTATTACACATGATGGTTTTATGATCGGTTCACTGTGCGTTATCGACAAGCATCCGCGGGCTTTCAGCGCAGCTGATCGACAGATATTAGCAGGTCTTGCACGCACAGCGATGGATCAAATCGAGCTTCGAAGTTCTTCCATCGATAAAATTGATGAGCTTGAGGGCGTCAATATTACCATGGCAACCATGCAACAACGACTGCTCGAACTTAATGACGAAATGGAGCTTGCCAATGACGAACTTTATCGCACGAATAGTCAGCTCAACAAATCCTATGATTTGACAGTGCTACTCAATAAAAATCTCAAAAAAAGTGAACGTCGATTCAGATCCTTTATAGATAAGGCCCCAATAGGCTTTGCGATTTTAACAGGCCGTGAGTTAGTTATTGAAGTTGCCAACGATAGGATGCTCAAGCTCTGGCGCAAAACCGAAATTGTCCTCGGCAAACCACTTGCACAAGCGCTTCCAGAACTTCAGGGACAGCCCTATTTAGGGATATTGGACGATGTCTTTACCACCGGCCAAAACTACATTGGAGATACTGCCTACGCAAGACTTGAGTCTATGGGGGTATTGGGCGATCATTATTTTGATTTTACTTATGAGCCGTTAAAGAATGATGAAGGTGAAACGGAGTCTATTATTGTCATAGCCAATGAAGTTACCGAGCGCATCAAAAGAAACGAACATCTTGAAGCTCTCAACTATCAGTTGGAAATTGCACTAAAAGCTGGTGAACTCGGCTCCTACAATCGCGATATCAAAACAGGAAAAATGGACTGCTCCGAAACCTGTAAAATCAATTTTGGTCTTACCAAAAACGACCGCTTTGACTATGATGACCTCATGCGAAGCATCGTCCCTGAACACCGCGAAATGGTGTATCAAAAGGTGCAGGACGCTATCCAGAACAAGACCACTTATCACGCTGAATATCTCATCCGTTGGCCTGATGGATCGTTACACTGGATCAATGCATCAGGTCTTCCCAAATACGATCCAGAAGGTCATGCAACTCACCTCATCGGCGTAGTGGCAGATATTACAAAACGAAAGAATTACGAATCACAAAAAGATGACTTCCTGGGCATTGCCAGCCATGAACTAAAGACACCCGTCACGGGCTTAAAGGGAACGATTCAATTGCTGGAACGATTTAAGGACAAAACTGGAAGTGAGATCATTTCAAGGCTTATTGATCAGTCTGCTGTCAATATCAAAAAAATCGTTACACTTGTTGATGACCTGCTCAATATGCATCGAATCAGTGAAGGACAGCTTCATCTCGAAAAAACAACCTTCAAAGCGTCAAAGATTCTTGCCTCCAGTTGTCACAATATCATATCCCAAGGCAACCATCAAGTTAATATTACGGGCGATCTCGATGCAACTATATTTGCTGACGAGCAACGCCTTGAACAAGTGCTTGTTAATTTTGTCAACAATGCCGTTAAATATGCACCAGAATCGAGAGAAATCAATATCACTGTGGAACAGCTGCAAGATTGTATCAAGATAACCGTCAAGGATCAAGGTGAAGGTATTGATCCGGCAGTACAGCCTTTTATTTTTGATCGATATTATAGAGCAAACCATGAAGGCAAATCGTACTCGGGGCTCGGGCTCGGACTCTATATCTCCGCTGAAATTATCAAAAAACACGCGGGTCTAATAGGAGTTGACAGTACGGTAGGCTTGGGCAGCAGTTTCTGGTTTTCCATTCCACGCCCACCAGCGGAAAGATAATCGCAAAAGAGCCGGTAAAAAACCGGCTCTTTGTTATAAACTCCTATGCGCTTCTATTTACAGACTGCTTATGTGCAGCCGATCGGCATTTCAATATAGACTTAGGCTATCTCCTCAACCGTCGCGTCAGGCGCATTCTTCTTGACAGATTCAATGCCGTTTTCCATACCACTTGCGCTTTCATACATCTCGCTGCTTCCAATAATTTGACCATTGGTCGCCTTGAGATTGAAATAGTACTTACCATTGGTAGCAGTTTTACGATCAAATTTGTTATCGTCCTGAGCATTCTTCTTAACAGATTCAACGCCATTTAAACAGTTTGCTTTAGTTGTATAACCTTCACTGCTTAAAATCACCTGTCCGTTTCCAGCTTTTAGATTAAACTGAAATTCGCCATTTTTCCGAGTTTTTACTTCAAATTTACCCATTTTCTCAATTAATTAAAAAAATACGTGGTTATTGGAATGAAATCCATACTACAATATAATACTTTTCCATGTTTTTATTGTAAAACAACGATTAATTTTTTTTCCGCGATAACGTACTTGTTTCTATCCGTCTATCTTGTCCAACAGGGTATTTAAGAATGTTTAATCTCTTAAAGTAGTTAGATCCTGCATTGGCGCTGGCAAATTCAAATCAGCTATAGCTGTATAGACAGATTCATCAACTTTAAACCCCCATTTTCTAAAAAAATCCGAGAGATCTTTTTGAGCAATCTGACATGCAGACAGCATAAAATAGCGCATTTTCTCTGCATCTGTCGAAACTGCGGGCCTGTTCTCGCGCGTAGTTTTGCTAAGTTTGATGTAAAAATCGTCGCCAAATCCCAACCAGAGTTGATGAAACATAATCATTTTCAAATCATTATCCCCCAAATTAAAGTTACGATCAGCGATATTTTTTTGAAAGTAAGTCGTCAATTTAGGCCAGGAATTATTGGCTGTCACTCGACTTACCGGCAATCCAAATCCCCTTTCGCTGGCTAGCGAATAGACATTCACGGTTGTTTCTGTCAGATTGCCCCAGGTCCAAGCTTTTTGTTGATAGGTGTGGCCGACCTCATGCCATATTCCCCATCCATTTGTATTGGACAGATATTTTGGCTGCAACATACGATAAGATAAGGCATCGGTAAAATAAATAGAAATACCGGCTGCCATATAGCCTCCAGCACTCGAATCCCTCACTGTAATCAGATGCTTATTGTAAGGTACCGCATGAACTCCACTGGTACCATTCAAGCCACTGATCCGATTGGAAAAGTCAATAATTGAATCCAGTCTATTAACAATCAGCTGTTGATCTTCGTCCCTGTACAACAGGGCATCGGCAATTTTGGCTACCATAATGGTGTGATCCGACGAGAAGACGACATCCGGTACGGTACTTTTCAACGAATCCAATGTAGCTACCCATTGCTCATGGGAGGTTATCCCCTTTTGAAAGTAAGGGACCGGAATAAATCCATTGCCAAAAGAAAGCTCGATTTCTCCAGTTGTTGTATAATTATCAGCTGTATAAATCACATAAACCAATCCCCCGTATTGATCCACTGTGAAAGTTTGCGTACCTGCCTGGAGATTGAAATACTGCCGGACTGGTCGAATATTATCTCTAAAAGGCGTCCCGATCGCTAAGCGTGCTGCTGTAGTACCCGAGTTGACTTTTACGTTTATAGTTATGGTACTGTTTGGCGCCACATAAAATCCGGTCATTTGCATCTCATTGTGATTCGCTCGAAACTGAAGTCTATCAGCCTCCGTTGCGGCCGAAGGACTTACGTTGAATAGTTGGACCGAATCCGCTATTGCTAAGGATTCTGCGCCGGTATCGTTTGGTAAGGTGTACATTAAGCTGCCATCTTTCCGGCAGGAAATGCTCATAGCGATCACTAAAATCGTGATTAAGGAAAACACGGTCTTTCTCATAATTTTTAAATAAAGTTTATAAATTGTATTAATTGTCCGCACTTCTTCCGATCATCCTACAAAGCCTCAGCGGCTGTTTCGAAGTTTTTTATTTTTTTGATCGATTTAGGATTCCACAAAACTTGAAACAAGATGATCCATACAAAGAATTCTCTTCACCTTCGGTAAAGTATTAGTTCATAATCTTAAAGCAAGATATAATATATTGTACAGAAAAATAATCAACTGCTTCAGATCAAACGTTTGCACAATCAACGAAAACCTTTTCGCTTAGACAAACATAAAATAACCCAAAAGAAAGTATATTTTATAAAAAATGACAAGAATCGAGTAATAACCTTATTCTGTACCGCGATAGAAGCTAGATGTTATTCAAACTAATCGCTCAGATCTAACGCTATTCGCTCGAACACTCCATCATCCAGCACTAGCGGAGCTGCGCATGATCATCTCAATAACCATGATTAAATTATAGATGAAGATGACTTGAAGTGGATTAATTAGACGTGAATCCTAAAAAACCTAAAAAAAAGCAGTATAACCAAAGGTTATAATCAACGTATTTCATAGTTTTATTTTTAATAAAGATAACATACGTAAAAACCTATATTACAAAGAATAATACAAAATAAAACAAGAGAAAAATGAAATCAGAAAATAGAACAAAAAAACGATTTCTCTCTTCTCGGAGCCAAGTTTTAATTTATCCTTCTATTTTTCAAAGGATAATCTGCTTCGCTTCAGTTTACCAGAATCAATTATAAAAAATTATAATTTTAAAAAGCGAATCGTTAATTTCGAAAAGTACACTATGAAATTAATACCCTAATTTTGCTTGTATTCAAAAAAGTTTGATGAAACATTTAATCTAAACTATAGCCTCAGAACACTATAGTGAATCAATAACAAGCGATTATCTTAAAACATGAAAAATAACATAAAGGAACAAAAAGAAACATTAAATCAATTGGATCAAAATTCAGCACCGCTAGCGGAACACCCCATTATAGTAGAATTTAAAAAACTCATTCACCAGTATCCTCAGAATCACTGGGATCTCCAATTCTACTTGAAAAAGCTCAACGTTTCAAGAATGGCCTTACATCGATTGACACTTTCAAGCCGTGAAACTTCACCCAGCACGATCGTCAAGGAAATTGTCGCAAGTGAGATTGCCAAAAAACTTGCTACCACTGAAATTCCGATTAAAGAGTTGACTTCGTATTATGGTTTTAGTTCTTCAGCATCATTAACACGGTTTATAAAAAAGCATACCGGTCTGAGTCCCCGAAAATTTAGGGCATTAAATGCGCTGGATTATATTTAAAAAATAACTCGAAGCTATCTCCCGATCGATAGCTAAAAATTGAATAGCATAGGGTAAGCTTTTTATGAAATTTGGGCGATATTCCTATATTTACCAGTATTTAATGCTGATTTGGTAAAGCTGCATAGTACAAAAAATCAAGATAGTGTATCTACTGCTTTTTGATAAGCCTGTAGTTATTCAGCGGTTCGTCCTTTTGCACGGCATACTGATCTTTGAGTTGCATCACCCAGCCCTCACCCTCTACGCGTTGCCCTTCGATTTTTGTAGGCCTACTAACTGTTATTTTATCCCAATTGGGCCCCATAAGCGCTCCACTTTTGACTTCAAGAATCCCCCAGTTATCAGTAATCCTTATGGTTGGATAAACAGTTCCCAAATCTGCGATTGGAAGGATATTTCTCGGATCAAAAGACACATTCATTTTCTCGAATTTTATAGTCATATGAGGCTGGTCTACAAACAAGGAACGATAAAATGCGATTTGCTTTCTTATTTTTTCCGCACGTAGCCGCTCTTCTCTGAATACCAGGTTCCCGTTATACTTCGCTGCTATGACTTTTACTGTTGCCGCAAGATCTTTCGGAACCTCAATGTTCAATTCGCGCATAAAAAATGCGGTTAAATCCGTATTTACTGAAATCTTTTGGTTCCAAAGCGGATCCTTTAAACTCATTATATAACCATAGATCGGCGTGGTATTATAGGCAAAAGACCTTACATAAGTGGGATTCGAGAAAAATCTGTCTACAACATTAGTAAAATGTTTTTTTGTTTTTTCTTTGTTTCTCCCACTAATCATTAGCCCGGTATACTCTGCGATTCCTTCATTAAGCTCCAATTGGTTTTCAATGTGGGCAGAACCTGGAAAAAGTGAATTTCGATACTTCCGAAAAATCAAAGCACCCTTCAAATGCATTCGTTGTTCATCTTGCGCGTCTGAACAAACCGCCTTTTTAAGTGCTTCCAATTCTAAACGTAAATATATTCGTCCATTCTCTTGGTCGAGATGGATACTTTCGCTGTTATTTTGAACAAATCCCAAAACCGATTGTGCTGAATGAAACAATTCATGGGCCAACAAATTGATCCGTGTATAATAATCTTTAGATAAAGGCAGCATAATCATCGCCCAAGTAAGCCCATTCCACGTTAAAGATGTATTGGCAATATTTACACTATCGGGTAATTTACCGATATAGCTATTTTTGTATTGCACAAACGAACTATCGGCACCAGAGTTATTACTAAATAGCTGCCGCGTATCAGGGTTTACCAAAATAATATTATCATATAAATCCCTATTCCACAACGAATAACCAATCTTAGCCGCAGTTTTAATTTCACTAAAGTACTGAACGATACTCTCTGGCTTTATGTCCTTAAATTCTTGCCCAAATGCGAATACACAGAACCAAAGATATAGAAGCGTTATAACTATTTTCTTCATTAAACAATTATGAAAAGGGATTATAAACGATATTTTTTAGTTTAAAGATATTGTTAAAGTTTGACAAACACCTTCTTTTTAAAAACTAAAAATACACATTATAAAACTAAAATATCTATCATTAAACAAAAAAAAGCGCACTAATCTGTGCACTTTTTTTGCTAAACATTATTATGCTTTGTTTAAACTTCACGATAAAGTTCCTTTGAACTATGAGGTCGCCTTAAGATATATTGCTGATTCCAAGGCCAATCCCTCGAATCTGCTAATCCCTGGCTGTTTTATAAATCCATTCTGCTCAAAAAATCCTATCGACGAACTTATTATGGGTTCATTCACCCATATCACGTCATAGGGATTGCAGACGGCAAGACATTTGTCCATTAAAGATGTCTCCATTTGCTGCCGAGCTGCATGTTGGCAGACACCAAAGTCCGCGATTCGAATCGCACGTGTACCTGCCAGGGCATCCGGTTTCTGCCCTTTCGAGGTTATTCTTGCATAACCCATTGGTTGATCGTCGGCATACACCACCAGCCATTGGTTTGACATGCTGTTTATTTCGTTGACAAGTGTTCTGGAATTAAAATTGTCAGCGATGTAATGTTCCAGTTCAGCTGGCTCCACTAAGTTGGCGAATTTTTCTAGCGCCAGTGTTTTGGTGATCATCGACAACGCTTCAATTCCCTGCTCTGTTGCCACCGTAAATTTTGTAACTATATTCATATATGCATCTCCTATTAAACAAACAAATGTACATGCTATCACTTGCTATTATTCGATACACATTATTCATTTAGCATCAGTACAGCTACAGGTTCCCACATAAATACCGACCTATATGCTGGATCGCTTCAATTCGTTTATCAGAAAATTTATCCGCGATGACCAACCTAAAATAATGTCCAAAAGTATTCGCAAAAGAGAACGTATAACCCGGTGTGAATCTCGCACCAATTTTTTCACATTGCGCATAAAAATCCGACATATCTGTACTTTCGGGCATTTTAACCCAAAGACTATATCCACCTGCCGGGGCAATCACTTTGGTTTGTTCGGGAAAACTGGAAGCGATTAGGTTGGTGGCTAGATAGGCATTTTTTGCCAGTTGCATCTTCAGTGAACGAATATGCCGATCGTAACTACTGCTGCCGATTAAACGGCTTACAGTCTCCTGATTCAAAGGGGAAACTGTACTGCCCAACGCAAACTTGATCTGTTCGGCATCTTTCAGAAATAGCCCTGTGCTTAACCAGCCCAGTCGAATTCCAGGTGCCAGGGTTTTTGAATAAGATGAATAAGTCATCACCAATCCGCTTTCATCAAATTGTTTTAAAGTAGATGGTCTACTCCCGTGAAAGTTTAGGTCGCCATATATATCGTTCTCGATAACAGCAACATGATATTGATGAGCAATCGCCAATAAAGCAATTTTCTGTTCATCTGCAAGCAAAATACCTGTTGGATTATGAAAATTCGGTGTTAGCACGACGGCTTTTACAGCACTTCTTTGACATGCTCTTCTAAAAAAATCAATATCGAAGCCTTCTTTAGTCAGAACAGGAACTTCAATGACACGCAGTTTGAGCACCCGAATGACCTCCAATACAGAAAATACACATGGACTTTCCACAGCAACAATATCTCCGGCTTCGCATACGGCTGCCAAGGCGATATACAAGGCCTGTAAAGCGCCATCTGTGATCAGCAGTTCATCTGTATGCAGCAAGGTCTGATGAGAGGCCGCACGGCTGACAATGTTGTCCTTCAATTGTACAGAGCCATTAGACGGATAATAGCGTAGCAATCCTGCCCCTAGTTCCCGAATGACCTGTTGCATCGTCCGAAGTAAAAGTTTTTGCGGAACAAGGAGATCCCCTGGAGCCGCAACATTAAATTCCGAAAAACCCCGCCCCAAAGGTGACGCTGTTGTCAGGCCCAGCCTTTGTTCAAAGACAGCATCCCTTACTATTGGTGGACGACCATGCCCTCCTGGTTCTGCCAGCATTTCATTTTTCGCACTGACATAGTAGCCAGATTTCGGAACGCTTTCCACTAGGCCACGAATCATAAGATATTCGTATCCAGCTTGAACAGTACTCATACTTAAACCATAATAATCTTTAAAATCACGTACTGAAGGTAGCTTTTGTCCGGGTTTATAGACCCCTGATTTTATATTTTTCTCGATTGCCTGTGTAAAGATTTCAAATTTATAGTTCTTCATCTGTATTGATCACTTTTACCTATACTGTACCTGTATCGCAAATCTAATCAATCTAAATTTGTCTAAAAAAGAAATGACAGGTAATTATCAAATCAACAGCCCCAGTGAATTACGAGCTCTTCCACAGGAGGTATTACCCGAATTAGGTCAGGAATTAAGGAACCTCCTCATTGACCATATTGCTACACATGGCGGTCATTTTAGTTCAAGCCTTAGTGTTGTAGAACTTACCATAGCAATACATTATGTGTTTAACACCCCTGAGGATAAATTGATATGGGACGTTGGTCATCAGGCTTATGTCCATAAATTAATCACAGGTAGAGCGGCTCGCTTCCATTCGAACAGGCTTCTACATGGCATCAGCGGATTTCCTGTTATGGAAGAAAATAACTTTGACGCCTTTGGTACTGGTCATTCATCCACATCCTTATCAGCAATTCTGGGTATGGCCTGCGCGGCCAGGTATAAGGGTGATCATAACCGTCAACACATCGCTGTTATCGGTGACGGCGCCATGACTGCCGGTCTAGCATTCGAAGCTTTAAATAATATTGGTTTCGAGCAGCCCGACCTATTGATTATATTAAATGACAACAATATGTCTATTGATGCCGGTACGGGAGCGCTACAAAATTATCTGACCGACCTGACCTCGGGGCAAGCCTATAATCAGTTCAAATCACAGATCAAAAAGCTGCTGTCGCGTAATAAGGATCGGGCACAATGGTCAATTGCTGCGATTAGAAAAATAGAGAAACTGATAAAAACGGGACTACTTGCTTCAAGCAATATTTTTGAGGCCTTAGGTATACGTTATTTTGGACCAGTGGATGGGCATAATCTCCATAAGCTTATCAAAATATTCGAGCAGTTGAAGCATATAATGGGGCCCAAAATAGTACATTGTGTGACGCAGAAAGGAAAAGGTTTTGCACCGGCCATGTTAAATAAGGCAGAATGGCATGCCACGGGGAAATTCGACAAACTGACAGGTGAACGGTTAGAACACCAGCTACCGCAACTCCACAACGAGACTTTTCAGCAGGTGCTGGGCGAAACGCTGACACAGCTGGCCCGAAGGAATAGTCGTATTATGGCTATTAGCCCAGCGATGCTTTGCGGCAGCAGGCTAACCGCAATGAAACAGCAGATGCCCAACCGTGTTTTTGATGTTGGTATCTGCGAACAGCATGCCGTTACTTTTTCTGCTGGCCTTGCTGCCGATGGACTACTTCCTTTCTGCTTTATCTATTCGACATTCTTACAACGCGCCTATGATCAGCTTATCCACGACGTCGCTTTGCAGAAATTGCCAGTCGTGTTCTGTATTGACAGGGCCGGTGTTGTCGGTCCCGACGGCCCCACTCATCAGGGGGCATTCGACATTGCTTTTCTCCGATGCATACCCAACATTACGGGCGCTTCCCCCATGACGCTTACAGACTTTAAAAATTTGTTGTTCACGGCTCAGGACATCGCTCTCGACGGACCGTTTGCAATCCGCTACCCAAAAGGTCGAGGTAACCAAGAGAAGCAATCCGACAAATATAAAAGACTTGAAATGGGAAAAGGAAGAAGACTTTGTTCAGGTAAAGACATTGCCCTACTCTCTCTTGGACCCGTTGGTCAATATGCACAGGACGCCTGCTGCGAGCTGCTCCAGGAGGACATCCACGTCGGGCACTATGATCTCCGGTTTTTTAAACCGCTCGACGAAGCGTTATTACATGAGGTATTCCAATCATATTCGTCTATCATCACCATCGAAGATGGATGTATCGCAGGTGGAGTGGGCACCGCAGTGCTTGAATTTATGGTGGAACATGGTTACTCGGCTACGTTAAAACGTCTTGGTTTGCCCGACTCGTTCGCAGTACAGGGTACACAGCAACAGCTTCACCAACTTTATTACTACGACAAACAGGCTATTATAGCCACAGTGAGACAGCTACACAGAGATACAGCTGGCGAAGTTTAGCTAAAAGGTCTTTTTGTCAGGACATACCTTTCATAGACTTATTTCGTCTTCCAATTGTAAAAAGAATCTATTAGAGTCAAAACTGTTTATATCTTCTAAGTTAAACATCCAGAAAGGTACGGTGTTTGTAGCCTACATGAAAGAAACAATGTTGTTTCTTTCATGTAGCAATCCATACCATGAAACACTTATTCGTCCTCCTTGCTATAGCGACCGGCTTATTTCTGATCAGCAAGGTTTGCTTTTCACAAAAAGGGAAAGACTTAAAACCGTCAACACAAAATACTATGAATACTACAAATCAAAAAGATCATGTTGTCTATTTTGCAGGAGGATGCTTCTGGGGAACTGAGCACTTCTTTAAACAAGTGCGCGGGGTCACCGCAACGGAAGTTGGCTATGCCAATGGAAACCTTCAGCACCCTTCTTATGCACAAGTTTCGACAGGAACGTCCGGGTTTGCCGAAACCGTAAAGGTAAACTTCGACCCAGCGCTTGTCGATCTAAAGCTGCTCGTAGACCTTTTCTTCAAAACAATTGACCCAACTTCACTGAATAAACAAGGCAACGATATCGGTACGCAATACCGTACAGGCATCTATTATACCAATGCCGACGATGCTGCTGTTATCAAAGAGCAAATAGCTGCTTTAGCAAGTCAATACAGGAGCAAAATAGTGGTGGAAATAGAACCTTTACAGAATTACTATAATGCTGAAGCTTATCATCAAAAATACCTGGACAAAAACCCCGGTGGTTATTGCCATATAAGCCCTGATTTATTTGAACTTGCACGAAATGCCAACCCCGAAAAAGCGAAAGTGAACATTGAGAACAGGTATAAAAAAGCTGACAAGGAGACCTTGAAGAAGGAGTTAACTCCATTGCAATACGATGTTACACAAAACAGTGCAACAGAGCGCGCATTTGACAACGCCTATAATGACGAATTTAGGGAAGGCATTTATGTCGATATCACAACTGGAGAACCCTTATTTGTCTCAACAGATAAATTTGAATCGGGCTGTGGATGGCCAAGTTTTTCCAAACCAATTAGCGATAGCTTGATTCAAGAACACGCCGACAATTCGTACGGGATGCGCAGAACGGAAGTACGCAGCAAAACTGGTGATGCACACCTCGGCCATGTTTTTAACGATGGACCCGCAGATAAAGGTGGTCTACGCTATTGTATAAACAGTGCTTCACTTCGATTTATTCCAAAAGACAAGATGAAAGCACAGGGCTACGAGAAGTACTTACCCCTATTGGTAAAAAAATAATCTGCAGCGCCTCGATTGAGGCGCTTGCCCTGAACATTTCAACATCCGTCAAGCCATCGTTACAATAACCTATTATTCAATGCATAAACCAATGCTTCATTCATGTTACTTACCCCCAGTTTTTCAAATAATTTTCGCCGATGAAATTTCACCGTGTCAATGGAAACGAAAATTTTTTCGGAAGTTTCATGAATGGTCAGACCGCGATGATAAAAGCGTAAAATTTCTATTTCACGTTCGGTAAGGTTAATCTTTTTTTGGGAGTTCCATCTCCCAGTCAACAGATCCAACTCCCAAACTAAGTTGGAGTGCAACTTTTCGATCGTCACGTTGCCCGAAGACACATTGGTGGATAAAGATACGATACAAATTGCCTTCCATATTTTCCCCTCTTCTGTCAAAAAAACCGGCGTCAGTTTATGATTAATCAAAATAAATTTGTTATGCGCATTTTGTATCTGAAAATCATACGATATAACGTAAAGCTTCCGTTCCTCTATGGGTATTTTTTCGTAAAAACTGAACCCCGCTTCGTTAATCGTAATGAGCATCCGGAAATCATCGGACGGAACATATTTTTGATAAAAGCCATAGCCCATTTCCATCACCTCTGTGGCTGTTAAACCAGCGAGAAACAGCGGGTTGTCTGAAACAAACTCAAAGCTTTTGGCCTGATAATCGATTAGATAGATACTCTGGTAAGTAATTCGTGAGAAAGCTTTGACAAGCTCAATATAGCCATGCGTCTGCAGGATGTCCTTTTCTGAAAGACGATCAACATTATTTTTTTGTGAAAATAGCGCGTTAAAATCCATAACGAAATTCTAAGTTTCGAAGTTAAATAAAACTACACTCAAGTGTAGCTTTTATTTGGACAAACTGTAATACTTTTGGACAAAACAGCTAGAAAAATACAGCTAACTGAACGAAAAGCCGGAAAAAACATAAAACCATTTCTTACACAGATGCTTATTAAAACTATACAGATTCGAAATATTGGAATCGCCCTTGGGGTCTTATTTTTTGGGAACAGCTACGCACAGCAGAAAATCGAAGTTTTAAATTTTGGGACATTTCACATGAGCTATACCCCTGATGCCCATAAAGTAGAATTTGATGAAAAAGATCAAAAAAACAGAAGAGAAACTTATCATGTAGCCAAACTGTTGGCTGATTTTAAACCAACCATCATTTGCGTAGAAGTCATTTCTGAAAAAAACAAAGAATTGAACAGTGACTACAGATCTTTTATCGACGACAAAGGCCATAAAGCTAAGTTTGGTGGTGAAATAGCGTTAATCGCTTATGAAGTTGGCAAACTTGCAGGGGTAAAAACAATTTATGGAATTGATGAACAACAAACTGCAGCATATAATTACAACATTGCCAATGAACTGGAGAACCAGGTGGATACTGTAACGTATAAAAACTACATGGGAAAAATCATGAAGGAATTCACCCATATTGACCAACTCTCCATTTTAGATAAATTAAAGGTATTTAATCACAAAGAGACCCTGCAAAAATTTATCAATGTAAACGCTGATATCTTAACCTACAGTAGTACAAAAGGTAATTTTGAAGGAGCAGACGAAGCCACTAAATTTTACGGAAGAAATCTACGGATACTCTCCAATTTAAATCAGATCCCTGTCACGGCGCAAGATCGTATTTTGCTGATCACCGGTGCTACTCACGCAGCTTTTCTTGGTGAGTTTTTGCAACGGAGCCCCAAATACAAGCTTGTGGAAGTTGCTGAATACCTCCAATAAAATGGTCCGTAAAGAAAGTTTGCCTTTATAGGCTTTAAAAATGATATAGAGTACCTAACCTTAATTACCTAAAGAAAAACTTCAACATGATAACTTGCAAAAACTGCGGTACAGACATTACGTCAAAATTTTGTCCCGATTGTGGCCAACCTGCAACGCTGAAAAGAATAGATGCGCATTATATCACCCATGAAATAGAACATGTGCTTCACTTTGAACGCGGCATTCTCTATACCATTAGCGGATTGGTAACAGCGCCGGGGAAGAATGTGCAAAACTACATTTCTGAGAATCGTAGCCGGCTGGTCAAACCTATTATTTTTGTTATAGTAACCTCTTTAGTGTACTCAATTATTGCCCACTTTTTCCATACTGAAGAACGGTATATGCAGTCAATCGACAGCCATGGTATTGAAAGTAAACTCATCATCACGACCCACATCTTCCGATGGCTACAAGATCATTATGGTTATGCTAACATTATCATGGGATTCTTTATCGCCCTTTGGACTAAATTATTCTTTAAAAAATACGGCTATAATCTTTTTGAAATCATCATCTTATTATGTTTTATTATGGGGATGGCGATGTTAATTTATGCTTTTTTTGCAATAATTGATGGTATAACCCACCAGCGTTTTATCTTATACGCAACATTGGTGACCTTTGCATATTACTCCTGGGCCATGGGACAGTTTTTTGATAAGACTAAAAAGATCAGCTATTTCAAAGCATTTGCCGCTTTAATAATAGGCTTTATCTCCTATTTGATCGTCATAATGTTCATTGGTATTACCCTGGATATACTTATAAGATAGCCATATTGTAACGAACGCAGCCTTGTGTATCAAAAATCACCGTGATCAATTGATGCGATAAATAGGATAAAGAAGATGTGACTCTTCATAGTAAGGTGAATGTTTGTATATCCAATCCAGCTGCGCACTACTACTCGCAGCAAGTTTAGGGTTGTTCATCTTCTCGCGTTCAAAGGCAGCTCTTAAATCTTTATTCTCTTTTAGAAGTTTGGCTGCTGTATCTTCAAAAACATATGCTGAATAATATTCTTTCTGTCCTAAGATCGCATCAAAGAAATTCCAATTAAAATAAGAGTCTATTGCTTCAGGTTCTAAAGTTTCCAGCAAGAACTTTACACCGTCCTGATTCAAGGGGACTAAATAATCACCAGCACGAAAGTTTACCTTATTGGATTCCCGGAGGAGGCTGGTATCAAAATGTAAATAATGCCCTTCATAAGGACTTGAAGTTGTCTTGAAATCCTTAATTCGATACTGTTCCACCGCTATTACCGTATCTTGTTTTAGCGGAATCATTTTGATCTGATTGAGTGTTAGCAAGTTAACAATTTCCCATTCAGACTGCGGAATGACATAATACGATGGAATAGTTACTTCTTTTGTCGGAACATAGGTATTATATAACTTAACTTGTTTTGAAAACTTAGCGTTTCTATCATACCACAATCTATCTTTCGAGGAGACATCGCTCGGCTTATATTTTGCCTCGAAGCCCTTAAAGTCCAGTGGTTCATATTTCGATGAATCAAGCTTCCATGCTATGGCATATTTATCCCCTATTTGATATTGCTTGAGGTTTTCAGTTCTTTTTTGTTTAATCTCCTTATAATGCTGTTCCATAAAATCCAGATTACAACGCATATAATCATAAGTCGCTTTGACACGTTCTTGATAAGGTTTCAACATATGTGTTTCCACCACGGTTCCGATGACATTAAATAGACTGGTGTAACCTGTTGCATATCTTGGCGAATCCATAAAAGTTGGAAAACCACCATCAGGTACATCGTTGTGGATGTTAACATAGGGAACAGACATAAACCCTTTCTCCTGGAGATCTTTCAGTAAGGTTTTTTGCATGTTGTTATTAAAATAATTACCTAAAAGGTTTCCCAGACGTTCTTTGTTTGTTGAGATATAAGTAAAAGTGTACTGATAATCGGCCCCATTGCTCACATGATTATCGATAAAAACATCCGGCTTGACCCAGTGGAAAATCTGCTGAAAACTGCGCGAGTTTTTAGTGTCTGTCTTAATAAAATCCCTATTTAAGTCATAATGCCTTGCATTTCCACGAAAGCCATACTCTTCAGGGCCATTTTGGTTAGCTCGGGAAAAGCTCCCACGATTTAAAATCCCACTGACATTGTAACTCGCGAGCGCAACAACGATAACATTTTGAGGTGCCTTTACCTTTCCTGTCGCCAAATCCCGCATGAGCATCATAGTGGCATCAATACCATCGGGTTCTCCGGGATGAATACCGTTGTTGACCAATAAAATACACTTCCCTTTCCTAGCGACTTCCAGTGTCTTTCCAAACGGATTAAATACGACCACATCTATTGGTTTATTGTTATCGTCTTCTCCCTTTGTTTCATAATGAATTGATGTATATTTCTCCGCCAATTCCTGATAGTAGGCCCGCATTTCTTCAAATGTTGTGGATTGATTACCATTGCCCCGTTCATAAGGTGTAGGCATTTGCGCATAACTTCTGCCAAAAAGCATAAAAGAAAATAATATCAGGAACCGTTTCATAAGATCAATTTAGCGTCCAATTTACGATAAACTTGTTAAAATACATAAGCTATCTCCACCGTCTATCAAGAACGACTTCTCAATAAAAACAAAATCCCTCAGAAATGTAGGGATTTTGTGATTGCTCTTTTACCGGTATTTTAATTGCTGACCTCGTTTAATAATTCGATATCTTCTGTATCCAACTTAAGAGCCGGCGCCGCACATAGCGTATCCAATTGACGCTCACTTGTGGCACTCACAATGGGAGCGGTAATCAGCGGTTTAGCCAACAACCATGCTAATGCTACAGTAGCCTGTTTTGTCTCATGCTTCTCGGAGATAGCATCGAGCGCTTTCAGGACAGCTTTACCTTTAGCATCAAAATATTTTTTGATCCCACCGCCCCTTGCCGTTTTATCAAAGTCAGTTTCAGTACGGTATTTACCGGTCAAGAAACCTGCTGCAAGCGACCAATATGGAAATACACTCAACCCATACTTCTCGACCAAGCCCGCATAATCTGTTTCAAAACCTGCACGCTCTACCAAATTGTAATGCGGTTGCAACGCAACATATTTGGGAAGACCGTTTTTCTCTGCTACATCAAAGCTTTCCGTTAAACGCGCTGGCGATAGATTGGAAGCGGCGATATAACGTACCTTGCCTGCCTCTATTAAGTCCGCATAAGCCGACAACGTCTCTTCCACGGGGGTTATGTTATCGTCAAAGTGGGTATAGTATAGATCTATATGATCTACTCCCAACCGTCGTAATGATTCATCAGCCGATTTCAAGATATGTTTCCTTGAGATATCATATCCGTGTTCCTTGGTCTCCGATCCGACTTTTGTTGCAATTACTATATTTTGACGGTTACCACGGCTTTTTAACCATTTTCCAATAATTTCTTCGGACTGCCCTCCGGTTCCATTTACCCACCACGAATAGGTGTCTGCCGTATCAATAAAATTAAACCCTGCTCCTACAAATTTATCTAACATTTCAAACGATTGCTGCTCATTTAATGTCCAGCCAAAAACATTCCCACCAAAATTAATTGGAGCTATCTGCAAATCTGTGTGCTGTATTTCTACCTTCTTCATTGAAATTATCTATTTTATTGTTCCTTTAAATAAAAAAATAGCTATGCCTTTCCAGCTGAAAAGCTCAAGCTAAAGTTACGGTATCCATCTTGAATCATGTCAGCATTCTTCAAATCCAATTGTCAAAACGCGTAAAGATTTTATTGCGATTAAAAAAATAGGTCGGCTCTTTAACCGACCTGTTCTTGGATTACTTTTCAATAGACGACATGTCGATTACGAAACGATATTTTACATCACTATCCAATACCCTTTGATAAGCCTCATTTACATAGTCGATATCAATCATTTCTGTTTCGGGTAGAATATTATGTTCAGCACAAAAATCAAGCATATCTTGAGTTTCCTGTATTCCCCCAATGCTGGAAGCCGTTAGGATCTTATTTCCCCCCATAATTGAGCGTCCATTGATTTCCATGGGCGCAGCTGGAATCCCCACACAAATATAAACTCCCTTTGTTTTCAATAATGCAAGATAGAGGTTATAATCATGCGGTGCCGATACGGTATCAATAATAAAATCAAAATACGATGAGAATTCTCTTATTTCATCTGCCTCATGCGTATTTAAGAACTTGTGTGCGCCAAGTAGAGCCGCATCCTCCTTCTTACGTGGAGAATGGCTTATCATTGTGACTTCTGCTCCCATTGCTACTGCAATTTTAACAGCCATATGTCCCAATCCACCTAAGCCCAACACACCAACTTTATGTCCTTTGCTAATATTCCATCTTTTTAATGGCGAATAGGTGGTGATTCCAGCACAGAGTAGCGGTGCCACCTTTTTAATATCCAACGATTCCGGCACATGCAGCACAAAGTCCGCATCCGCAACAATATTATTGCTATAACCACCAAAAGTATAGCTGTGATCATGCATCACATCCTTGCTGTTGTAAGTCCAGACGGTCTTCTTTTCCGAACAGAACTGTTGTTGGTCTGACTTACAGTTATCGCATTCGCCACAGGAAGCCACCATACAACCGACACCTGCCAGGTCTCCTTTTTTAAACTTAGTCACTCCACTACCAACGGCACTTATCCGACCGACAATTTCGTGCCCGGGAACAATTGGGTACTGTGTACCACCCCACTCGTCATGTACTTGATGAATATCGGAGTGACAGATCCCGCTGTATAAGATATCTATTAAAACATCGTTTGCACCAAGCTCCCTCCTTTCAAACTCCCAGTATTCAAGTGGAGAACTGCTGTCTTTCGCCGCATAACCTTTCGACTTAATCATATTATCTTTTTTTATAGACCACAATTTGGATGCGAAGATATCTCCGATCCCCTTTTTATATTGTACTAAGTTAGCGGGTATTGATGACGAATAGAGCAAGGCAAACACAATATTGACACTCCGCAAACAAAAAAACAAGTTTAAACATAGAAATATCCGCACAAGACCATGTATATTTGAGTTCATATAAATCATTTCAATGAAAAGAACCAGTCTAACGCTAGCAATTATTTGCTTAACATCAATGGCTTTCGCCCAAAAGATAAGCTACAAAGTGAACACGCAAAATTCGACAATCAAATGGAATGCTAAAAAAGTTGTCGGAGGACATGTGGGAACAATCAATATACAAGAAGGAACGGTACAGACAGAAAAAGGGAAAATTACCGGCGGTGGTTTTACCATAGATATGAATTCCATGGCTTGTACTGATGCACCTAAATTGACCGGGCAACTAAAAAATGAAGATTTCTTCAATGTGCCTACCTATCCCAACAGTAAATTTGTCATCAGTAAGGTTGATAATAGCAAAGGCAATCCAATCATAACAGGCAATCTGACGATCAAGAATAAAACAAAATCGATCTCCTTTCCAGCAAAAGTCACCACAACTGCAGATGGGCTTTCCGCTGAAGCTATCGGAGTCAAAGTAAATCGACTGGACTTTGATATACAGTATCGTTCAGCAAGCTTTTTCTCCGACTTAGGCAATCGCGCTATCGATGATGAATTCACCTTAGATATCCTACTTAAGGCTGTAAAATAAAAACTATTAGAGCCATTTGTTAATACAGATGGCTCTTCCTTCATTGCATCGTACCGAGAATCGATATGATCTTCCCTCCTCAACATAGCGCGTCCGCGCATTTCTACAGCAGCAAACAAAGACTCCGTTAAATTAGATTTGATTCAAATTGCACTTAGTAACCGATAAGATTGACGAAAGTAAAGTTTTAAAATTATCTTTAAACTCCCAAAAGTAAGGTTAGACAAATTATATATGGAGAAAATAAAAACTTTTCAACAGCACGAGCTTAATAGAATTAGAAAAAATTGGAGTGACAGTGGCCTCGCATTTGAAAAGTTGGGAAGATCTTCTAACATAGCAGATTATTCAGATCGCGAGATCAATGAAATGCTTCTCGGCGTATATAAAGACAGTAAACATCTTATGGTCGATGAAGGCTACTTTATCGATCTCACCCAAGCCCGTAAAGCCAGCTGTATTTTGGTTGATGTATCCTATTCAAGACGTATCAAACCTGCTCCAAACAGCGTCCTTAGTCTTCAGGATATCCGTAATTTTTATATTGAAGATTATTTCATAGAAACGGAAGAAGCATTTTCCAATAGATACAAACATAAGATAACCGGTTATTTAAAAAAGATCGGCGGAATCAGTTTGGGCAAAGGGCAATACAATTACCTGTATTCTATTCCGAACGATTTCAAAACTTTTTTCGGCGATACGCCAGCCGATCTGTTCTATCCGATCCAACGTTATATCAATGGTTTATTTTTTGACGACGATTATCGAATTTCAGCCTTCGAAGTTATCAGCAAGATTGTTATCAGTAAGACATAACTCCGATTGCCGGAGCAGGCACTCGTGATTTCTTAATTGATAATGTCGCCGCCACTCTCGTCTAGTTTATCACGAAATTTTTCAAGTTCCTGAGTGCCGGGTTTTGCCCAATTAGCAACTTCACCAATAATTTTTAATGGAAATTCAGATCGATAGGAACGTGTCGGATTTCCGAGGAATTTCTGATCCGTCAGGTTGGGATCATGCTCATAATCACCGGTAGGTTCAACAATAAATACGCGCTCGCTACGCTCACCTTTTGCGAGTGCCGCTGCAAGTCCAGCCCCATTCATCAAGCCTGTAAAATAAATGTGGTTCATTTTTAAGTCAGCTTGATAGTTGGAATTGAAGCCTGGAACCAATAAATCGCCGATTTGTGCATCTGCTTTTGTCCCATGATAAAAAGGTCCCTTATCAAAGGGGATATTTTTATAAGAAGAGGCCAGCCGAGCATACTCACTTGCCATTGCTTCTTCTCCTAAGCCTGTGTAACAGGCGCAAATCTTCAAATACAATCCGGGTAATGCACTGGTCGTCCGGTCATCGTTGATTACCAATGCATGCTCTAAGGCTATGTGTAGCCATTTCAGACCATCAGACAGCGATTTTTGTTGCCGCGATACAAAATAAGCCGCAAAAAACTTTTCATGGTCATCACTTGCCTCCCGATAACCTTGCATAAAAAATGACAGTGATTCTTCCGCTCTACCGCTTTCTTCCAGTTGTATTCCTTTTAGACAAAGTTTGACAACTTCATTAAATGGTGAAAATTCCATCGTATAAATTATTTTTTATCCAACATACATTATTCTCGCCTCAATTACAAATGACCACTCCTTAAAAACATCTGTTCTACAGCAAGGCCTTGGACGTGAAAAGCCAGTTATGAGGATAACCGGCTCTTCAACAAAATTGTTCTCTTAATTTCAATATTTCTCCACGCAATAACGTACAATTGGTTGGGCATTTAGGAAACGACACATTGCTGGAATCCCGAAGGCAGTTAGCGTTCGGAACGCAATCATTATCCGATAGTGGCGTCCTTTAGAACACAATATTGCCTTTGTGAATCAATGAAGTCACAGGTGAAATCCGAGAAACTGCTTCAGCAGAACAACTTGCCTCAACAAAAACCATACTGGCTTCATCGCCCACTTTCGGCCATTGTTGATTTCCATTATTATCCAAAGGCAATTTGTAACGTGTGGCGAAAGCGAGTGTTCTGGATAAGCCGAATTCTGTTCCATAGCCATACAGCTCAGCAATTAGATTCGCTTTCTGGAGCATGTTTCCCGAACCAAAGGTATTCCAGTGATCCTGAATATTGTCATTTCCAATCAAAACTTCCACACCATATTTTCGAAGTGTCGGAATAGGCATAATCATATTGCCAAAAGGCACTGAGGAGACGATTCCCACGCCCGCCTCGGCAAGACGCGCCGCAATTTTTTCGACTTCGACATTTGCGAGACGGCTAAGTGCAAAAGCGTGGCTAACAAAAGCTTTTCCTTTTAATTGGGGGTTTTCCAATGTTCGGTCGATCAAAAAGTCGATTGTCTTTAGACCACTTTCTCCCATTTCATGGAGATGTATGTCAACTCCCTTATCGTTATCAAGCGCCAACCGGGTAATCTGCTCCATACTTTTTTCAATACTTCCGTCCAAAGAGTACGGATCTACTCCACCGATGAAACTAACAGCATCCAGTTTTGCAACATCCTTCAAAATGGGTAAGGTATCCGTATAATAGAGACCATGCTGTGGAAAAGCAACCAGCTCCACGTCTACCGTGTCTTTTTTTGATGCAAGCGCCTTTTCTAAATTTGTTAGCGATCTTAGTCCAGATGTTGGATCAACATTGAAATGCGAACGAATAAAATCAGTTCCGTATGCCTGCAGAAAATTCAGCATTTTGCCCGTTCTTTCGACCGAGGTGCTTAACCATTCAGGAATCATCTTTTGCTCATACGCGATCATATCTTTTACGGTATGCCGCGTGGGAGATACTGCTTCCCATGGCAAACCAAACAACATTTTATCCAAATGGGCATGCATATCCTTAAAGGCCGGCAACATCAAATGTCCTTTTGCATCGATTCCATTGGCATTTGGGGTATTTGGTTTGATTCCTTTGATCTTACCCGCTTCAACTTCTACACAGCATAAAGCGGTATTTGTACTTATTACTTCCTCTCCATCAAACTCGAATCCCGTCTCAAGCCGTACGTTTTTTAAAATATATGTTTTAGCTTTCATATTTCTTTTGATCATATTCTTTTTTCTAAAATTTACTAGACAATGGAAACGGTATTATTTTTTCCGCATTTATGACTTAGTATGACCAAAACAAAGGTCGCGATGATTTTTCTGGATGTTTTGCAGAATACATCTCGAAGCTTGAACAATTTATCACAACGCAAACTTTGACTTAACATTGTGTGTGAGCAGGAGCTACACGAGTACACTTTCAGCCAGTGTTTGACCAATAATAGCGAAATTTAAGATCCACGCTTGTAATAAATTGTCCAACAGATGGAATGAAAACCACATTGTAAAAACAGCCCTATCTCCTATTTTTGTACTAGACGTCAAACTTATTCGACAGTTTATCGAAAATTACAGCATAATAGAATGATGAAAACGACTTTAATACTCCTGATCATGATGAGCATAACAAGTTCGTGCCGATCGGCATTAACAGAAAACTCCTATACTGAAAATTCGTCCCAGGAAGAGATTATTCAATTGGTCATCAAAAATGACCTGCAGGGAGTAAGAAGAGCACTAGAAAATAAGGCCAACGTAAACAGCAAAGATGCGAACAAACGTACTCTTCTACTTATCGCTACAAACAATGGAGCTCTTGAAATGGCCAAATTATTGGTAGAATATGGCGCCGATGTCAACATTCAGGCTGATAATATGGATAGCCCACTTTTATACGCGGGAGCAAGTGGGCAAGTTGAACTCGTCAAGCTTTTCTTAGATCACGGTGCTCGCTTTGATTTATTTAATCGATATAATGGCACAGCTTTAATACCGGCATGTGAACGTGGACATGTAGAAACGGTAAGATTATTGGCCAATACTAAAAATTTTCCGTTAGATCATGTCAATCGCTTAGGATGGACCGCTTTGATGGAAGGAATTATACTCGGTGACGGAAGCAAAAAATATCAGGAAATCGTTCAGATTCTAAAAGATGCCGGAGCAAAATTAGATATTCCGGACTTCAATGGCACAAGCCCGTTGCAACACGCACAACAAAGAGGCTTCAATGAAATTGTTAAGATACTAACATTATAAATATCAAGGTTCATCTTCCATTAAATGGTCAAATTTAAATAAAATTTCAGTAAGGATCTCACCATGCTGCAGATCAGTGTATGTTTCACCAATTGAAGGAAATGAACCTTATCGATTAATAGATGAGTGTTATATCTCATACCGAAATATCAGGCAACGCTTTTCCGTAATGTAATAACTGTAATTTCCGGCCAAACACCTATCCGCCCCTTTAGGCCATGAAAACCAAAACCACGGTTGACATAAAGATATTTTCCCTGTTTTTGATAAAGTCCAGCCCACTGTTTATAAAAATACTGAATTGGACTCCATTTTAACCCAAATAGTTCTATCCCAAACTGCATACCATGTGTATGACCAGCCAGCGTTAAATGGACATTTTGATCATAGTCCAAAGTAACATGATCCCAATGTGAAGGATCATGAGACATTAAAATTTTAAACGTATCTTTTTCTAATCCAAGAGTTGCCTTAGCCAAATCGCCATATTGATGAAACCCTCCTTTTCCCCAATTTTCAACACCAATTAACGAGATACGCTCACCTTGCTTTTCTATAGCTATCGATTCGTTTAGCAACAATTTAAACCCCATTTCATGATGAATTTCCTTGAGCCTATTCAAATTTAAGGCTTTTGATTTCATGCTTTCCCATTGCACATAATCCCCATAGTCGTGATTTCCAAGGACAGAAAACTTTCCCGAAGGAGCTTCTAATCGATTGAAGTCTGAAACCCAGGGTTCCATTTCGGAAGCCTTATTATTGACTAGATCGCCCGTAAACAATAACAGATCACTGTTTTGTGCATTGGCCAATTCGATACCTTTACGTACTCTTTTGATATCAGATAAACTCCCTGAATGAATATCCGACAGCTGTGTAATTTTAAAACCGTCGAACGCCGCAGGTAGATCAGGAAAAGTCAAGACTTCCTCACGCACTTTATAAAAATAACGACCTTTCGTTAAACCGAAAAAAATAACCAACAGCATGGCTCCCGCCAAAAACAATACAATTTCACTCAAAAATAGACTTCGTGGAGGAAAGGAACTAAAAATACGCATAAGATCTTCAACAAATAAAAAGGGCACTGCAAGCAATTTTGGGATGAAAACAATTAAAAATGCTGTGATCAGACTTGTGGCGGTCCGCTGGACATCATAACCCGTTCTCCGTAAAAAAATTAAAATAAAAACACCCAAAAACAGCAGAATATCAATCCCCCAATACATGTTGTGCCAAATTGAACCATGAATAACCGTACTAAACGCCTGAAAAAAATAGATATCTCCCAAAACGAATAGGAATATTATCAGTAAGAGTCTCTTTGCCATAGTGATTAAAGTATTGATTTTAAATCACTAATGATATGCCAAAAGATATTTTTTAACTTTTACAGCCCTTATCCTCTTAAATAGTGATGTCTATGTGACAATCGCATCGCTGTTGGCAGGGATCGATATAAGGGTTGTACGATCGATTTAAATTCCTGTCAATATGTCGCACTAGCTCCACATTCTCGCAGGCGCCAAAGTCAATGTAAGTGTTTGAGCATCCTATCATTTCTCTATAAATATTCTATTTTAATAAATAATTACCGTATAACGGTAATTATTTATATATTTACAGTATCAAACCAAATTATTACATAATGAACCGGACAAAAATAATCGGCAGAATCTTATTCTATATAACTTCACTTTTAGGGAGCTTATATTTAATCATAACCCTGTATGCCTTGATATGCCTGCTGACAGGCTGGAACACAGCATCCTATGGCAATGGAATGTTTCTTCATATCAACTATCCATTTACCATAACGCCCTTGATGAATATGGATAATAACGTATCGTACAAAGTATTTTCATTCTTACTACCCCTGTCATTCTATACCATCTTTTTTCTCTTGTCTGCGCAAATATTTAAATTGTTTACCCGAAGGAAGCTATTTACCAAATTCCACCTGCTTATACTCAAACGATATTACAGGTTAAATATATTGCTACCAATCGTCTGCACGGCTATTGCTGCAGTATTTGTTACAGTCGAAGGGGGTATTGCCATACTCATTGCTGTACATTTCATTTTAGGCATTTTTGTTTTTTTCCTCGCGGAAATCTTCCGGCAAGGCCTCCATTTACAGGATGAACAAGATTTATATATCTAGTACATGGCTATTGTTGTAAATATAGATGTAATGCTGGCCAAACGAAAAATGCAAAGCAAAGAACTTGCAGAACAAATCGGCATTACACAAGGTAATCTTTCGGTATTAAAAACGGGAAAGGCAAAAGGTATACGTTTCGAAACGCTACAAGCGATATGCACTGTATTGGAGTGTCAACCAGGTGATATATTGGAATTCGTGCCAGATTAGCGCATAAAACCATGACATTAAATATTAATAGGGCCCAGATTGCGATGTGGGTATAAAGACAAGTCTGTTATGAACCAGTTAAAAATCCAGAATCTTTCGAAAACGTATCCTAACGGGATGAAAGCAATTACGGGACTTTCATTACATATCGGTCAGGGCATGTTTGGACTGCTAGGTCCAAATGGAGCTGGAAAATCGACATTAATGAAGATCATTGCCGGCTTAGAACAGGCAGATACCGGTTCCATCGTATTGAATGATGTCAATATTTTAAATGAGCCCTCTTTTATAAAAAAACAGCTCGGTTACCTACCGCAAGATTTTGGAGTATATCCGCATCTGTCGGCTTATCAACTCATGCATCATCTTGCCGTACTTAAAGGAATTAAAAAAGAGGGACGAAAAGAACATATATTAGATTTGCTCGCACGTGTAAATCTTTACGAATTCCGTGACAAAGAAGTTCACAATTTTTCGGGAGGAATGCGGCAACGTTTTGGTATTGCGCAGGCGATGTTGGGTTCGCCTCAAATTATCATTGTAGACGAACCCACAGCGGGCCTCGATCCGCAAGTGCGCAATCGTTTCAACAATCTACTTAGTGAAATCGGGGAACAGATGATAGTGATCCTTTCAACACATCTAGTGGAAGATGTGCGAAGCCTCTGTGCTCAAATGGCCATTATCAATAACGGAAGTTTGATGGTCAATGGCGCACCCAACGACTTTTTAAAATCGTTGGAAGGCCGTATTTGGGCAAAAACGATTGACAAGAATGAATTACGTTATTTTAACGAAAATTTTCACACCTTATCAGCCCAATTACACGGGGGGCGGCTAGACGTCCATATTTATGCCACAAAAAGCCCAGGGAATGGTTTTGAGCAAATTAAACCTGATCTTGAAGATGTCTATTTCACACATTTATCTCAAATTGTATAGCCATGTTTATCGACTACTTTCTACTGGAAGTCAGCTTTTACTTTCCAAAAAAATGGTTTCTGGCACTATTATGCTGTTTTTTTGCATTTGGTTATTGGGTTAGTGTCATAGCTTCTTTTTCATTTGCCGGTGTTTACGCCAATTCTCCCTTTGTGTTAACTTACACCATAGGATTAGTATCGCTATTGAATATCTTTACTATCGTTATTTTTTCATCACAAATATTTTTACGTGAAATAGATGCACGATTTTCATCACTCCTGTATACAACCCTTGTCAATAAAAATATTTTTCAACTGAGTCGTTTTGTGCTGGTGTTTCTGATCACGGCCCTTACATTTCTATTCTTTATCCTTGGGCTGATGTTCGGTCATGCTTCACAAGGAGATGAACATGAGAAATTTATGCCATTCCGTATGCTCAACTACCTACAGCCCTATATACTACTCGTCCTTCCAAATATTTTTTTCTGCACCGCAACTGTTAGTGCAATTGCTTGGACCAGCCGTAGTAAAATGCTTGTTTTTCTTTCGGGAGTTTTCATTTATATCCTATACTTCGCTGTCTCTTTATTTTCGAATTCGCCATTATTTGCCAACGCATCCCCCGTTTCCTCCGAGACCATGAGCCGGATGGCCATAGTCGACCCTTTTGGTCTGGCTGCTTTCTTTGAACAATGTCAGTCATGGAGCCCAGCTTTGAAAAACTCGACATTGCTCCAGCTCAAAGGAAATTTTTTGATAAACCGGATTGGTCTACTTGTATTTTCATCTGCATTGACGTTACTTGCGATCCGTCGAGCACGTTTTCATTGCACGACAAAAAAGAATATAAAACCGCCGCTGCAAAAGGCTGGAAACCAGCCAATCCTTCCTAGGGGACAAATAAGCATATCCGAAAAAGGTTGGCTTTATGATTGGCATACGCTTTATAGCTTTCTAAAGATTGACCTTCGAGCCCTACTAAAAGGTTTACCCTTTGTCGTTGTCATTGCGCTATGGTTGTTTTTTCTAGGTATGGAAATATACAGTAACATCGATGCAGGAATGCGCCTACCACAACGCTATGCCAGCACGGGATTAATGGTTCGGAACATCATCAATAGCTTTCCTCTTTTTTTACTTTCCGTCCTATCTTTTTATGGCATGGAAACAGTCTGGAGATCTCGAAGTACGCGGATATATGTACTCGAAGACAGCACTCCAGTACAAGTAACAGTTGTCATGCTGGCCAAGTGGATCTCGTTGTGCTGTATTGCATTATTACTTATTACAATAAGCATTCTGCAATGCATGGTTCTTCAACTTATATTCCAATATCCAAAAATTGAATGGAATCTATATCTAAGTCTTTTTTATATCCTTGGCGTCCCATCTCTACTGGATGCTTCAGTTATTATCAGTATACAGACTATTGTGGGACTAAAATATCCAGCATTACTTTTGACAGTCTTGTTTTTTGCATTGACCAATTCCTTTATTGGTACCATGCTTGGCATAGAGCATCCACTTTTCCGTTTTGCAAAATCACCCTTAAACTATAGCGGCGACATGAATGGGTTTGGCGCCTATCTGCATGCATTTGGCTTTAAAATGATCTACTGGACTTCCTTTTCGGCCCTTATCGCTATTGGCACAACGCTCACCCGGCAAAAGGCAAGATCTTTTTCAGTAAACTTAAAATCGCATTCAAAGTTAAAGGTCTTCGCTGTGTTAATGGTTGCTGTCTTGTTGATTTCAGGCCATTTCATCTATCAGCGAACTCAAGTCGGCAATTCAGCAGCGGAAATAGATTGGATGCAACATTATGAACAGAAATACAGGCACTATCAGCATATTCCCCAGCCAACGATCGTTTCGGTCAAAACCGAAATAGATCTTTATCCGACGTCAAATGAATATATCATTAGTGGTCTATATAAGCTAGTCAATAAATCAGCCGCTCCGCTGGATAGTCTATTACTTTACACGGATCCTGCTATGGAATTAGCACATGTCAACATAGACCGCGCCGTACAAAAAGCTACCGACAGCACCTATGGTCACCACCGATTTAAACTAACAAGCCCCTTCATGCCTGGAGATTCTATTACAATGGAATTTACAATAAAATACAAATGGACACCGTTCAATCGTCACGATCCCATGAATGCTATCTTAGCTAATGGTTCTTTTATGCGTATCAGTCGCTATTACCCCATATTTGGTTATCAGCAATAAAATGAAATAGAAGACCCACTTGAGCGTAAAAAGCGAGCGCTGGGAAAAGCAAGCGCTTTAAAAAAGTTAGAACAGCCTGATGCTCTTCCCTACGACTATGGATATGTCGACCTTGAAACAATTATTTCGAGTGACAGTGACCAAACCTGTATCGCGACTGGAGAATTTATCAGAAAATGGCAAAAAGGAAATCGAAACTTTTTTCACTATAAATCAACAGGACCAATTCCCTTCCGTTTCGGTATATCATCAGCTGTATATATGGTTGAAAAATCCTCTTACGACAATATATCCATCGAGGTATATTATGACAGCAAACACGCGGAGAATGTTAAACAACTTATAAACGACTCAAAGCAAACTTTAGCCTATTGTCAAAACAACTTTGGAAAATATCCATTTAAAAGCATACGTTTCGTCGAAATATCTGGATTTGTTAGTGGATTTAACGCGACGGCTTATCCCGGTATGATTTTTATGAATGAGAACATGACCTTTCATTCAGATCTACGTCGCGAAAAAACAAGAGACGTCATTAATGAACTTGCCGGCCATGAGTTATCGCACCAATGGTGGGGTAACAGTCAAATTGACCCCGATGACCGGAGAGAAGGCGCTACAATGCTAACAGAAACGCTCGCTATGTATACCGAATTAATGTGTTATAAACACAAACATGGTCCCGAAGGAGTAAAGAAAATGGTCAAAATGTATCAAGATCTTTATGACATTGGAAAAGCAAACAGTGTAGACGAAGATTTAATGAGAGTATCCCCAGGAAATACAAACGTTGCCTATTATAAAGGCCTTTTAGCCATGTATCAATTACATGAATTGATAGGTGAACAAAAAATAAATACTGCTTTGAGGACTTTTTTACAGCACTATGCCTTTCCACATCGACCGCCCACAAGTAAGGACCTAATTCATGAATTTCTCAGGATCAGCGAACCAGCATTGCACAAGAACATCCGTAAACTATTTTTGTAGAAAATGTCGAAACAGTTTACGGATCCTCTCTGTCGTCGTGAACTTTTTATTCAACTAATGGCGATTATCCGCATTATTGTAGAATCCCAATCTTTTGCATGCATGCTCTCATTTTTTGATAAGTGCGCTCAATGTCTTGATCTAGGCCAATGGAAAACCTGATCAATCCATCGGAAATACCCATCTTTAAGCGCTCTTCTTCAGGAATTTCTGATGACGTAGAACTACCTGAACAGGAGAATAGCGTCTTATAGAATCCTAGGCTGACGGCTAAATACCCTAAATTTTCAGCCTGCATCAGTTCCATTAATTCATTGGCTTTTTCAGTGGTTTCCACATCAACTGTCATTAAGCCTCCAAAACCATAGGTCTCATGCATCATACTTTTCATTAATTCATGATCTCGATGCGAATGTAAGCCCGGATAAGATACCTTTAGTCCATCTTTCTCAAACCGTTCGGCAAGATACATCGCATTATAGCTATGTTGTCTCATCCGTATATGAAGTGTTCTTAAATTTTTCAATATACTCGCCGAACGTAAGCTGTCCATCGTTGGTCCCAATAACATACAGGTCCCTGTGTTCACATTTTTCGTTTCATTAATAAACTCCTGACTTCCACAATAAACCCCACCTACTGTATCACTACTGCCATTGATAAATTTCGTTAGACTATGGATGACAATGTCTGCTCCCAAAAGTATCGGCGATATAGACAACGGAGAAAACGTATTGTCGACAATCAGTTTTAGCTTGTGTTTTTTACAGATGGCTGAAAGTTTTCTTAAGTCAGCCACATGCAATAAAGGGTTGCTCACGCTTTCGCAATACAGCACCTTTGTATTAGGTCTTATCGATCTTTCGATTTCGTGGGCATCATTAATATCCAAAAATGTTGTCTCAATCTGGAAAGGTGGGAGAAAATTTTTGAGAAAGGCATAAGTTCCACCGTAGATCGTCCTACTGGAAATAATATGGTCGCCGCTTTTACATAACTGTAAAAGAACTGTTGTGATCGCTCCCATACCCGAAGATGTTACATTGGCCGCAGCGGTATTCTCCATTTTTGCTAAAGCTTGCGCCAAATACAAATTCATTGGCGAGGAATGTCTTGAATAGAGATAACAGCCTTCTGCATTCCCTTCAAATGTGTCGAACATTTTTTTAGCGGAAAGAAAGGTATAGGTAGAGCTGTCTGAAATTGACGGATTCACACCTCCAAACTCTCCAAAGTATTGCAAATCTTGAATTTCATTTGCTGCATTAAAATTATCCATATTTTTATCTTTAAAATTGAGATATTTTAGATTATATCACAAGTATTTTTATCTATATTAGAATATAAATCTATTATATCAACAATAATTAGTTAAAACATCTGAACACTTTAAAAACTGATACCAAACACAAAAAAATAATCTATGCACTTTGACGAAATTGACCTTAAGTTATTGCGTTTTCTCCAAGAAGATGCGAAACAAACGACCAAAGAACTGTCCTACAAGCTGAACTTGTCCGTGACAGCAGTCTATGAGAGAGTCCGCAAGCTCGAAAATACGGGAATTATCGCAGGCTATGTCGCCATACTTGATAAAAAGAAGATAGCAAAAGATTTCCTCGTATTATGCCACGTAAAATTAACACAGCACAAAAAGGAGTATATTTTACAGTTTGAAAAAGAGGTCATGAACCTTCAAGAGGTAACCGAGTGTTTTCACGTGAGTGGCGACTACGACTATATCCTCAAGATTTGTGTCAAGGACATGGCAGACTATCGCAGCTTCATGTTAACAAAACTAACTAGCTTACAGCACATTGCAAGCACCCACAGTTCCTTTATGATCGCTGAGGTAAAAAATACATTGGTAATAGATCTGTAAGAAGTTCTAAACCAACACACCGTTTTTCGATGCAATAGCTTCCGGAAGATCCTCATCTCCCACCATCTGCAATAAATCAATTTCAATGGTCCTACAAATGGAAAGCATCGGTACATCAAACATCAGACCTCCAAAAGGATTTTCGGTATAATCGCCGACCAATTCCATCACAATATAAATCCATCCTATGACCACACAAAAAGGAATACTGGTCCAGATACCCCAGTCCCCTAATTTCGCAAATTCATTCACGAGGCCCAAAGGAAGTAGAATGATTAAAATAACATTGAAGACAAAGGCTGTACTGGCAAACTGCCTAGGTGATGGAAATTTTTTGATCCTTTCTGCCTGTCCTTGATAATCGTAAAATTGATTCAGGCAATTCTGCAGTTGCGTTTGGTTAAAATCCGAAATAATCTGATCATTTTTCAACGCATTCACTTCTTTTGCTTGTTTAGAAATCAAATAAGTCGCAAAATTTTTATATTCGCTCTGCAACTTAAACTCCTCCGCAGAAAGATATTTACGCAAAAAAATCGAAGTTCTACTATAATCTGGAAAGCCAGCCTTTATCAACCTGTTCCGTTTCACATTCATTGAACCAAAATGTTTTTTCATGCTGATATGCTCCCACTCTGTCGGGACCAACAACTGCTCACGAAAAGTATAGAGCCAGGCAATGTGACGATAGGCGATTCTTTTCCTCCGTTCCTCCAAATCGGTATGATCACCGTCTTGGGTATCAAAAGCATATAACATAGCCGTGAACGAACGACTTGAATTGACAATTCCACCCCAGATTTTTCGGGCTTCCCAAAGCCTGTCATAGGCTTGATTATTTTTAAAACCAACGTAAAAAGATTCGGCCGTTCCGATTAATGCCAATGGCACCCACGGAATTATCATCCACTGCCAATTGAAAAAATAATAAATGACCGCCACCAAAGAACACCAAAGCGTCAGCCATATTAAATGTGCGCCCGCTAAATTAAATATTTGTCGATAGTTGAAATACTTGGTTGTGATCATAAAAAGTAAATATCTTCCTTTATTAAAAACGCTATGAAAGTACAATTTAAATTGTAACTGTCCAATACTTCAAATTGTTTTCGGCATAACGATATTTGATCAACTAATTTCAGCGCGATAGATAGGTACAACAACTACAACAACATTACCATCATTCCATTACTGATTAATAAAACAAGTATAAAGAACTATTGTATTTTTTTATGTATTTGATTAATTTTAATCTTACGGATAAAAACAATTGCCAAAGATATAACAAAGATACGATGAAGATAAAAGCACTAACATTAAATATAGGTCTTTTCCTTTTTGCGGCAACGACTTTCGCGCAGAATAAAGCCGACTTAAAATCATTGTTAAATAAAAACAGTGAATTTGTATTTCCACAGACAGTGGATAAAATTGCTGCTACATTGAATGTGAAAACAGAATTCTATGAAGATGCCAACGAAGAAAAGTATGCAAAATGGATCACAAAATCCGGTTTAGAACTTTATAGCAATTATGGGGCTGATAAATCCGTCAATGAACTATTTTTTGATATACCAGAAGACAAGTTTTTGATTGTCGAAGGATTACCTTTTGATCTGGCGATCAATAAAACAACAGTCAAAGAGGCTCTTTCAAAATTCAGCCAACACCATGTCAAAAAGCAAAAACTTGATGCGGGAAGCTCGTTTCCGGGCGGTACCAGACTGACGATGAAAACAGGGACACATTTTACAACTCTACTTTTCGATAGCAAAAATTTGTTAAAGTTCATAGGCTTGACAACCTCTTTAATTGACCCCGCTGCCAATTAAGGACAAGGGGTCAATATTAAATTTATACGATTTTTAGCTAGGTTGCCCAGGCATGGTCACCCTTTTGATAAGGGAAATCGCCATCATATTTCCCTGGGATTTTCACATAACGGAATACTTCCGTGGCTCCCAATTTTGAGCTAAAAAATGTAAGGAGAGTAAGCTGTTTAAACAGTGTGAAAAAATGAGGTAGATCGTTAGCGGATTTCTTTTCGTCATAATCCTGCGCTTCCTTGTCCAAAATATCGACAAAGGCCGTTTGGTCTTTCTTTTCGAGTTGCTGAAAATTGCGTCCAAATTCTTTCTTGGCACGTTCGTCAATTCCGGCTGTTCCAGCCAGAAAGACCTGCTGTTCTTCAGGTTTATAGCAGTCTCGCACCAGAACGGGAATCTCAGAACCTACACCAGCTTCCTTCGCCCCCGGTGTAGTGGTTTTAGGAAGAATGGCCTCAGCGAGATCACCCAAAAAATCGATTGATTTTGAATCAAAGAGCATTTCTATATCTTTCGAAGCAGACCTTTGGCATCCTTCCAAAAATAATGAAGCACCAATAACTGTTCCGCCCATGAGCATGGCTACACGTTGTATTGCTTCTCGTCTATTCATAACTATTACATCATAAAATAATTAAAGATTCCCTTTTTTTAATTCATTTACAGCAAAATCTACTGCCCTAGCTGTAAATGCCATATAGGTAAGCGATGGATTCACACAGGAAGAAGAAGTCATAAAGGCCCCATCTGTCAAAAAAACATTTTTAGCATCCCATACTTGGTTAAATTTGTTTAATACCGAGGTTTTCGGATCATTTCCCATTCGTGCTGTTCCCATTTCATGAATTCCCTGTCCCATACTAAACCCGTTATCGTAGGTTGTTACGTCTTTGACACCGATAGATTCTAACATTTCCTTCATTTCATTGCTTGCATCAACCCTTATTTTCCGCTCGTTATCCTTAATCTCTGCGTCTATTGCCAATACGGGAAGTCCCCATTTATCTTTTACCGATGAATCCAATAGGACTTTATTTTCGTGATATGGGAGTATTTCACCAAACGCGCTGAAACCCACTCCCCAGCTGCCCGGCTCGGCGATAGCATCTTTCCAAGCGCCGCCCACGCTCTTATTATCGACCTTACCCGACCATTGTCCCCTCGAAGCCCCACCCTGATAGCCAAAACCACGGACGTAATCTCTCCTCTTGGTATCGCCGGCAATATTGGCAAATCGGGGCACATATAATCCATTGGCCCGTCGTCCAAAAATATATTTATCCTCAAATCCCTCTACTCTTCCCCCAGCCCCACTATTTAACATGTGATCCATTAGGTTATGTCCCAGTTCACCACTACTGCTTCCAAGCCCACCCTCCCATACATTGGTAGCGGAATTCATTAATACCCAGGTGGAATTTAACGTTGAAGCACATACAAAGACGATTTTAGCAAAATACTCATAGGTTTGATTCGTCTCCGCATCAACAATTTCTACTCCTTTAGCTTTCTGGGTATCACGATCGTAAATAATACTCTTTACAATTGAAAATGGCCGTAAGGTAAGGTTCCCTGTCTTCACTGCTGCAGGCAATGTTGCAGATTGTGTGCTAAAGTAAGCGCCGAAATTGCAACCCAACCAACATTTATTTTGGTATTGGCAATTAACACGGCCATGGTGGGGCACTGTTATGTTGGCTACCCGGCCAATTATAAAATGTCGTTTTCCCTGATAATGCGATTTTAAGCGTGCGGCAAGGTCTTTTTCCACGATATTCATGTCCATGGGTGGCATAAATTCACCATCAGGCAACACCGCTATACCGTCTCTATTACCCGAAATGCCGGCAAATTTTTCAACGTGACTATACCAAGGTGCTATTTCTTTATAACGTACGGGCCAGTCAATGCCATGTCCCTCTCTGCTATTTGCTTCAAAATCAACATCCGACCAACGATAACTCTGCCGTCCCCACATAAGCGAACGCCCGCCAACGTGATAACCCCGGAACCAATTAAAGGGTTTTATCTCCTTATACGGACTCTCTGTCTCATTAGTCCAAAAGTCGATGTTCCCTTCATTCATCCATTGATTTTTAATTCCAAAAGGTAGGTAGTGCTGGGCGCGATCCAATGGCACCCGGCCCCGATGCGGAAAATCCCATGGATCTTTATTGGGTGATGGGTAATCTTTGATATGCTCAATATTGCGTCCTCTTTCTAACATTATGGTTTTAAGTCCACGCTCTGTTAGCTCCTTGGCTGCCCAGCCACCTGTGATCCCAGACCCGATGACAATTGCATCATAAACATTATTTGCCATTTATTTATAATTGGTTTATTGGGTTATTACTCGAGGGGAAATTTCCCGCTCAAATCAAGTCTTCTCCACAATCAAGCGCCACACTGGTGCCTGATAGCTTTACTTGTTTAGACGAGACATTCTTATATCATTTGGAAAGCGTAAGAATGGATCGTCTAGACAAGTTTAAGGTTTTTTTTGATTTTATTGCAACCGGTTGCAAATTTTTGTAATATTGTATTAAACAAGCAGGTAGCTTGGATAACCAAATTATAATAGTATAAACGACAGACGCAGCCATTTCTTTAAACGTATTGGAATATGGATCTGTTTTGTACATAACGTAGTCTTTTTCTAAACGCAATACATATGACAACAATTAAAGGCCCTGCCATCTTCCTCGCGCAGTTTATCGGTGATGAAGCGCCATTTAACTCCTTGGACTCTATCTGCCAGTGGGCTGCAGCACTTGGCTATAAGGGTATACAACTGCCCACCTTGGATGCCCGTTTTATCGATCTAGAAAAAGCAGCGCTCGATAAAAGCTATGCAATTGATCTAAAAGCGAAAGTACAGTCTTTCGGATTGGAAATTACCGAACTCTCAACCCATCTCCAAGGGCAATTAGTGGCTGTAAATCCAAGTTTCGATGATCTATTTGATGCATTTGCACCACAGCATTTACATGGTAATCCTCAAGCACGACAACAGTGGGCGATCCAGCAATTAAAATATGCCGTACGAGCTTCCCACAATCTCGGGCTTAAAGCGCTGGCGACCTTTAGTGGAGCCTTTCTATGGCCATTTATATACCCTTGGCCACAAAGACCCGCGAAGTTGATCGAAACAGGTTTTGCTGAGCTTGCAAAATTATGGTTACCCATTCTTGATGAATGTGACCTGTATGATGTCGACCTATGCTATGAATTACACCCTGGAGAAGATCTCCATGACGGTGCTACTTTTGACTTATTTCTCGAAAATGTAAATTATCACAAGCGGGCAAACATTCTCTATGATCCCTCCCATTTTGTCCTTCAATGTCTTGACTATCTTCAATTCATCGACATTTACCATAAACGAATTAAAATGTTCCATGTTAAAGATGCTGAATTCAATCCTTCTGGTCGTCAGGGCGTCTATGGTGGCTTCCAGAGCTGGCAGTCAAGAGCAGGTCGTTTTAGATCAATTGGTGATGGACAAGTGGATTTCAAATCCATATTTACCAAACTCACACAATATGATTATCAAGGCTGGGCAGTACTGGAATGGGAATGTGCATTCAAAAATGCTGAAGATGGTGCACGGGAAGGCGCGCTACATATTAAAGACTATATTATCCGTGTTACTGATAAGGCGTTCGATAATTTTGCTGCCGTCGAAACCAATGATAGCCTTAACCGCAAACTATTGGGTTTGTAAATACGAAAGATATCCTCATTAAAAAATCAACTTTATGCGCAATACAAAACTAAAAATGGGCATGATCGGCGGTGGAAAAAATGCATTTATAGGGGCTGTACATCGCATGGCTACTGGAATTGACGGTCTGATTGAATTATGTTGCGGAGCACTGAGTGCTGATCCACTTGTCGCAAAAGAATCCGCTGCGCTTTTAGGGCTTCCAGAGGAAAGGAGCTATGGAAGTTATCGGGAAATGATTGTCGAGGAAAGTAAACGTCCGGCGGATGATCGCATGAACTTTGTGAGTATCGTCACGCCCAATTTTGCTCATTTCGAACCAGCAATGATGGCGCTGGAACATGGCTTCCATGTCGTGCTTGAAAAGCCGATGACTCTGACAACAGAACAGGCCGAATTGCTCCAACAAAAAGTAGCGGAAACTGGACTAATACTCTGTGTCACATACACCTACTCTGCCTATCCGATGGTGAAACAAGCCCGTCATCTTGTCAAAGAGGGCCAATTAGGTTCGATTAGAAAAATTATGGTCGAGTATCCGCAGGGATGGCTAAGTAAGATGATCGAAAATAGTCCTTCTCTGGCCTTCTGGCGGACAGATCCGGAAAAGAGCGGAAAAAGTGGTTGTATGGGCGATATTGGGACACATGCTGCCCACCTAGCGGAATATATCTCCGGTTTAAAAATCACTAAAATGTGTGCCGATCTTCAAACATTTGTGACCGGAAGAAAACTTGAAGATGACGGCAACATATTACTTGGATTTGAGAATGGAGCCACCGGCGTACTATCGGCATCCCAAGTTGCTGCAGGAGAAGAAAATGCGTTAAAAATTATAGTATATGGTGAACTTGGGGGATTGGAATGGAACCAGCAGGATGCAAATACACTCATCTTTAAACAGCTCGATGCGCCAATCCAGCTATTTCGTGCAGGTCAGCAGTACCTTTCACCAATCGCCAAACATAACATTCGTCTACCGGCCGGTCACCCCGAAGGATATATCGAAGCATTTGCCAATATTTATAGAAATTTTGCAGCCACACTATTGGCATCAATGCAAGGTATAGAGCCGCGAGAAGAAGATACTGATTTTCCAACTGTAGCTGATGGTCTGCGTGGCATGAAGTTTCTAGAAACTGTAATTGCCTCGGGAAAATCCGAACAGAAATGGACCGATTTTATTCGTTAGATACATACTTACCATAAGTAGCCAATGTCATTTGCTCCCTGAACAAACGGCATTGGCTGCTCACTTTAATTTTTCTGCATTGACTGAGACATCTGTTTCAAATAGCCCTCATAGTTTGAATAAGGTTCCTTGATCCTGCTGTTTGGTTTCAGATAAAGAAATCCTTCCTGATTATCCAAAATGACATTAAAATGGTTCAGAATCTGATTTCCGAACAGGCTTGGTCTGCCATTGGGCTTGGCCGGATCAGCGGCATTCGTCACAATATCTTTAAACTCCACACCAGCTATTGAAGCATCCAAACGGATAATCTTACGGTTACTGATCATGGTAAGCGGCGTTAGATCGGTCCAATTATGATCTATACCGGTAAAATCTTCCCCTAACAGCATCGTACCATCACGACCTGTATCAAAAAGGAACCAAAAATCGTAGTCTTGTTGGTTATGTCTAAAAGCAGCTTTAAACTTGGGTCGGTTTTGCTCATAGTATACTGGAAGCTTTGTATACTTCTTTGCTTTAGTGGGGAGATCGCGATGAATTACCAATTCCATTTTATCATAATCGATTTCAATAATGTGATTTCGAAAGAAACTGTTGCCAATAATAAGATCTTCAAAAGGCTTCATATTACCGACCTCAGTCACTGACACGTTTTTCCAAACAATCGGCCCAATATGCAATTCATTGCCCAGACTTGTCCGCTCGTTATTAAGCCCGTCGGTATTCGCAACTGTCGTAAACGATGAAAATGATAAATCCAGCTGCTTTGCGTTATTTCTATTAACAACGCCAGTTCCAGCTCCTAAATCAAACTGTATCGGAACGTCTTTTTTGTTAATTGTACCGTTCAGGAAAATCCGTGAGCCAATAAGACGAAACGGTATCCGCATCGGAAATAAATTACTATTATCCATTGTGGGTAGATCCGGCGGTAATTGAGCGCTTATACGAACGTGACAAGAATCCGTTCCATTCAATAGTACTATGAAATCATACATCGACCCGGGTTTAGTCATCATAGTCAATTCCTCCTGATCTGTTTTAAAAACAACTGTACTTTCTTTTGTTGGAATATTTACGAAATAGACGTCGGGATCTGCCTTGGGATCTAATTTCCAGTCAACATGGCAATAGGCGCCATCTGTAATACCGGCTTTCTCAGATGAAGCTTTGATCAAAGGAATCTTAGCTTGCGGAAAGACGTTCGTCATCGTAAAAAAAGAAAGAATAATAGCAAAGGTAGCCAAGGCAATATGGCGTTTCTTCTTTTGATTGTCTGTTTTCATAATTTTGCATTTTTTTGAAGATCAAAGAAAAAAAATACCAGACGAAGAATACCCTTTTACAGCCCGACAATGTCCCGACAGCTAGCCGACAATTGTATAAAAGCACCTATAATATACTTATATCGGGCAAAATACGTGCATGCCCAGCTTTATTTAATCCAATCGCATTTCGCAGTATAATGATTATATTCATAAGTATCCAACATAACGGAATAAGCAATTTCACATTGCTTTTAATACCTACCCAATCGTTCAGTATAAAAATAATAAGCATCAGTAAAACAGCAATTAAAGTCGATACGATTTGAATTGAGATTAACTGGCGAACTTTATATGAATGCTGTTTTTTGAAGAGCATAATTGCGACAGGTACCAAAATATTTAATGGTGGCAATATAGAAAAGGGTAAGGAAGACAGGTTGATAATCTTGATCCATCTCAAGTTTTCTGACTCAAGAGGTATATCATACGCAGAAAACTCCGATTCCTCCACATTCAATGCCTGTGCAAGTGCGCGAAGGGTGTAACCCTTTGGCGACTGCCCCGCTTCAATCCGCTGAATTGTTCTTACTGAAATATTTGATTTTTGCGCTAGTTCCTCTTGTGTTAAATTGAGTTTCTCACGTAATGATTGTAATTTGTTCATAAACAATAGATCGATCTTACCATCAAATTTACAGAATTTGGTGGTAAGAATTCAGTAAATCTAATGTTTATGCTTTCTTGGGGATCGTAGTATCCTCTTCGGTAATCGTCTGCTCCTCTTGTGTTAACGGGGCCGGAGGTATTTCGGTTACATTACGCTCAATTTCCTGCGTTTCAACATGCACGGCATATTGCGAGGGTTCAATAGGGATGCCCATGACAGTGGCGTACTCCCTTGTATAGATCGCACCAAAATATAAAATAGCTGCTGTGTAGTAGACCCAAAGTAAGATCAACACAAATGAACCTGCCGCACCATAGGTATCTTGGGTTGCAGAATGCTCCAGATAGACTCCAATTAAATAACGTCCCAATACAAATAAAATTGACGTAAATAAGGCACCCGCCCGTACGGTCCGCCAGTGAATATTTACATCCGGAAGTGCTTTAAATATGACACTAAATAACAAGAATATAATTCCAAAAGACAATGCAAAGTTAATCCCATCCATTAACATTACGGTCACGTCCGGGAAATAATGCTGTAGCTGATCTGTCAACGCCAATATTACACCATTTACGATGAGTGTAACGACTAATAAAAAGCCCAATCCAATCACCAAAGACGAAGATAACAATCTATCCTGAATCAATTTTAACCAGCCTTTTTTCGGCTTTGCCCTTACGTGCCAAATTTTGTTAATCGAATTCTGTATATCCCCAAAAACCGTCGTTGCTCCTAAAACCAATGTAATGCTACTGATAAGCAACGCCAGGTTTGATTTTCCCGAAAGCTGCAAATTCTGAATAACTTCTTGAATCTGTTTTGCAGCATTGCTTCCCACCAAACCGCGGAGTTCCAGGAATACTTTCCCTTCAATCGCATCCTCACCATAAAAAATTCCAGCTAAGGCAATCATTAAAACCAATATAGGACCAATAGAGAAAACAGTATAATAAGATAATGAAGCACTATATTTCATCGAATCCTCATTCAAAAATCCAGCCACCGTACTCTTTAAAATTCGCCAATAGGTTTTCACCTTACTTCTACTTTTAGTTCGTTTATCCATGTTCTTGTACTTTGTACTCCAAAACAAACCATTGAGAAGCTAAGAATGTTTGTCGTTAACGCGTTTTAATGCGAGTAGTCTCCTATTGTTCCCTGGAGAACCAAGCGATTGTGGTCTGCAACTTTAAGGCTCAGCGTAATGTCTGACGCGATCGTTTTCAATAATAGAATCGGTGATATTTTAGCCTCATTTGGCCAATCCGCCAAATGAACTGCCACATGGGATAGTTCAACCGTCTTATTGTAAGCTACGTTAAGTTTATCAATATCCTTTGATGTGGACAGCAAACTAAATCCCTTATCTTGTTTTTGAAACCAGTGATAAAATAATTTATTGGGGAGGAATCTACTCATGTCGCTATCTCCACGCATGGCTATTCTTACATCCGGAACTTTCGTTTCGTACGGTGTTTTCTCTTCGATCGTTTCAAAATTTTCATCAACCGCATAATTTATAATGGTATCTGTTTGAATGACCTTATTTTTCAAAATTTCAATATCGACGTAATTTCCATCCAAATGTGTTATAATAGAATCGGCGGCTAAAGGGAGTTCACTAAGTAGTTGTTTTAGCTGATTTTTAAATTGACTATTGGGTATATTGATCCAAGCTTTACCAATGTATTTTGCGGAAGCGAGTTCTCTCACAAGATATTCCTTTGGAAAATTCCAATCTGTTGAGAAAAATTCGCCGGATACTTCGACATGGTCTCCTTTCAAATCAAGTTCGATAAAATTATCTGTTGAAATATTGCTATAACGCAGTGATTTTCCGGTCAACGTGCTTGGACGGTTGATAAATTGTTCTATGGTAACCCGGTCCTCTTTTGATTGAATTAGCTGAAGCATTTCTTCCTTCTTTGTATCAAGATCAAAGCCTAGACCTAGCAGCAGATCATCCCCTTTCCAGATAAAGGCGATTTTACTCGGTTGATGATAGGCATAGCTCACATCAGGGGCGAGATTACTTTCCACCGCACCAACCTGTAATACATCCTTTAGAAAGGTCAAAAATTGTTGTTTATTTTTTAGCTGAAAAAAAGCATAAAAGTTTTTTGGATGCGGTTCCAAAGCAAAAAGAAATACATTCGCTTTTATATCAATACCATTATCTTTGAGTTTACTTAGTTTTTTGCCAAAATCCTGTCCCTCTTTCGGCGCTGACTGCCATTTATTAAAAAACTGATTCAGCAGGATATCATCCAATGATATGGTCAACAAAGCCTTACTTTTTTTATGGACCAATGATTTATAGGATTCTTGCTGTCGTAGTATATATCCGCCCCAGGCGACAATCGCCAACAGTACGAGGACAGCTATCGTCCAAAGCATTATTTTTTTAATCATAACAATTGAATCAGTAATTTTTGGTAGTTTATCTCGTAAAGAACTATCTGACAGACCCCTCAACTAAGAAATTAGATTCCGCAGTATTGAGCTCCTTAAGAAAATCCTAGATTTGAAATTTTGTTCTGAAACCTATTCGATTTAAAATAGATCAATGAATCAAAGGCTGAAACAATACCTTCTCTGAAAAGAGCGTAAAAACTAGGTTTCAGCAATGCACTTGATACCTTCTATTTTAAAATCAATAATAGCAAAAGTATCAAATGCCTGGGGATCTTTTCATCCCTGAAATCAGGGAATTGGGGAGTCTAATTAGGCTTCCCGAATTAATCCGTATTCTATAGCCGATTTTACTGCCGCAGTAACACTTTTGGTTTGAAATTTTTCCATTAGATTTTTGCGATGGCTCTCTACCGTATGTGAACTGATAAACAATGAATCGGCAATTTGATTTGTTGTCATTCCTTGCGCCACGAAAGTAAGCACCTCTTTCTCGCGACGTGTCAATTTTGGCACCTGCTTAAGCCCCATTTCCACCTTCTTGTTCAGGATCGCCTGCGTTTTCTCACAGAGATACCTTTTGCCGACAAGAACAGCGGAAATGGCAGCAATTATTTCATCACCATTTGCATTTTTCTGTAGATAGGCATTGGCACCCTCATTTAAAATGCTGTTAATCACTGCAAATTCATTATGTACACTAAACGCAATAATTTTCAAATCCTTATTGCTTTCCTTTAGACCTTTAACCAAATCAATACCGTTAGCATCCGGCAGATTGATATCGAGCAGCAATACCAATGGCATATCAGCAGGAATACGATGGAACAGTTCAGTGGCGCTGGAATACATGCCCACAACTTCAAAATCTTCATGCGCATTTATAATGTTTTTCAATCCCTCAAGTAGCAAAGGGTGATCGTCTGTAATCGCTATTTTTATCATTTTTCCAAAAAGTTAAATCATAGGTAATTCCAATTCTATGGTTGTACCCGCTCCATTCTCCGACATAACCTTCATTTCCCCGTGTAGAAACGAAAGTCTTGACCGCACATTATGCATTCCCGCAGAGTGCTGCAAATCGACACTTTCCATATCAAAACCCTTGCCATCATCTTCAATAGTAATATGTAAACGTTTATTATGTGAAGAAAGCTGTATTAAAATGTTGGCCGCATTAGCATGTTTCAACGCGTTATTCACCAATTCTTGAATAATTCTGTACAAAGAAATTTCCTGTTCCGTGCTTAAGGTTGATTCAAATTGTAAAAATTCACATTCTACTTGACATGTCGATTGACTCATTCGGTTTGCATAGTCTCTTAAAGTTTCTTTCAAACCATATTTTACAATTAAATCTGGCATAAGATTATGTGCAAGCCGGCGAAGTTCATCTACAGCCCCGTCCAGCAAATCAATACTTCGATCGATTCCTTCTTTCATGGATTCCTGCTCCAATACATTTTTATTTATGGCTGATAATCCCAATTTGGTACTTGACAGCAAACCTCCTAATCCATCATGCAGGTCGCGAGCAAGACGGGTACGCTCTTTCTCTTCCCCGGCCAACATTGCAGTCAGGTTTTTAATAGCATGTTGTTGATTATTCTTTTCCATCTCCAGTTCATGCAAATGAACCTTCTGCTTCAAGGCCTTTGAACGTTGCCAATACGCATAAAACAGCAAAACAATCACAACCAAACAACTGACGAACAACCAAATATAAATTGAATTCATTCGTGATTTAAAGGCAATTTGCTTTTTTGACACGTCAAGTTCTTGCAAGCGCTGTTCATTTTCCAGTTGGCTTAATTGCAAATCCTGTTCCTTTTTATCCCGTTCAAGTTGGAGTACCTTGAGCTGTTGTGTTCGATTGAGTTCATTTAATTTCAAATTCTCCACCAGTTGACGTTGTCTATCGTTCAAGACTTTCATCAGCTTGATCTGCTGTTCCTTTTTCTCGCCTTCCAATCGAAGCCGCATTAACTTTTGGTTTTGCAATTCACGCTCATACTTTAGCTCAAGTTGCTTCGTCTTATCCAGTTTATCCGAATTAAATGCTTTTTCAAATACATCTATGTAACTTTTTTGATAATTGAAAGCTTCCTCATATTTACCCTCTTCAACACTTACTTCAGCCAGTCTGCTAAACAGGCTTAACCCGACTTGGTAATCATAATGGGGCTCTCTTTGAAGATTGTGCAGTGCCTGCTGCAGATATTTTTTTCCTTCCTCTCGATGTCCGACTTTGAAAGATTCATCAGCGAGGATACCGTAAGCAGGTATTGTAATGGCATATTGTCCCGTTTCAGCAGCAATATCTAAGGCCTGTTTCGCATATGATATTGCTTTTTTACCACCATTTTCTGGATAAAACTCATGGTACAGATTCGCTAAATTAACAGAAACGTAAGCTAAATCTGTTGGATTAACAAGATGTTTCTCGTTCTTTTCTACCAAATTGTAAGCCTCAAGATAGTGTTGTTCAGCTTTCCTTAATAGATTTTGGTCTGCATTATTGGATCTATACTCCTCTTCAAATAGGTAACCAGCCTGCATGTAAGCGTCAAATAGGCTATTGACATTCTTTCCTTCCTTCGCCGTTTCCAGCAGAAGCGTGGTGTACTTTTCTTGAAAATCATAATTGCGTTGGTTTGCATAGATCGCTGTAAGCTCCTTATAAACTGCCAATTTTCGGGCGATATTTGCCTCAGTCGGTGGCGCCTTCTCTAAAAATGAAATTGCTTTATGGAATTGGGAAACAGCCTCATCCTCTTTATTCTGTCGTGTCATAACCCATCCATCACAATAATGCACATACCCCTTTATTCCATTATCGTTAACTATGGGGAGTACAGATTTAGCATGTTCTAAATAATAGCGTGATTTTTCAAATGCATGATCATTAAAACTGTTCATGGCAGCAATACAATTCAAATAGGCATAATATTGCTTGTCAGGATAATTTCTGGCCAACTGAATATTATCATTAAGCAATTGACTGGCCAGCGCTTTTTCATTACTAAAATATAGGGCTTGTGCATATTTACCCGTTAACACAAACCGTTCTTTACTTCCTAAAGGAAGACTGTAATACGACTTCTGCAAATCTTGCAGCTGTTCTTGCGCAACAATAGCATCGCAAAAGCACAATAAAACAAAGAATATTAGTACAGATTTCCAAAAAGTTCGAACATGCCCCATAAAATCAAATCTAGCGTCTAGCTATGTGAATTGGCCAAACATAGATAAAATTGCTCTTATACGCAATTCGTTGTCTCGAAAATAAATTAACTTCCCCCTGTTATTGACCTAATTAACCGAACCTTGCTGAGCAAAAAATTGTACCTTTGTAACAATGAAGTACACCTATCTTTTTCTTGCTATAGCCGCAGAGATATTTGCAACCACTTTCCTCAAGAAGTCTGCGGGTTTTACCCTTATAAAGCCTACCATTCTCTGTATTGTAGGCTATATTATTGCCTTCTATTTTTTAAGTATCACACTTAAATACCTGCCCGTCGGAATATCCTACGCAATTTGGTCTGGCGTTGGTATTGTAGCCATTACGCTTATTGGTATGTTCTTATTTAAACAGATTCCCGATACAGCAGCCATTATCGGTATGGTCTTGATTGTTGTTGGAGTCATTATTATCAATCTGTTTTCAAAAATGGGCGCACATTAGTTGATCTAAGATCAAAATTTGTATTTTTGTAACTTACATAAATAAAAGGATACGTGTCGTTAGAGAAACTAAAACTTAGCAAAAGATTGAATGCTACGATGACCGAACTCGGTTATCTTGCTCCAAAGGAAATTCAAAGTAGATGCATTTCCAGAATTCTTGGTGGACAGGATGTGATTGCCATCGCTCCAGAAGGTGCAGGCAAAACCACAACTTATGTCTTATCTACCTTGATGAAGTTGAAATTCACAACAGATGAAGCTCCGAAGTTTTTGATCTTGGCGCCTAATGAAGAACGTATCGACGAAATTGTTGAGAGATTCTATCAATTAAGCAAAAATAAAGATCTTCGCATCATTGGATTGCGGGCTTCAGGCAGCATGGAAGAAGAAATCGAAGAACTGGTTGATGGAAAAGACATTGTTGTAGCTACCCCAAATCGTGCAAGAGCTATCTATCTTAAATTGGCTTTGAATCTCAACCGTATTCAGACACTGATTATCGATGATGCTGAAGAGATTATCAAACAAGGAATGCAAAATACGGTAAGGGAATTAGCCGAAAGCTGCGGAAAAGTACAACATTTAGTTTTCAGTACTGTTGAACACCAAAAACTTTATGACATGATCGACAATTTCATGAATGAAAATTGTGCCTCGGTCGAAATAGATGAACTTGAGAATGACACTGTCGACACCCTAGATCTATTATTATATCATGTTCCTAATTTCACAACAAAGATCAATTTATTAAATCTTCTGTTGCAGGATAAAGAAGTATTTCAAAAAGTAGTCGTCTTTGTAAATTCGAAGCTTACTGCCCAAAAGTTGGCCAGCAGTTTGTTCAGTAGCAATAAAGAAGAAATTGCTATCCTCAATCCATTGTTCTATGATGATTTTGGCTATGAGACGATGGAAGATTTCAAGGAAAATAGTCAATCTCGTGTCCTAATAATTGCACGGGAAAATACGAACGATGTAGACCTTTCCGCTGTTCCATTCATTTTTCAATTTGAGTTACCAAATGAAAAGGAGGAATTCTTAAATCATCTTGTTAAAAATGACGAAAATGAAGAATCAGTCGTGTTGACTTTCACAACAGATCTGGAATTACCCATGGTTAAAAAAATAGAACAGGCTGTCGGTAAAAGAATGGATGTTTTGGAACTGCCAGAGGATCTTGTAATCTATAATCCCATCACCGATAAAAAGAAAAAGTCGAGCAAGGAGGAAGATAAAGAAGATCTTTCCCGAGGTGGCGCATTCCACCAAAAGAAAGAAAGCAATGCCAAGACTTTTAATTATGGCGGTGGCGAAAAGGCAAAAATGACCATGAAAATGAAAAAGAAATAAAAAAGGGAAGTTTTAAACTTCCCTTTTTTAAATAACAGCATACTGTTATCATTTTATCAACAAATCCTTTTCATACACAATTTCCCTTCGATGAGGTAAATTCGAAATACTGCTATGGTGAAGTCCTCGTTGACTGTAGTTTACTTGAGAATTTTCTTCAACAATTTAATATACGCATTTGCGATTCTTTCCATACCTTGATCATTTGGATGAGCGTAGTCAACGGTCGAATTCAGATCCAGATTAAGGTCTTGACTCGACAATAAGAAAAGCTGACGGATTCCTTTTGATTGTAATTTTTCAAAAGTCGCCTTCAGCACACGGCTACTTTGCTGGTATTCCGCATTTTTATCTTCATTAAAGACTTCGGCTATGCTCCCCGAACTATGCTGTGTCAAAATAATGGGTGTCGTCGGATGTTCTTTTCTTAAAAATGTCACCGCATTGACCAACAGTGAATCCAATTGCTCTTCTGTTAGCGACTTTGAAATAGCAAGATTAGGAATACAATCCAACACATAACAGGCAGCATCTACACTATTCATCACATCCAAAATCGGTTGTTCCAATCGACCGTTACCAGAAAAGCATAAGTTGATCATTTCATGGTCAAACGCACGTCCCACTTGGTTGGTCCAAGCTAAGCCTGGGCGACTGGTACAGGCCCCCTGTCCAATCGAGGTCCCATACACAACAATAGGTTTGGCTGCTGTGGTATGGGTATACGTTAATTTAGCGGTATTTGGCACACCAATCTTTAACCACTTAACCGTATTGTATAGCGGAAGATATAAGCGGTAATTAAATTTTCCATTGCGCCCTATATTCTTCCATGTATAAGAAATGGTATCCGAAAAATCATAATTGCCATAAGCCCATTTCCATTCCTTGTTTACAGTATCATAAGCATAAAGATCAAGCCCACTGACACCTGTTGTTGGCATATGGGGCATATTTAAACCGCCAGCCACTTGGTATTGAACCATAATCTCAGGTGAAGTAGTTTGAAAGTCAATATAGAATCCCGCACTATTCTTCCCCAGTTCCCATACGGGTTTACGTACCTGGCTTTCCAGTTCATCCGGAAGTCTATTGAAGGCCGAAAGCTTCTGATTCTCCAGCCTACCTTCCACATGCTTATCTTCTAGTGGAGAAAACCAACTATAACTCTCCTGCGCTTTGATGGCAGAAAAAGACAACAACAAAAACGCTGTCAATGCAACTTTTGAGAACATACAATAATTTAGCTTTAAGTTTGGTGTAATTGATTATAAAAAAGGAGCCTATTGGCTCCTTTCTATTGCGATTTATTTATTATACTATAAAATAGCTTGTCTAACTCGGACCAGTTTTTCCATCAAGCCTTCAAGTAAATCCAAATGTAACATATTGGCGCCATCAGACTTCGCATTTGCCGGATCAGGATGTGTTTCTATAAACAGGCCGTCGGCTCCCACCGCTATTGCAGCTTTGGCTATTGTTTCAATTAATGCTGGTTTCCCTCCTGTTACGCCAGAAGTTTGATTCGGTTGTTGTAAGGAATGTGTACAGTCCATTATTGTGGGCACGTTAAAAGAACGCATTTCGGGAATCCCGCGATAATCTACAATGAGATCCTGATAGCCGAAAGTATTACCGCGATCAGTTAAAAAAACCTTCTCATTTCCAGATTCCACGATCTTATCCACTGCAAATTTCATAGATCCAGCACTCAAAAACTGACCTTTCTTTACATTGACCACCTTGTTCGTTTTTGCTGCTGCAACTAATAAGTCAGTCTGTCTGCACAAAAATGCTGGAATTTGAAGAACGTCAACGTATGCGGCTGCCATTTCCGCCTCATGGCTCTCATGGATATCCGTCACCGTCGGTACACCAAAAGTTTTCCCAACTTTCTCTAAAATCTTCAACGCTTTCTCATCACCTATCCCCATAAATGAATCTAGCCGCGATCTATTGGCCTTACGGTAAGATCCCTTGAAAATGTACGGAATATTTAGTTTATCTGTAATTGTAACAATCTTTTCAGCAATACGCAAAGCGATTTCTTCTCCTTCAATTGCACATGGCCCCGCCATTAAAAAGAAATTCTGCGATGTCCCATTCTTGATTTCGGGAATGTATTTGTTAATCATATAATTATAAAAAATTAATTGCCGAGTTCTGATAAAAATTTGATTCGCATCAATTGGAGATCCTCATAGCTATAATCGTCTCCACCTAATTCTTTAAGCGCATCATTAATTGAATCAGTCTCTGCTGTCTTAAAATAGTCATATACCTCATCTTGACGATCCTCATCTATGACCTCATCAATAAAGTAATTGATATTGATTTTCGTTCCTGCGTTTACGATCGTCTCAATTTCTTTCAATATTTCTTCATAAGTTATCCCCTTAGCTGAGGCAATATCATCTAATGCAATTTTACGATCGATATTTTGAATAATAGACACTTTTAATGCCGATTTATTAGCTGTACTCTTAATGACAAGATCCACAGGTCTATCAATTTCATTCTCCTCAACATAGTCTTTGATCAAGGCAATAAATGGAGCACCAAATTTAATCGCTTTACCATTCCCTACCCCCTGAATCTGTTTCAACTCATCGATAGCAATTGGATAATGTGTACACATCTCTTCCAGCGAAGGATCTTGAAAGATAACAAACGGCGGCAGGGACTTGCCCTTTGCAATTTTCTTACGTAAATCTTTAAGCATACCCAACAAGACGGTATCTAAGGCCCCTGTACCCTGTCCTGTATCTTCCGAACTTGTATTATCCCCCCCTTCAATTGGACGATTCAAAACAAATTTTAGTTGATAAGGATTATCCAGATAATGACGACCAATAGCTGGCAATTTTAAAAGGCCATAATGATCAATATCTTTTTCGATAAAGTTATCAAGCACTGCCTGCCTAAGTAAGGATTTCCAATAAATAACACCTTTATCTTTGCCCTTTCCGAAAAGACGATGTTCATCATGTTTATAGGCGGATACGGGTTGGTTGTTTTGGCCGATCATGACGTTAATCACGTGATGATCATCAAATTTTTCACCCTGTTCTTGAATAAAGCCCAATACATCTTTTAAAGCGTCTTCGGCCTCAAAATATTCTTTTTCCGAACGACAATTATCACACATATTATTACAGCCCTGCTCGTCAAAATTTTCTCCAAAATAATGAAGAATCTGTTTACGGCGACATACTGCAGACTCCGAATAATCAATAACCTCTTTTAAGATCTGTGTGCCAATCTCACGTTCAGCCACAGGTTTATCTTTCATAAACTTGGTCAGTTTTTCAACATCTTTTTCCGAATAAAAAGCCAAGCAATAACCATCACCCCCATCACGTCCAGCACGTCCAGTTTCCTGATAATATCCCTCCATGGATTTAGGAATATCGTGGTGAATCACATAACGAACATCAGGTTTATCTATTCCCATACCAAAAGCAATGGTAGCCACAATCACTTCGACATCCTCCATCAAAAATTTATCCTGTGTATCTGCTCTTGTTTTGGCGTCTAAACCCGCGTGGTAAGGTAAAGCTTTGATGCCATTTAGGTTCAAAACCTCACTGATTTCTTCTACCTTTTTACGGCTCAAACAATAGACAATGCCCGTCTTACCCGATTTGGTTTTGATAAAACGTACAATTTCTTTTACGACATCTTTTTTAGGTCTTACCTCGTAATATAAGTTGCTACGATTAAATGATGACTTAAATAAAACAGCATCAGTCATCTGCAAATTTTTACGAATATCAGACTGTACTTTAGGTGTTGCTGTCGCTGTAAGCGCAATAATAGGAATATTGGCCCCTATTTCATTAATGACCTGGCGTATTTTACGATATTCTGGTCTAAAATCGTGTCCCCATTCGGAAATACAATGCGCTTCGTCAACCGCTACAAATGACACGGTGATTTGGTGTAAGAAGTCCAAATTATCTTGCTTAGCAAGAGATTCCGGAGCGACATACAGCAATTTGGTCTTCCCAGCGATTACATCATCCTTAACCTTTGTAATCTCACTTTTATTCAATGAAGAATTCAAAAAATGAGCGATACTATCTTCGCCACCGAATGCACGAAGCTGATCTACTTGGTTTTTCATTAAAGCAATCAACGGAGAAATAACAATTGCAGTCCCCTCACTCATGAGTGCTGGAAGTTGATAGCAAATTGATTTCCCTCCTCCGGTTGGCATAATTACAAACGTGTCTCTCCGTTGAAGAATACTGTTTATAATTGCCTCCTGATCCCCCTTAAAAGTATCAAAACCAAAAAAATCTTGTAAATTGTCGAAAAGTGATTTTTCTATTTCCATTGCGCCTTGGGCAAAAATAAGATAGATAAATGAAGAAATAATCTTGAAAAATAATCTATTTTTGCAATCTATTCTAATACATAAAAGTAAGAGTATTTTTTGTGAAAAACAACTACGAAATAAAAAATATAGCTATTCAAGCTATTCAAGAAGAAGCCAAGGCAGTAGCTGCTTTAGCTCAATATATTGATGATGATTTTGTTACCGTTGTCGATCGTATTCTTAATTTGCACGGCCGAGTTATTGTAACTGGAATTGGTAAAAGCGCTATTATTGCTCAAAAGATAGTTGCAACGCTCAATTCGACAGGTACACCATCGATTTTTATGCATGCTGCTGATGCTATCCATGGAGATCTTGGTATCATCCAACAAAATGATTTGATTATTGCCATCTCTAAAAGTGGTAATACACCTGAGATTAAAGTACTTGTTCCCTTTTTAAAACAGACAAAGAATGTATTGGTTGCTTTGGTCGGAAATACAGATTCCTACCTCGCTAAAAATGCCGACTATATTTTAAATACCACCGTTGAGAAAGAAGCTTGTCCCAACAACCTTGCACCAACTTCAAGTACAACTGCTCAGTTGGCAATGGGTGATGCGCTTGCCGTGGTATTACAAGAGTGCCGTGATTTCACGGATAAAGATTTTGCAAAATACCATCCAGGAGGAGCATTAGGCAAAAAGCTGTACTTGAGAGTCGGCGATCTATCCGATCAGAATGGCAAACCTAGCGTCCCACAACAAGCCACAGTAAGTGATATCATCATCACCATAACACAGTTTAGACTGGGAGCTGTCGCCGTGTTGGATGATGAAAACATACTTGGCATCATCACAGATGGTGATATCCGTCGTATGCTGGAGAAACACACGGATTTAGCGACAATTACTGCCGCCGATATCATGGGAAAATCACCTAAAATTATCGATAAAGATGAATTGGCCGCCAATGCGCTCCATATTATGCGTGAAAACAATATCACACAACTATTGGTTTCCGACAAAGGAAATTACGCTGGTGTTATCCACATACAGGATCTATTGAAAGAAGGGATAATATAACTGTAATAAAGTTGTTAGATGTACAATAAATTGGCAATAAATATTAAATTTGGCATATCAGTTGTACTATTTTAATCGTAAAGTAATATTTTAGAAGCATGAAAAAGTATATAACAATCTTAGCAGTGATCATTTCCTTTATTGGTTTTTCTTCGATGCAAACAGGACAAGGAGAATTTAAATTCGAAAAAGAAACACATGATTTTGGTAAAATTCCTGCCGGCACGCCCGTTTCGTATAATTTCAAATTTTCTAACACCGGTAGCGAGCCAATTATCATTTCCAACGTGGTGCCTACCTGTGGATGTTCTGTAGCAGAATTTACAAAAACGCCAATCAAACCAGGAGAAAGTGGTACGATTAAAGTGACTTACAATGCTGCAGCAAAAGCGCCATTCACAAAGAGCTTCACGGTGCAGTCGAATACCAAGACTCCTGTAAAAACGCTATACATTAAGGGTATTGTAGAATAACAATTCCCATAGATAAAACGAAAAAAGCCACATTATCATGTGGCTTTTTTCGTTTTATTTTGGTTAGCTTTGCACTACTAATTTTAAAAAAACTATAATGCCAGTAATATCAGAAAAAGGGCTGAATATGCCTGCGTCGCCTATTAGAAAGTTGACGCCATATGCTGATCAAGCAAAAAAAGAAGGTAAAAAGATATATCACCTCAATATCGGACAACCTGATATCCAAACACCTGAAGTGATGCTTAATGCTTTGAAAAATATACAGTTCAAAGTGTGGGCCTACACACCTTCTGAAGGTACAGCCTCTTACCGAAACAAGTTAGCAGAATATTATAATAAGCTAAATTATAATATCGAGCCGACAGATATATTAGTAACAAATGGTGGTTCGGAAGCGATTATGATCGCTATGCAAGCCTGTTTAAATGAAGGCGAAGAGATCATCATTCCAGAGCCATTTTATGCGAATTACAATGGTTTTGCTTGTTCCTCCGATGTGGTAATCAAACCAATCATGTCCTATATTGAAAGTGGATTTGCATTACCTTCCATCGCCGAATTTGAAAAAGTAATTACCGCTAAAACCAAAGCAATCTGCATCTGTAATCCAAATAACCCTACAGGTTACCTTTATTCCAGAGAAGAACTCGAAGCTCTTCGTGAACTTTGTCTAAAATATGATCTTTACCTTTTTTCAGATGAGGCTTATCGTGAATTTTGTTACGATGGCAGAGCGTTTATCTCACCAATGCATTTAGAAGGTCTCGAAAATAATGTCGTTATTTTTGATACAGTATCAAAACGTTACTCCGCTTGTGGTGCGCGTATTGGATGTATCATTACCAAAAATAAAGAACTATATCAGACAGCACTGAAATTTGCACAAGCGCGCTTAAGCCCATCCTTAGAAGGACAAATAGCGGGTGAAGCTGCTGTTGATACACCAGACAGTTACTTCGAGGCGGTATCCAAAGAATATACAGCAAGAAGAGATACCCTCGTAAAAGGGCTCAATGCCATTGAAGGAGTTTACTCTCCTAACCCGGGTGGCGCATTTTACGTCGTAGCCAAATTACCAATTGATAATGCAGATAAATTCTGTCAATGGATGTTGGAAGAGTTCTCTTACAATAACGAAACAGTTATGATGGCTCCAGCTACGGGCTTTTATAGTACAGAGGGTGCTGGAGTAAATGAAGTCCGCCTGGCCTATGTACTGAATCAGGATGATCTTAAAAGCGCTTTAGTTTGCTTAGAGAAAGCACTCCAAGTGTATCCGGGACGCACAAATTAACAATAAGATAACAGCACTTAAGAAAGGCGGAACATGCATGTTCCGCCTTTTTCTTTTTTCATGGTTCCTTCCCATAAACCCCAATTCTATTTCTTTTTAAAAAAAAACAAAACAAAGTTTTGAAGCATCTTGTTCTTCTAATAGTAACAAAAGCGATTTCATATGGATAAATTGAAGAAATTCCAATTGATGGAAAAAATAGCGAGAGAATTAGAAGATGTCAGAAATAGCCAGCAAGCTGTTTTGGAAAAAATAGGCAAAATCGAAGTTGATAACATTGAACTCGGCGATAAAAATATCGAAAAAACAATTCCCGATATCTATCAACGTACATCAGATAATTCAGATGCTATTAAAGCTCTTCTGGAATCTTTTCAAGATGAGACAGCAGAGTTTGGAGAAAAGAACAATGTTGGAAAATTATTGGAACAACAACAAATTAACAGTATAAAATAATGATATTCCAAACACAAAGAAGGTCGATTAAATAATCGGCCTTCTTTGTGTTTTATAATTGGACTTTTGCAGCCTTAGCTTTCAAATACTCTTCTTCAACAAAATGGAGCTGTTGTTCTGGTGTCAGATTAGAATTATCCAAAACAATCGCGTCTTCCGCTTGTCGTAATGGACTTTCCGCACGGGTACTGTCGATACGGTCACGTGTTGCAAGATTTTCCACGACTTCTTCCAACGTCACATCCTCCCCTTTTTCCGTCAACTCCAAATAACGTCGCGCAGCACGTACTTTAGGATCGGCCGTCATAAAAATCTTCAGATCAGCATCTGGAAAAACAGTAGTACCGATATCACGGCCATCCATAATAATATTTCGTCTGCTACCCAATTTTTGCTGCTGGGCAACCATGGCAACCCGGACAGCTTTAATTGCACTCACATCACTAACTTTATCAGAAATATACATCTGACGGATCTCTTCCGAAATATCCTCATCATTTAGATGGATCTCCGTCTTTATTGCATTTGGGATAAAATCAATATGGATATCTTTTAGTGCGCTTTCGATCGCTTCTTGATCATCCAGCGCTATTTTATGCCGGATAAAATAGAGTGTGACAGCCCTATACATGGCTCCGCTATCAATAAAGGCAAACTTCAGTTTTTTTGCCAAAGCTTTTGCCAGTGTACTCTTACCGCAGGAGGAAAAACCATCTATGGCAATAATAAAATTGTGACGTCCACTCATTATTCGTTTCCTCCTATGATTACACCTGGGCGATTGACCAAAGGAACCTTAGTCAGGTTACCATCCACAATGCTTTCAGGTAAAAAGATATATTTTTTATCGTAAATAATGTTATCAATATAAAAACTCAACCAATATTCATTTGTAAGCCCGAATACCTGTTCATCAATCGCTTCAACACGATCGAAAGATTTAGCTTCTATATTACCAATAAAATGACGCAAAGTCGTTGTTGTTACTTGTCGGCCATCCTTTTCGCCATAACCTTTTGAGCTAATCAGCACGTTCTGAATAGCAATATTCTTGTCGTTGATAACATAGACAGTCCAATTTTTTGTCTCCACCGTCTCACCTTCCAAAACGACGGCGATCATAATGTCTTTGACTATATTTTCAGGCAAATCTGCTTTCATGCTTATTTAGACTTTGTAGTTTTTTTAGCTGGAGCCTTCTTAGCGGTAGTCTTTTTTGCTACAGTTTTCTTTTCTGTTGTTTTTGTTTTAGTTGCTTTTCCTTTTGGCGCATCCGCCTCAGCCCATTTTAACACATCTTCATAGGTAATTTTTTCAATTTCCGTTCCCTTAGGAATCTTCAGATTCTGCTTGCCAAAACGAATAAATGGCCCCCAGCGTCCCTGTTCAATCTGAGCATCCGGATTTTCATCAAAAACCCGAATCACTTTTTCGATATCTTTCTGACGTTTGTCTTTGATAATCTGTATCGCCTCTTCTTCTGTCACATCCAATGGGTCAACACCTTTTGGTAGTGAGTAAAACGCCGAATTGTGACGGATATAAGGTCCAAATCGCCCAACAGCAACCGTCATTTCCTTATCTTCAAATAAACCAACTTTTTTCGGTAATTTGAACAATTCCATGGCATCATCAAAAGTAATGGTTTCGATCATCTGTCCCTTTCTCAAGGAAGCAAAACGAGGTTTCTCTTCATCGTCAGGAGAACCAATCTGTACCAATGGGCCGAACTTACCAATGCGAACCGAAACAGGCTTACCGGAAACCGGATCGACACCGAGCTCACGCTCATTATTCGCACGATCTGCATTGACTAAAGTATCTTCTACCTCAGAATGAAAAGGCCCATAGAAATCATGCAGCATTTTTGTCCATTCGGTCAGTCCATGCGCAATATCATCAAATTCTTTTTCTACGTTGGCCGTAAAATGAAAATCCACAATACCGTTGAAGTGTTCAACCAAAAAGTCATTCACGACAACACCGATATCTGTTGGAAACATTTTTCCTTTTTCGGCACCAGTGATTTCGGTTTTTGTTACCGCTGTTAATTCGGCATCCTTTAATGTCAGTACACGGTAATCGCGCGATTTACCTTCACGCTCTTCCTTTATGACATACCCGCGGTTTTGAATCGTTGAAATCGTAGGGGCGTAGGTTGAAGGACGGCCAATTCCCAATTCCTCTAATTTTTTCACCAAAGCAGCTTCCGTATAACGTGCTGGAGGTCGTGTAAAACGCTCCGTCGCCGACATGTTTTTCAACGTTAATGGCATACCAACAGCTAATGGTGGAAGAATAGCATTGTCACTATCTTCGTCCATCGCGTTGTCTTGATCGTCATCCAAGGATTCCATGTAAACTTTCAAGAATCCATCAAATTTCATCACCTCTCCTGAAGCATTCAAATCTTCAGTACGAGTTGATATGTCGATTTTTGCCAATGTACGTTCAAACTCCGCTTCACTCATTTGAGAAGCAATTGCTCTTTTCCAAATAAGCTCGTATAATCTTTTTTCGGATGCATCGCCATCGATGGTGTGCTCAGAGAAATAAGTAGGACGAATAGCTTCGTGCGCCTCTTGTGCACCCGATGTCTTTGTTTTATATTTTCTGACTTTATGGTACTGGTTACCATAAGCCGATTTGATTTCCTTTTCAGCAGCCTCAATCGCCGTATCACTCAAATTAACAGAATCGGTACGCATATAGGTAATTCGTCCTGATTCATACAGCCTTTGAGCCACCTGCATGGTGCGGGCAACCGAAAATCCAAGTTTCCGGCTTGCTTCCTGCTGTAATGTTGATGTAGTAAATGGCGCTGCCGGTGAACGCTTCGCAGGTTTTGTTTCGAGATTTTTTACAGAAAAAAGCGCTGCTTTACAATCCTCCAAAAATTTGGTCGCCTCTGCCTCTGTCGCAAAACGCTGCGGAAGCTCGGCTTTAAAACTATCCTTAACTTTTCCCGTATGAAAAAAAGCAACGATCTTAAAAGCCGCTTCGGGTTCAAATTTATTGATTTCACGCTCACGATCTACAATCAGACGAACCGCAACTGACTGCACGCGTCCGGCAGATAAAGAAGGTTTCACCTTTTTCCATAGAACCGGAGACAATTCAAATCCGACTAATCGATCTAACACCCTTCGCGCTTGTTGTGCATTTACGAGGTTATAATCTATTTTACGCGGGTTGTCAATAGCCTTCAAAATAGCTGGCTTTGTAATCTCATGAAACACAATTCTTTTTGTGCTTTCATCTTTTAATCCCAAAGTCTCAAATAAATGCCATGAAATAGCCTCTCCTTCGCGGTCCTCATCGGACGCTAACCAAACGGTTTCTGCAGCTTTAGCCAATTTCTTCAGTTCACTTACAACCGCCTTTTTGTCGGATGGAACTTCATACTTTTGTTCAAAATTCTTTTCGGTATCAATTGCATCATCGGTTTTCACCAAGTCGCGAATATGTCCATAACTTGACTTGACCAAAAAATCCTTTCCTAAATACCCTTCTATCGTTTTCGCTTTCGCCGGAGACTCAACTATCAATAAATTTTTCGCCATCTAATTTGAGATTTGTGCAAATAAAGGGAATTCTGAAAGGAATGACAATAATTTCTTACAAAAAAGACAAAAAAAATAGATTTCATGTCGACAATTAAGAAATTTATCCTACAATCAAGAAGCAGGTAACGAGCTCATGGTTGGCATAGAAACGCTGTCAGATCAAGGTAATTTGCCCATCGAACTACTTTGTGCCCCTCAATTTCAAATCAAAACAAATTCATTTAACTTTATTCGGTTTCGAATTCACCTTCATAAAGTTGCAAAATCAAGTATTCGAAACAGTTAAAATACGTAAAAGCAAAATATATATGTATATTCGCTTATTCAAAAGGGCAATATATAACAACTCCGCTATTTTGTTTAAATATTTTAATAATGAAAAGAAGTCTTCTCAGAATTGCCTTTTGGGGCACGTTATTACCATTTGCATCTTGTTCAGTTATGAAAGATTCAGCAAAATCAACTTCAGACAATTTCCCTAAACTTAGCTTGGAAGCGCATCGTGGTGGCCGCGGCCTATACCCTGAAGAATCTATCGCTGCCATGAAAAATGCAATAGATTTTGCAAAGGTGACAACACTGGAAATGGATTGTCATATTACCAAAGACCGTAAGGTTGTTGTCTTTCACGACGATTACCTTAACCCGAAGTTTGTATTGAAACCCAATGGCACCGAAATTTCTGACAAGGACAAACCGTTGAGAATTTACGATATGCTTTATAAAGATCTGGTTAAGTACGATATCGGATCGAAATTTTACAAAGAGTTTCCTGAACAAAAAAAACAGGTTACACGTATAGCAAAACTAGCAGACCTTATTGATAGTACTGAAGCCTACGCAAATCTAAAAAGGAAAGCGCCGATGTTTTACAATATCGAAGTGAAAAGTAAGGAAGATAAAGATGGTATTTTCCATCCAAGGGTTGAAGAATTTGTGGATCTTATGGTACAGGTAATCACCGATAAAAAAATTGCTGCGCGAACCGTTATTCAATCGTTTGATAGCAGAGCCATTAACTATCTGCACAAAGCATATCCTCAAATCAAAGTTTCTTATCTTATTGATGCAAACCATACAAAAAGTATTGAGCAAACAATTGCAGCTTTGGGTTTTACGCCTTTTATTATAAGTCCGCATCATAAAATAGTAACAAGCGATTATGTCAAGCAGTGTCACAAAGCTGGTATCAAGGTCATTCCTTGGACAGTCAATACGAAAGAAGAAATCGAGCAACTAAAAGCCGTGAAAGTTGATGGCATTATTAGCGATTACCCCAATTTGTTTTAACAAATACTTCGCATGGTTCGCTTAGAATAAAAATATCAGTTTCAGTGTATCTCAATGCCAGAGAAACCATGTACAGCCAAAGCAAAGTAGTCCCTTGATCGTCCTAAACTACTTTGCTTTGGCTTTGTTTTTTAATGCTTTGTCAATATATTCCCGCCCCTTCTGGACCAAAAATTCAGAGCGGTGATAATCCCAAAGGTTACAGATATTATAGGGAATGTCCACCACCACATCGGGCCGGTATAAATCAACAATCATACGGCTCATTTTCCTGCGCATCACATAGTATGACGCTTGGAGTATATCCAACGAATTCGAAGTCCTTGTATCCAGTTTTTTGATAACAGAATATTGTTTATCCGGTTTAGATTCCAGATTAACCGCTATGATTAGGTTCTCTTTCTTGGTGACATGATTTATAGGCAATGGATTGAGTACCCCGCCATCAACATAGACATGATTGTCGTCTTCTACAGCTGTAAACACCGCGGGAATGGCAATCGACGCCCGAATGGCATCATACATACTTCCAAAGTCCAGCACAACCTCCTTTTCGTAGTTTAGATCTGTCGCAACGGCTTTAAACAAAATAGGGAAAGTCTCAATATTAGCATCCGGAATCACAGATTTCAAGGCGTTAAACACCTTGATCCCCTTCATCATCCCCAGTCCCTTCCAGCTAAAATCCATCATATTAAAGACCGATTTCTTCGTCAGGCGCTGCATCCATTCTTCCAGAACATCCATCTTCCCCTGTGCATAGATACCACCGACAAGCGCTCCTATTGAACAACCTACCACCTCATCGATTTCGTAGCCCAGCTCTTCAAGACGTCGAATAATACCAATATGCACCAGGCCTCTTGCACCACCCCCGCCCAGAACAAGGGTAACTTTACGATTTAAAAAAGCTTTCTCCACCATAGTTATACAAATACTTGAAACACTTGTTTACATCCATGCAACAATGTAAACAGATAATCATCGTTATTATATGTATTTTTGATTACAATATACGCAGTAAAAAAAGAAATATGAAAATAGAAATTTGGTCGGACATCATTTGTCCTTTTTGTTATATTGGTCTGACAAAGCTTGAACTAGCTCTTCAGGAGTCCACAAGTAAGCCATCCGCTAAAATCATCTGGAAATCGTATCAGCTTAACCCTGATTATCCCGAAGATGCTCCAGCAATGCCAACCTACGATTACCTCGTTCAAACGAAAGGCATGAGTATGGACGATGTCGTTGCGATGACCTCACAGCTCAGTGCACAAGGAAAAGAGCTGGGTATTGATCTGAACTTTGAAAAAGCAATCGTTGTAAATACAAAAAAAGCACATCGTCTGATACATTTTGCCCAAGCGCAACAAAAAGGCACTCAGATCAAGAAAGCCTTATTTAAAGCTCATTTTACGGATGGTCTTGATGTAAATAACAACGAGGTGCTCAGCACGATTGCTGCGCAAGAGCATCTTTCCGCTCAGGAGGTAAAAAACTTATTGGAATCTGATGAATATGCTTATGATGTTGCACAGGATATTCAAGAAGGTGTCAGCTTAGGACTCCGAGGTGTCCCTTTCTTTGTATTTGACAGAAAATATGCTATCCCCGGAGCACAGCCCATGGAAGTCTTTCACAACACCATAAATGAATGCTTGGCCAGTCAGCCAACACCGCTTGAACGCAGAGGCGAAGAAGGCCCTTCATGTGATCCTGAAACAGGAAAATGTGAATAAAGAAAGGAAAAATTATTGTTTAATTTTACTATTTTCGCAAGCTTATAACGACAAACAAATTTGGTATAAATGCAGTTAACCAAACTAGAAATTAAAGGATTTAAAAGTTTCGGAGACAAGATCACGATCAACTTCAATGATGGTGTCACAGCGATTGTTGGCCCCAATGGATGTGGGAAGTCCAATGTGGTCGACGCCATACGCTGGGTGCTGGGAGAGCAGAGCACAAAGATGCTTCGCTCCGATAAGATGGAAAATATTATCTTCAATGGAACGAAAAATAGAAAACCGGCAAACCTTGCAGAGGTCTCGCTGACCTTCAACAACAACAATAATATTTTGCCAACGGAATTCTCGACAGTAACCGTCACGCGGAAGCTGTTTCGCAACGGCGATAGTGAATATCGATTGAATGATGTCAAATGTCGTTTAAAAGATATCACAGATCTGTTCCTGGATACCGGAGTTGGTGCGGACAGCTATTCGATCATCGAATTGAAAATGATTGATGAAATTATCAATAATAAAGATAATTCACGTCGCAACCTCTTCGAAGAAGCATCTGGAATCTCTAAGTATAAAGTTCGTAAAAAACAGACTTTGGCAAAGCTGAGAGATACTGAGGCCGATCTTAGCCGTGTAGATGACTTGCTTTACGAAATCACAAAGAACCTCAAATCATTAGAAAATCAAGCTAAAAAAGCTGAAAAATATACCTCACTTAAAGCAGAATACCGCCAAAGCAGTATAGATTTGGCTTATTATAAAATAGCAGATTTCTCGACTGAATTGGAAAGACTTCAAACACAAGAATCCAAGGTTCAGAAAGATGCTGCCAATGCACATCAAAGTATTCTGAATGCGGAAACGGAACTCCAATCACTCCGCCAGACAAATTTGGAACAAGAAAAAAACCTTTCGGTACAGCAAAAAACAACGCAGGAATTTGTCAATAAAATCCGAGGTTATGAATCGGAAAAGAAGATCAAAAACGAAAAGGTCAAAAATCTTCAAGATAAAGAGAACCGGTTGAACCTCGATATCAACAGTGATAAACAACAGCTTAATCATGTACTCTACACCATCAAACGACTGAATGAAGAATTGTTTGATGAACAAAATAAACTCGATTCGTTAAAAACGAATCTTGAATCGGATAAATCCGAAGTCGACGAACTGAGGGGACAGCAACAATCGGCAAAGGGAAAGCTTGATCTTTTTAATAAGAGTAATGCTGAATTACAGGCAAAAATCTACAAATTAGAAAAAGATCTTGCCGTATTTACCATTCAGAAAGAAGCCCTCCTCCAAGAATCTGTTCGCAATAGTGTAGATACAGAAGCAAAAGAAGCCGAATTGCAGCAGTTTAATTCTGCTGTTACTGAACTGGAAGGCCGTGTGGAAGCACAGCAGTTACAGTATGACTCAGCAAACCAGCTGGAAGAAGAGCTCCAAGGACAGATCAGTCAGTGCCAGGCAAACCTAGAAGAACTTAAGGCCCAGCTTGCCAAAGACCTCCGTCTGGTAGATGCCAAACAAAACGAATACAACCTCACGAAATCTCTTGTTGATAATTTAGAAGGTTTCCCCGATTCCATTCGGTTCCTCAAGAAAAATGCAGGATGGAAAAAGCAACCTCCGCTCCTATCAGATGTCCTTTTCTGTCAGGAAGATTATCGCGTGGCTATTGAGAACTATCTAGAGCCTATAATGAATCACTATGTTGTCGAAACACAACAAGATGCTGTTCAAGCAATTCAGCTATTGAGCGATGCCGCAAAAGGAAGAGCTAATTTCTTTGTTTTAGATGCCATAACACACTCGCCAAGCGCTGCCCCTGCACCAAATGACAATTTGATGTCTGCGTTGGATGTGATTACAGTAGACGAAAAGTACAAGGCTTTATGTACGATGCTGCTCCAGCAGGTCTTTATTCTTAAACATGACAATGAAAAAGAACTGGATGAAAAGCTACCTGCTCTGGGACAGGTGATTCTGCAAAAAAATGGACGTTTTTCGAAACATCATTTGGGTCTTTCTGGTGGTTCCGTGGGATTATTTGAGGGCAAACGTATCGGAAGAGCGAAAAACCTCGAAGTGTTATCCCAAGAGATCAAAACCTTAAATCAGGAAATAGCAAAACTTGAAGATAAAATAACCGCCGAAACAGCTCGCTTGGATGTACTACGCGGCAATTCGCAGAAAGAGTTAATCGATGAGCTTCGTTTTCAGCTCAATAGACTGAATAATGAATTAATTACTGTCAAAACAAAGCAAGAGCAATATCAAGCCTTCATCAATAACTCCCAGGCCCGTAAAAAAGATATTCAGGAGAAAATTGAAAGTATAGAATCAGATTTAAGGATTGCCGAGCCACAGCTTCAGGAGCTGCGCCAGGAAAAAGAACAGAGTATCGCCGAATTATCGACTTTACAGGACCAGTTCCATGAAATAGCTGAAATACTTAACGAAAAATCGACCGCATACAATCAAGAGAATATCGCTTATCATCAACAGTTAAACAAAGTTTCCAATATCACGAAAGATCTCGAATTTAGAGAGACGCAGAAGGATGACCACGAACTCCGTCTGGAGCGAAACAGTGCAGAATTAGTTGAAGTGCAAGAAGCGTTAAGAACAACCATTCCATTTGAAGATGAAGAAGATCGGGATCTTATTGCCATGTATGAGCAGAAGATTGCTTTAGAAGATGGTCTTAAAGAATTGGAAGACAACTACTATGCAGATAAGCAGAAAATCAATAATCTCGAAGACGCCCTGACACAGCAGCGTCGTTCAAAAGAGCAGAGTGACTTTCTTATTTCAGAGATCAAAGATAAAAAAACAGGTCTGCAGATCGACCTCAATGCCTTAAAAGAACGCCTTTCCGTTGAATTCAACATTGAATTGAAAGATCTAATTGACCGTGAAGATGCGCCTGAGATCACAGAAGATCAAGCGACATTGGCAACCAAATGTAGCAAACTCAAGAAACAGCTTGATGAATTTGGAACGATCAATCTGATGGCAAAAGAGGCTTTCGACGAGATGAACGAACGCTATGATTTCATTAACAAAGAGAAAGCTGATTTAATTGAAGCAAAAGGATCCTTGATGGCAACAATAAAAGAAATTGACGATACCGCTCAGGTTCAGTTTATGTTTACATTTGATGCCGTGAGGAATAACTTCGTTAAAGTATTCCGTTCGCTATTTAACGAAGAAGACAGCTGTGACCTGGTACTCACAGACCCGAGCAATCCGTTGGATTCAGATATCGACATTATTGCAAGACCCAAAGGGAAAAGGCCGCTGTCTATCAATCAGCTTTCGGGTGGTGAAAAGACCTTGACTTCAACAGCTCTCTTATTCTCACTCTATCTTTCTAAACCGGCACCATTTTGTATCTTCGATGAGGTGGACGCTCCTTTAGATGATACGAATATTGATAAGTTCAACAATATTATCCGGGATTTTTCGAAAAATTCACAATTTATCGTAGTCTCACACAATAAGAAAACGATTGCAAGTACAGACATCATCTATGGAGTAACCATGGTGGAACAAGGTGTATCCCGTGTAGTAGCAGTAGATCTAAGAGAAGTTGCCTAGAGCGCAGCAAAATACACAATAAATAAGGCGGACCGGATGTACATCTGGTCCGTCTTATTTTATATATATCGATTTAAGTTCCGCCCGACTTTAATGAGACTCTTTACTGCAACAAACAGTGAATTGCTCTGAGCTTATTTCATGTCGCAGATCAATATAAGGATAGCGAGCAGACAGCTGATTCCCCCAATAAATAAACCGACTGATAACCAAACGGGCCCGCTACTAATCCCGCCAATGCCCCTGCCATTCGTAGAGGCAAATCCACCAATGCAACACAAGCTCCAAGTGCTGTACCACGCATCTGTAATGCAACTTTTTTATGACTGCCCCCCCCACACAACTATATTTCGAGTACAAATATGCTACGGATCAAAAAGCTAACATTGACTTAAGTCAAAAAAAGCCTTTAAGTCGAAAATGGGACCTGAAAAATAAAAAGCCCAGAGTGGGGAACTCTGAGCTTTCGTTAGCCATATATTAACCTATTTTATGAAAAGTATTTGTAATGAAAACGTCGCATTTTTGAATTCATTATAAGAATAGATGCCATTTAACATTTTTTAACATTTAGAATAAACGGAGGATCAGCTCAATTAAGCGGGAACAGAATCGTATTTTTTCGTACTCTTGAAGCGATCCCCCATCCGACAAAAAAGCTCGAAGTGGGGAACTCCGAGCTAACCTAACCAATTATTAACCTAAATTTATGAAAAGTCTTATTTATGCAAACAGCCTTTTTTGCTGTTTAGAATTCTAAACGTAAGTGAAGAGCTTATTATTACACATCCCATTCGGAATTATATGAAATTTGACGTTTTTTAACAATTCAATAAGTAACTTTAGGAAAACGAACGTATAAATCAATAGCATATGGCAGAATACGATTTAAATGAACTTCAGAAGATCTACGAAAACAAAGATGTTTTAAACTATCTGGAACAGCATGGCATTCTGGAGATAAAAAAATTCAATGATGTTTACGATTATGAAAAGGAGCTTTACGAGCTCCAAGTCAAGCTCTTAAAACTTCAATATGAAATCATTGAAAAAGGAAAACGAGTACTGATTATTTTTGAAGGCAGGGACGCTGCGGGTAAAGGCGGTACAATTGGCCGTGTAACCCAATACCTGAATCCCAAAAAGGTGCGCGTTGTTGCATTGCCTAAACCAACCGAGGAGGAAGCTGGACAATGGTATTTTCAACGATATATCAAACAGCTCCCCAATGCTGGGGAAATTGTGATTTTCGACCGCAGCTGGTATAACAGAGCTGTTGTTGAACCAGTATTTGGATTTTGCACCAAGGAACAGCACGAGCTGTTTATGAACCAAGTTCCTGAATTTGAGAAGCAGTTAATCGACGATGGCATCATCCTTATCAAATTATTCCTGAATATCAGCAAAGAAGAGCAGGCCGAAAGATTAAAAGAGCGAAAAGAAGATATCCTAAAACAATGGAAAATCGGTGTGCTGGACGAGCAGGCGCAGGAGAAATGGGATGTTTATACGGGTTATATTGAAGATTTATTTAAAAAGACAAGCACCAAAAAATCGCCTTGGTTAGAAATTACCAAAGATAACAAGAAAAAGGCCCGCTTAGCGTCCTTCAAACTGATTATCAATGCGCTTGTTGGAAGTGAGCAGGAAAAAATAGATTCTTTCGTTACAAAACACGACTAAATGACTGTCGGTCTGGTAAGGTATCATTATAAAAAAACAGGAGGAAAAGTATTTCCTCCTGTTTTTTTATAATATTAAAACGAATTAAGATACAAGTATCGTAGTTTCGATTTTAGGTCCTGCGGCCAGCACGGAGTCCGGCATTTCATTATTGAATTTTTCAAAATTCGAAATGAACAGCTTCGCCAAGCGTTTTGCTTGCATGTCATAAGCCTCATCATTGTTCCATAAACCGCGTGCATCTAAAATTTGTGCAGGAACATGCTCTCCACAGCTCGTTGGATATTCCAATCCAAAAATATCATGCTTATTAAACTGAGATTCCAGTAGTGAACCGTCCATGGCCGCGCGAATTAGCGATCGTGTATAATTCAGCTTAATACGTCTACCTATTCCGTAAGGACCAGCAATCCAGCCTGTATTCACTAGCCAAACTTTGATGTTACGATTTTGCTCTAGTTTCGAACGCAGCAAGGCCGCATATTTTGAAGGATGGAGCGGTAAAAATGCCTGTCCAAAACAGGTTGAAAATGCTGCTGTAGGCTCCTTTATCCCGACCTCTGTACCGGCAACCTTTGCTGTATAACCACTGACAAAATGATATACCGCCTGATCGGTGGTCAACAATGAAATGGGAGGAAGTACACCAAAAGCATCTGCTGTAAGGAAAAAAATATTTTCTGGTTCATTGCCAATTCCATTTATTTCGGCATTTTCCATAAAATCGATGGGATAGGATACCCTCGTATTCTCTGTCTTGCTAATATCGTTATAATCAGGTCGATCAAATTCATCCAACACAACATTTTCAAGGAGAGCCCCAAAACGAATTGCGTGAAAGATCTCAGGTTCTTTGTCTTCTGACAACCCTACACATTTGGCGTAGCAGCCGCCTTCGAAATTGAATATTCCCCTTTCGCTCCATCCATGCTCATCATCACCAATCAACTTTCTGTTTCTATCAGCCGACAGGGTCGTTTTCCCTGTACCTGAAAGTCCGAAAAATAACGCTGTCTCCCCTTCCTTCGAAGTGTTCGCCGAGCAGTGCATAGAAAGCACATTATGCTGGAATGGCAAAATAAAGTTCAATATTGAAAAAATGCTCTTTTTAATCTCCCCCGTGTAACCGGTCCCTGCAATCAGTACTATCTTTTTTGTAAAGTCAATCGCGACAAAATTTTCGTTGATAATGCCATATTGATGCGGCTCATCGATAAGCAGCGTCGGAGCGGCTAAAATCGACCAGGCTGGCTGGGCATCTGGATTTGGCTCCGGCCGTAGAAACAGGTTATTGGCAAATATACTTTGATAAGCTGTTTCCGTAACAACACGTAAATCTATTTGATAAGCTGGATCAGCCCCTGCAGCACAATCTCTTACATAGATGATTTGATCACTTAAGTGAGCCGCTACTTTCGAGAGTAGTGCTTCGAAATTAGCCGGAGACATTCGTTGATTGATCTCTCCCCACCAAACGCTATCTTTAGTTAAAGAATCTTCGACCAGAAACCGATCTTTTGGCGATCTTCCAGTAAATTTCCCTGTATCAGCAGCTAGCGCTCCCGTATCAGAAAGTCGACCTTCGTGATTTGCTAAGGCATGTTCGACCAATTCAGAAACAGGCAATTGATAAAATACATTTTTTGTACTATCAATTTTTAAATATTTCAAATCAGGCGCGTTTCCAATGTTACCCTTTTTCATATTTTTTGTTTGTTTTAAAATGTGCCCAAATTTAAAGGCATTTTTCGCTAAAAACAAAACTTAATTACCTAAAAATCAAGCTTATTGTACAAAAAACACAAAAACAAAACACTCATTAACAGCAACTTATAGAGGTAAAAAAAATTAAACTTTTTAGCATATTTTTTTAGCACATCAATTTATCACCATCAAAAAATATCACATATTTTTCGTAAATTGTTCCAAGCTTTACAAATATTAATAAGGTAAAAACAGATCATTAAAAGACATATCATCTGCGAATGAAATTACATGCCATAGAAACGGGATTTTTCAAACTTGATGGCGGTGCAATGTTTGGCGTTGTCCCCAAGAGTATCTGGAACAAAACAAACCCGGCCGACTCAAACAATATGTGTACCTGGGGAAACCGCCTGCTCCTCATCGAGGACAGTAATCGTTTAATGCTGGTCGATACAGGATTGGGAGACAAACAAAATGAAAAATTCTTCAGCTATTATTATCTTCATGGCGATGCAACGCTGGATAAATCATTAAAAAATAGTGGGTTTGACAGAAGTGATATCACCGATGTCATCCTTACACACCTGCATTTCGATCATTGTGGTGGCGCTATCGCCCGCCAAGGTGAACAACTCGTTCCGGCTTTTAAAAATGCTCATTTTTGGAGCAATAGCGACCATTGGTCTTGGGCTACCGATCCTAATCCACGCGAAAAAGCTTCTTTCTTAAAAGAGAACATTTTACCAATACAAGAGAGTGGGCAATTAAAATTTGTCGAAGATCACCAAAATCCTTTCGGAAGCAATATTGCTATCCGTTATGCACACGGTCATACAGAAGCGATGATGCTGCCTCAGATACTGTATAAAGGCAAAACGATCCTCTATATGGCGGATCTATTGCCATCGGTGGGACATATCCCCATTCCTTATGTTATGAGCTATGATGTTAGACCTCTCGTGACCATGGAGGAACGCAACAGCTATTGGAATGAGATCGTCGATAATGAATACATCTTATTTTTCGAACACGATCCGATACATGAATGCTGTACACTTCAGCGTACTGAAAAAGGTATTCGGGTAAAGGATATTTTCAAACTGAGCGACATTTAGCTGAGACGTTTATAGAAGATGAAATAGGATATAAAAAGAATATACAAAAAAGGCTACTTTAAAGTAGCCTTTTTTGTATCGAATATATTTTAAAACCTAAAGCCCAAAGCCCAGTAATTTTCAAAAAACCATATTTGTTGAGAGGCTTTATCTACGCCTCTTCTTCCAGTTGTACGAATGTTTGTTAAATCAGTCCAGCCCGTTTTGAAATTCCCCTGAAGATAGAGTCCTTTATAAAAACGGTAGTGCAAACCAACTTTTGCCGAAGCGCCATACCCTGCAATGTTCCAAAAATGGTTGGCTCCTTCACCAAAAAGATGTACGTCGGAACGAGGAATCAATAAGCCTACATCCACACCCGATTCCATCGTCAATACCTGTTGACCCTTGCGGTTATTGATGATGTCGTCATAACGCTCTAGCCCTACTGAGGCAAAGTTATAGCCATCGGTGTGTTCAAATGTCAGCATGGCGGAGTCTACAGTAATCAATTCACCGTTATATTGACCAGCGCGATTTCCTGTCGGAATACCAGGGTTAGAAATCTCTTCACCGATAAAACCCGAAATTTTCACCTGTTGCGGAATATCGACCACATATTTCATATGGTCCCATCCCAATGAAATGGAATAATTATCCTTGATATAATAACCAAAGTGCAGATTAAATTGCGGAATAGTCAGTCTGCTTGGATCAAAATACGTTGAACCAAATTTAGTTGGCCTGTCACCCGCTTTTACATCATGCAGAATAAAATCATAATTAGGTCCCGTAAAATGAATATCTGATTTCGCGTAAGAAGAGAAGTTGTACCCCCAAAAGAAGAAGAATTTGCCCTTGTTACTCTCTGTTCTCAAATTTTTCGGTTTGAAAATGCTTTTTCCTATCTCAGGATTTTCTTGGGCAAATAAGGCAGAAACACTTAGTGCAAGTGCTCCAATCGTTAAAAATATTTTTCTCATATCGGTGCTAAAAACGTTGGGCAAAAGTACCGGCATTCTATTTTATAAGCAAATAAAAACAGTGGAAATTGGTAAAATATGACGAAGATCACAGAAATGTCATTCGATTTAAAAAACAAACCTTCTTGACTTCTCAAGCACCGAGAGCAGTTAAAGCAAACTAGCAAGTTCTTTCTGTCGAATAACATCAGACACTTTCAAAAAAAAGCTGCTTCCCATTTCCAGGAAAGCAGCTTTTCATTTTATTTCTAAAGAATTATTATCCTTGATTTTTGCGGATGATATTCAAAGCTCCACCGGCTTTAAACCACTCGATTTGTTGCGCATTGTAGGTATGATTCGCCAAAATCTCTTCCGAAGTACCATCAGCATGATGTAACACAAGCGTTAATGGTTTACCTGGAGCAAATTCTGTCAGACCGATAATATCAATGGTATCATTCTCCTGAATCTTGTTATAATCGTCTTTATTTGCAAACGTTAATCCCAACATACCTTGTTTTTTCAGGTTTGTTTCGTGAATACGGGCAAAAGACTTAACTAAAACAGCACGAACACCTAAATGACGAGGTTCCATCGCAGCATGCTCGCGGGAAGAACCTTCACCGTAGTTTTCATCACCGACCACAATTGAACCAATACCGTGTGCTTTATAGTCCCGCTGTGTTGCAGGAACAGGACCATATTCGCCTGTAAGTTGATTTTTAACGCTATCAGTCTTCTCATTGAAGAAATTCAAGGCGCCAATCAACATGTTATTTGAGATATTATCCAAGTGACCACGGTATTTCAACCAAGGACCAGCCATAGAAATATGGTCAGTAGTACATTTACCTTTCGCCTTAATCAATAGTTTCAACCCTTTCAAATCTGTACCTTCCCATGGAGCAAAAGGCTCCAACAATTGAAGACGATCAGAAGTAGGTGCTACATCAACCACCACCGAACTACCATCAGCAGCTGGCGCTTGGTACCCTGGGTCATCTACCGCAAATCCCTTTGTTGGCAACTCATCCCCCACAGGTGGATCCAGCTTCACTTGTTCACCCTTGTTGTTTATCAAGGTATCAGTTACCGGATTGAAACCCAAATCACCAGAAATTGCAATTGCAGCTACCAATTCTGGCGATGCAACAAATGCATAGGTATTTGGATTACCATCTGCACGTTTTGCAAAGTTACGATTGAAAGAATGAACGATTGTATTTTTCTCTTGTTTATCGGCCCCTACACGATCCCACATACCGATACATGGACCACATGCATTTGTAAAAATTGTCGCATTGAGATCTTCAAAAGTTTTCAGCAAACCATCGCGATCAGCCGTAAAACGCACTTGCTCTGACCCTGGATTAATACCGAATTCAGCTTTTGTGATAAGCCCTTTATCAACAGCCTGTCTTGCAATAGAAGCCGCACGTGACAAGTCTTCATAGGAAGAGTTTGTACATGAACCGATCAATCCCCATTCAACTTGCAGAGGCCAGCCATTTTTCGTTGCTTCTTCACGCATGCGTGAAACCGGAGTATACAAATCTGGCGTAAAAGGACCGTTTAGAGAAGGCTCTAATTCAGACAGATTGATTTCAATTAACTGATCAAAATATTGTTCTGGGTCAGCATAGACCTCAGCATCCGCAGTCAAATGCTGTTTTATAGCATTGGCCGCATCAGCTACTTCGGCACGACCCGTAGCGCGCAGATAACGTTCCATCGATTCGTCATAACCGAAAGTTGAGGTTGTTGCACCAATTTCAGCACCCATGTTACAGATGGTTCCCTTACCTGTACACGATAGCGACTCCGCACCTTCGCCAAAATACTCGACAATGGCACCAGTTCCACCCTTTACAGTCAAAATACCCGCGACTTTGAGGATCACATCTTTTGCTGCCGCCCATCCACTCAACTTACCCGTTAATTTTACACCGATCAGTTTCGGGAATTTAAGTTCCCAAGGTAAACCTGCCATCACATCACACGCATCAGCACCACCCACACCGATCGCAACCATACCTAAACCACCGGCATTCACCGTATGCGAGTCTGTACCGATCATCATACCGCCTGGAAACGCATAGTTTTCCAAAACGACTTGGTGAATAATACCAGCTCCGGGTTTCCAAAAACCGATACCATATTTATTGGATACAGAACTCAAAAAGTTGAATACTTCAGAACTTTCGCTTTTAGCACGAGCCAAATCTTTATCCGCACCCTCTTTCGCCTGAATCAGGTGATCACAGTGTACAGTAGAAGGAACCGCTACCTTTGGACGCCCAGCTTGCATAAATTGCAATAATGCCATCTGTGCAGTTGCATCCTGCATAGCAACGCGATCTGGAGCAAAATCAACGTAAGAAACGCCACGTTTGTAATCCTCAGTAGCATTGCCATCCCAAAGGTGGGCATACAAAATTTTCTCAGATAAAGTCAAAGGTTTGTTAACCACCTGACGAGCAGCAGAAATGCGCTCATCATATTGGCTATAGACCTTTTTAATCATATCTATATCAAAAGCCATATCTCTCTAATTTATGTTGTTTAATTAAGTTACTAAACCCTATCACTAATTATTTTGTTGGAATAGGCGCAAACTTCGTTAAGTTAATGCCTTCCACAGCAGCTTTATATTCTTCAATATTCGGAATCCGGCCCAAAATCGCTGAAAGAACAACAACCGGAGTTGATGCTAATAAAGACTCCCCTTTTTTACCATCTCTGTCTTCAACGACACGTCCTTGGAATAAACGGGTTGACGTAGCCATTACCGTGTCACCTTTAGCTGCTTTCTCCTGGTTACCCATACAAAGGTTACAACCAGGACGCTCCAAATACATAATATTCTCGTATTCAGTACGCGCAGTACTTTTTGGTAAAGCATCGCTAAATTCAAATCCAGAGTACTTTTGTAAGAATTCCCAATCGCCTTCCGCTTTTAGCTCATCAATGATATTGTATGTTGGCGCTGCAACGACCAAAGGCGCTTCAAACGTAACAACACCTTTTTGCTGTTCAATGTTTTTCAACATCTTCGATACGATCTTCAAATCGTCTTTGTGAACCATACAAGAACCGACGAAACCTAAATCCACCTTTTTGTTTCCACCATAGTAAGAAAGATCGCGAATTGTATCGTGTGTATAACGTTTCGAAACATCTGCATTATTCACATCCGGGTCGGCGATCATCGGTTCTTCGATAATATCCAGATCAATAACAACTTCAGCGTAATACTTCGCATTGGTGTCTGGAGTTAAAGCAGGCTTAGCACCAGATTTAATTTCCTCAATACGTTTGTTCGCTTTGTCAATTAAGCCCTGCAAAACATTGTTTTTGTTTTCCATGCCTTTATCGATCATAATCTGGATACGGTTTTTAGCGATTTCCAATGATTCGATCAGCGTATTATCCTGTGAAATACAAATAGAAGCTTTCGCTTTCATTTCTGCAGTCCAGTCTGTAAAAGTAAATGCCTGATCCGCTAAAAGCGTACCGATATGAACCTCAATAATTCGACCTTGGAACACATTTTCACCGGCAAACTGTTGCAACATCTGCGCTTGTGTCGCATGAACCACATCACGGAAATCCATGTGTTCTTTCATACTGCCTTTAAACGTAACTTTGACCGATTCAGGAATTGGCATAGAAGCTTCACCTGTCGCTAAAGCTAGCGCCACCGTACCGGAGTCAGCACCAAAAGCAACACCTTTAGACATACGGGTATGTGAATCACCTCCGATAATGATTGCCCACTCATCGATGGTAATATCATTTAATACCTTATGAATAACGTCTGTCATCGAATGGTACACCCCTTGAGGGTCGCGTGCAGTGATCAATCCAAAATCATTCATAAATTTCATCAATTTAGGAATATTGGCTTGTGCTTTTTTATCCCATACCGATGCAGTATGACAACCTGATTGATAAGCCCCATCTACTGTAGGCGAAATTACTGTAGCAGCCATCGCTTCTAATTCCTGCGCAGTCATCAAACCTGTCGTATCTTGCGAGCCAACGATATTCACCTTCACACGCACGTCAGAACCAGCATGTAATACCTTACCTGGCGTTACACCTACCGCATTTTTATTGAAGATTTTCTCCACTGCCGTTAGACCCTGGCCTTCAATTGTAATTTCTTTTGAAGGGGCAAATACTGCTGGCGCTTGAATACCTAAAGTTTCCGCTGCAAAAGTTTGGATCTTTTTACCAAAGACAATAGCATAAGAACCACCTGCTTTAATAAATTCCATTTTTTGAGGAGTCAAAGCTTTCGAAATATCGATTAGCTCCTGCTCGCCGTTATATAATTTTTTAGTCTTGGTATTAATTGTTAAGACAGTACCTGTAGCAACAGAATAAGCTTCTTCAAGAATTGGCTCGTTTTTCTCATTACGGATTACGTTACCATTTTCATCCACTTTCTTCACCCAGTTTTTAAGGTCTATACCGATACCTCCGGTCACGTCCACTGTTGTCAAGAAAATTGGTGAGATACCATTCGTACCACCAACAATTGGTGCAATGTTGACAAAAGGAACGTAAGGGCTCGCTTGTTTACCGGTCCATAGTGCAACGTTGTTTACACCCGACATACGAGATGACCCCACTCCCATTGTTCCTTTCTCAGCGATTAACATAACGCTTTTACCAGGGTGTTGCGCCTGTAATTCAACGATCTGTTGCTGTGCTTCAGGTGTGATCATACATTTTCCATGTAATTCACGATCTGAACGCGAGTGTGCCTGGTTACCTGGCGACAATAAATCTGTCGAGATATCACCTTCACCAGCGATAAAAGTAACCACTTGAATTTCCTCAGCAACCTCAGGCAGTTTCGTAAAAAACTCTGCTTTTGCATAGCTTTCTAAAATATCTTTCGCAACTTCATTGCCTTGCTCAAAAGCTTCTTTCAAACGAGCAGTATCTGCGTCGTATAAGAAAACTTGTGTTTTAAGAACCTCAGCCGCCTGTTTTGCAATAGCTAGGTCTGTGCCCAAAGCCAGGTCCAATAAGACCCTGATCGAAGGACCACCCTTCATATGTGACAACAATTCAAAAGCAAAATCAGGTGTAATTTCAGCAACAACTGATTGACCCAAAATAATTTCCTTCAGAAATTGTGCTTTAACACCCGCTGCAGGCGTAGTACCCGGCAACGTGTTGTAAATAAACAATCTTAAAGATTCAGCTCTATTTTCATTGTTTAAATCTTTAATCTGAGCAATTACCTCACTTAGTAATTCTGCTCCATCAATAGGCTTAGGATGTAATCCTTGGCCTTCTCGTTCTACAACCTCTTGTACGTAATCGTTGTAAATACTCATAGATATCTATCTTTCTATTTTATGGGCAGCATAAAAACACATTATCTTTCTACGCCACCATGTCTGTTATATAATTAAGCTAATACGCCATCTATCGGGTCCCCCTAACAAATCACAAATTAACCCTTCCACTTCATGTTTTGAAGTTGATTCATTTGTCGTAAATCAACTTGTATGACTAATTACAAAAATAGTGAAAATCCAACTTTAAACGCATGCATTCCATTTATTTAAATCAATTTGGAATTGTTCTAAACAGAACTTATGCAATCCCGCTATCTTTCTTTGCAATCCACTATTTTGCATTTATTTCTTTCAAAAAAAAAGGTGATTTATATTATCAAATCACCTTTTCCTTTTATATACTTTCTACAGTTATATCAATGTCTTTTAATGCTTTCACAGTTTCCAAAGGATCTGTCGCGTTGAAGACAAATGAACCTGCCACCAAAACATCTGCTCCCGCTTTCAATAACTGTGCTGCATTCGCAGTCGTTACTCCCCCATCGATTTCAATCAGCAGTCCATCATTCACGCCTTGTGCCATCGTCCTTAGTTCCTGCACCTTGGCGTAGGTATTCGGAATAAATTTCTGACCACCGAACCCTGGATTAACAGACATAATACACACCAAGTCTAAATCTGCAAGAACATCTTTTAATAGAGCAACCGGTGTATGTGGATTCAATGCGACACCAGCTTTACATCCCAATTCTTTTATAGCAGCTATTGTACGATGCAAATGTGTACATGCTTCGTAATGCACTGTAATGATCTCAGCACCCGAATCTTTACATACTTGCAGATAACGATCGGGGTCAACAATCATCAAATGTACATCCAAAGGTTTAGCAGCATGTTTTGCAATAGCCTGCATAACTGGAAATCCAAAAGAGATATTTGGAACGAAAACCCCGTCCATAATATCAATATGAAACCAATCTGCCTCACTGTTGTTTACCATGATGATATCATCGTATAATTTTGCAAAGTCTGCAGCAAGAACGGATGGTGCAATTAGATGTGATTTTGTTGACATGTTGTATTTTTTTTGCAAAGATAACAAGTATTTTTTGTTCATCACAGCATTTACCCGATTTAATACCTACAAACGACAATTGGCAGAAGCTGCAGAAAATAAATTATAACTACATTTGTATATTAACATTATATTAAAAATATAGCTCACAGTGGGAAGACTAAAAATAAAGTACAAAAGAGAATTAAATACAACGGAGAACCTCGTCCGAAAAATTGGATTAATACTTATCACTATTATTCTGATCTGTATATTCCTTCCCAAACAGCCTCGTTTTCGCTATGAATTCCAAAAGGGAAAAGTATGGAATCATGAGAATCTGATATCACCTTATAATTTTGCCATATTAAAAACGCAGGAAGAATTGAATGCGGACAAGAAAAGTATCTTGAACACGATTCAACCGATTTATAATGCCAATACGACGACAAGCAAAGAGCAAATTGATCAGTTCAATACCGATCTGGCCGAAAAATGGCAAAGCAGCAAGCTGGATACAACACATGAGAATATTGCGGATTATAGAAATGCCGGCAATGCCATCTTAAGCCATCTCTATGGCAAAGGCATCCTTTCATTGAACAATCGGTTTCAGAACCGCAGCAATGACAAATCTCCAGCTTCCAAGCATTACAATTTCACACTGATCCAGGACAAAGTTGCCAGTCAAAAAAACACGGCTGACTGTTACACCATCGAAAGCTCTTATGGGTATATGGATGAGATCATGCCCAAATTGACCAAAATAAAACAAAAGAGCTGGCTCGAGGAGACTTTAAAAAACTATATTACCATTAACTATATTTATAACGACCAGCAGACGGAAGCCTTGGAACAGAATGCCATTGCTAATATTTCAGCGACACGGGGTGTAGTCCAAAAAGGCGAACTGATCGCCGAAAAAGAAAAAATAATTTCCAATGAAACTTACCAGAAACTCGAATCGCTCCGGAAGGTATACGAAGATGAAGGCAAGATCAGTGGTAATCAAAATTATGTGACATTAGGGCAATTTCTAATCATCTCGCTCGCCCTTTCAATTCTAATGGTTTTCCTTTTTCTTTTCCGCAAAGACATCTATTTCAACAACAGATTGCTGGTCATTATCATGATTGTCATTATAGGTATGCTCGGCGTCCTATCCTGGGCCATTAAAATCAAGATACCGAATCTCTATTATATGCCGTTTTGTGCCGTCCCCATTATTATTCGTATTCTATTTGATACGCGTGTGGCGCTAAATATCCATCTGTTGATGGTGCTGCTGGCGGGTCTTTTTGTACCAAATAGTTTTGAGTTTGTCTTCCTGCAATTTATGGCGGGCATCGTTGCGATCTATAGTATTAAAACATTGGTCAAACGGGAGCAGCTGTTCATTTCCTCGGCTATCATCCTCGGCACCTATTGGATTGCTTATATCGGCTTGGTCGTCACCAGAAACGGATCAATAGACACCATTTACTGGTCTGACCTTCTTCCCTTTTTCGTAAGCGTCATGATCACCTTATTGGCTTATCCGATGATCTATGCATTCGAAAAGTTGTTTGGCATTGTCTCTGATCTCACACTCATGGAACTTACCAATAGTAATTCCAAATTATTGCGGGAACTTTCTTTTAAAGCTCCGGGAACCTTTCAGCACTCCCTACAGGTGGCTAATCTAGCGGAAGCCGCTATCTACAAAATCGGCGGGAATCCACTGTTGGTCCGCGCCGGAGCCCTATACCACGATATCGGAAAATTGACAAACCCTCAATTTTTCATCGAGAATCAGAAGACAGAAAAAAATCCGCATGACGAGCTTTCACCGGAACAAAGTGCGCAGATTATTATATCACATGTCATCAAAGGGATCGATATTGCCAAAAAACATCAATTGCCCGACGTGATCCTTGATTTTATCCGCACACACCACGGAACGACGCGTGTTGACTATTTTTATAACGTTTTTGTCAAGAACAATCCCGACAAACTGGTGGATGAGTCTTTATTTACCTACCCCGGCCCTATTCCTTTTTCAAAGGAAACAGCCGTACTCATGATGGCAGATTCGGTCGAAGCCGCATCCCGTGCGTTAAAAGAACCATCGGAAGAATCTATCAATAATCTTGTCGATAAGATTATTGAACATAAATTGATGCGGGGACAGTTCAATAATAGTAACATTACGCTAAAAGATATCACCGAATCGGCAGTTATTTTTAAGGCAATGCTCAAAAGCATCTACCATGTTCGGGTAGATTACGATTTAAGCAAAAAAACAATGTAGTTTTAATTGTCAAACAACAAATTGAATTTCAAACGCTTATTGCAACGTTACATTTTTTTTGCATTTTTTTTATTATTTAGACTTTGCAGAATCAAATAATTGCCTTATGTTTGCAATGTCAAAACGAGGAAGGGTGCCTGAGTGGCCGAAAGGAACAGTTTGCTAAACTGTCGTACTGGAAACGGTACCGCGGGTTCGAATCCCGCCTCTTCCGCAGACAACAGCGCTTTCAGAGAAATCAGAAAGCGCTTTTTTTGTTTCTGGCGCCAAGGCAGCACCAAAAACAGCACCTTGTTTAAAACCCAGCAGAAAGCGGTTCATGAGAACAAGACAGTTCAAGAACACCAGGGCTGACGTCCTCGGGTTGTGTTCGTATTGTGTTCGTACCACCTTCGGAGATGAACAATCTGGCGACAATTATTGACCTAATTCCGACCAGATAATTCCTGTACAGAGTCTGGTCGGAATCAGGTCAGCATTTGTACAATATCTGTATCGCATCCGAATAAGGTACGAAGCAGGTACGAACAAAAGGCAAGTTACATTCCTGAACATCGTTGTATAGTCTTTAGGCCCCAATAAGTATTGCAAATATTTTATCAATTTATTACATTGTGTTTGATTTTCATAACGCTATTAGATTGTTAAAAGCAATTTGTTCAACTTTGGCAATATGAAACAGCTTAAAAGAACAGGTCATCTACAAATTCCCTTCGGTACGCTCGAACTTGTGCTCCTGACAGATGGTTATTTTACATTAGAAACATTACAGCCTACCCTTGCCCCAAAAATACCGTCTCAACTAGTCGAAATGGAACTGCAAAGGCTTTCACTTTCAACAAAGATCTACCAAGCACCCATCATCATCATGCTGATTAAACAACAGAATCGATACATACTCATTGATACTGGTGAGGGACATTATGACACCGACAAAGCCGGAAATTTAATGGAAAGTCTGCTTTTAGCGAATATTGACTGTAATAAGATAACAGATATTCTCATTACGCACGCACATCGCGACCATATCGGTGGCATATTGGATTCCGATGGTTCACCCAATTATCCAAACGCAACATACTACATGGCTAAACCCGAATTTGAGTTCTGGATGTCAGATCGTCCTGATTTTTCGAAAAGCGAAAATCCAGAAATTGCTCAAGCTAGCATCGATTTAATACGAAAAACACTCGTTGCTATTGAGGTCAAATTACAGCTATTTGAACCGGGCGATCAACTATTTACCTGCATTCATACAGAATCAGCAGCTGGGCATACCCCAGGACATATCATCTATACAATAAAATCCGACAATAGAGCAATTACAAATCTTGTTGATCTGATACATTCACCGATCCTAGTTTCCCAGCCTCATTGGGGAACTCAATGGGATATTGACTTCGATCGTGCTGTGGATACACGGATAAAAATACTTGATCGCTGTTATCAACAACAGACACTTGTGCTCACATCTCATATGCCTTGGCCGGGGATAGGCTTCATTGGTAGAAAAAACAACGGTAAAGAATTGGAGTGGATTCCTAAAAACAGCATTAACTAAAATGTCTTTTCCAAAAGACACACAGCAGATAAATAATCTCCTTCAATTCCTGAAATATTCAAAATGCTCTCTTTCATAATTTTTGTTTTTCATCATATCCAATTTTTTGTAGCAAATGACTCAAGGATTATAAAATATCGTTTCTGGCACTATACAAAAAAATACCTGAAACCAGTGATAAGGGGTATGGGCCAATTCAGCTATTTTTGTAGGAAAGAAGAGTGAAAAATGAAAAAGTTAATTGGATGCTATTTTATTATTTTAAGCATCGGACCACTTTGCTTAAAAGCGCAGGAAAATTTAAAGTTTGACGATAATTTCAACGTTTGGAACATACAGAAGGGCCAGTCAGCAACTGTTTTTGCAGCCAAAGCTTACGTCCGTGCTCAACCCAGTCTAAAGGCAGCAATCGTAGATTCTTTATCCGTCGGAAATGTCGTTACGATCAATAGTAATCCCATCAAAGGAAATACACTAAAAAATTTTTATGCTCCTTGGTATGAGATAAGTTATTCCGACGGTAACAGCAAAAAGAATGGATTTATTTGGCTTGGACTATTAGCGCTCGGAAAACAGACCGCATCAGACGGCTCGCAATATATTTACGGTTTTGAACGTTTCACCAAAGGTATCAACGAACAGGAACAGGATCATTTCTCAACCGGGGTAAAGCTTATCGACGCAAATGGAAATTTTCTAGCTGAACACACCTTCCCTTTCGCCTATTCAGAACAAACCTTCTCCCAAAGTAAATTGCTGCCAGCAATGGGGCTGCAAAATGTCAAACACATCATCCGCATTGAATTTCTGGGCGAAGCTTGTGGCATACCCTCTGAATATAACTATGTGGCCTGGACGGGACGGCAGCTGGTTGATCTTCCTAGCCGATATTCGGTTAGTGATGCTGGTGTGTTCTATTACGATGAAAAGATTCTTTTCCCTTCCGAACACGGAAAAAATAATCAGATTATCTATAAATACATTGAAGAGGGAGAAGTTATCGACGATAATGCGGAAAATCCAAATTTTAGGGTCACAAAAAAGAGTGAAGAATTTCTATGGAACGGCATTGGCTTTGAAAAGCTTTCGAAAGCTAAATAGTATTTTAAACAGATTTCAATATACTGAATACATACAAGAATTAATAAATGGAAGAAAAGAATATATATGATTTGTTCTACAGCGGACAACTAGACCTCTTTATTATTGAAGGAGAAAATCAACTACGACAAAACGATCAAGATGTGACGCTTTGGACACACCTCGCCATCGCCTACCACGATCAGCTATTTTATGAGGGCCACGAAGCTATTTTCGATGTGATTCAGGAAAAAATGATTCCCTATTTTCAAAAAGCATTGGCCATCGAACCTAATAATGAAACGACTCTATATCATATACTGAATTATGTTTTAGACAATCAAGCAACACTAGCGCAAATTGGTCGGCCAAAATCCCATATTACCGAAGACAATAAAGGTTTATTTATCGAATATGCAAAAAAATTAATCGCTTCCCCGAATATGTCCGGATATGGTCACAACTATTTAACCAATATCTACGAAGGACTCCAGGATGATACAGCGTTGCTCCCAGCTTTGGAGGCGAGTATTGATTTCGTTAAAGAAACATTCAAGGATGAACGAGAAACCTCTGATCATAATTTTTCCCTCTTTTGGATAAAGAAAATATATCTGCTCGACCGTACAAAACAGATCAACACATCCAATATTTTAGCTTTAATGGAAGCAGATTTTAAGCATTTCATCAGCAGCAATGAAATGAATTATGTGGATCTTGCTGAAATTGCTTACGAAAACAAAGCAATCGACCTAGCATTGCAGATTTTACTTAAGCTCATCAAAGGGGAAAACTCAGCCGTGCATATCCATCAGGAGCTGGTTAAATGGCATACTCGATTTGAAGAATTGATTGCCGAGGGGTATGAGCACCCTGAGGTCTTCTACTATCAGCTTATCATTGAGCGTAATTACTCGGAAGAAATCGGAATCCCCCTTGACTATTATTATCTCCATGCACTCAAATTGATCGACGCCTATCCTGACTCTTACGTCGGTTACCATTTTGCCGCAGCCTATCTCTATGACGAGGGACAGTATGCTGCTGCTATTCCATATCTGACTATGGTAGGCGAACGGAAATGGAACGCAACATCCTGGCGACGTCTAGTTGAATGCACTTTTAAAGCCAATGGAACAGTTTACGATCAGGTCCCTACTTTCAATGACCTTCCCCGTGAATGTTACAATGAAGCTGTTATGCTATCTGATTTCATTCACTCCCTGGACAACTTAACCGCAGTCGATCAGTCTGCACTACAATTGCTCGTCCTCGGACTTTACCGTCAAGCCTACGACGCCTTCAAGGACTATTTTGAACAAAATAAATACGAAAGTGACTATTTTGGAGGCAGTCACAATAGGGCCATGAATTGCAATAATCTAGCTTTAGCTTATAAAGAAGCCGGTGAATTGGAAACCTGTTACGCTATCGCAACCGAAGGATTAAGCTATTCCGACTTTGAAGAACTTCATTTCACCCGAGCCGATACCTTGTCAGCCTTGGAAGATTACGTACGTCTCGAGCAAGTACTTCAACAGTACTTTGACACCTATCAGATCTCGTTGGAAGCCACTCTTGCGCAGCAAGAATTTACTTCGGAAGAAGACGAAGAGGACGAAGAAACGGAGTCTGCCATATTTCCTCCTTGTTACCGCATGCTTATGCATCAAATCGACGTCGAATATCAACTGGGTCGTACAGCGGACATTCAATCCCGGGCGCAACAGCTTCTCGAGTTTATTTACAAATTCTATATTGATCATCCCAATTTAGACGAATATCACTACCGTGACTTTGAAGCGTCAAAGAATGGGATCGAGCATATTATCTATCAGATAACCGAACAGGATAGTTTAGCGCAACGCATCTCTTATTACGAACAAATGGCTAAACAATATCCACACGAGGCCCAGCCTCAATATGTGTTGATGCAGCTATATAATGAAAAGAGCAACTACAAAGCCATGAACATCGCTGCGCAGAAATATCTTAAAAATAAACCGGAATTTATTATCGACAATTTCGACAAGGCAAAAACACTCTATCTCATCATTAAAAGCCATTATTACCTTATGGAATTTAGTGAAGGTAAGGAAACATTCCAAAAGCATGATAACTGGGTCCAATCGATCATGGAGCCTAATGACTATGTTCTTTGGTTAAAATTCGGAATTGAACTTTTGGCCGAAAACGGAGCTATAAACGAAGTAGATAAATACGTCAAAGTTTTCAACGGTATTTATGCCCAACACGATTGGGGTTATGACGATGATGTCGAATCGGTTAAATTGGCAGAAGCGCATGTGAACTATAAAACTGGGAATCTGAAAAAAGCACACAGCTTACTTGATGAAGTGCTTTCCTATTCGGATCACTCTCCTCTGGCTGATGAATATAAACGTACCTGGAAAAAACCAGGCTTCTTCTCTGGTTTTAAATTTTAAGTACTTCTTTTGCTTAAAAAAAGAAAGAATTCCAAACGTCGCTCCATGTTATTCGGCCCTCAGAACCCAAATAACATGGAGCGAATAAAAAAGTCCTTAATGCCAAAAAAAGTTAAAAAGGAAGCAGATTCTGCCCAAAACGACTATATTTGAACTGACATGGCAATTAAGCGACTTATACTACTTTTTTTAACCTTAGGTTTTCTGTTAAGTGCACCCGGCGCTTTTGCCTGCCATAAAATGAATGCACACAGCAGTCACACCCAAGATGATGCTACCACTGACAAAAAGGACCATTGTTGTGCAAAATTTAAATCTTCCAAAAAAAAGGCTTTCTGTAAACATCATAAAGCCTGTAAAAATTGTAATTGTCAATGTGCTTATAGTTGTACGATTTTGGCAATTTCCAACCCTCTTGAAAAAGGTCATGAGCTTTGCGGTATAGCCATCAAAAAAAATTATAAACCCATAGCGCCAACATTTATTTCTGAAGGATATTTCTGTCCCTGGGTTCCGCCAAAAATAAGTTAATTCTCGTATTGATCATTTATCAATCATTTTTGATTACTTATTTTTATATATTCTTTTATCCAATCATATGAAAATCCAACACTATATCATAACAGGGGCTTTAGTGCTATCCTCTTTGACAAACTATGCACAAGACAACAACACCGTGAACAACAATGTTAAAATTGCCGGGAACTGCGGTATGTGTAAAAAAACAATAGAAAATGCAGGAGCCGCCGCTCAGGCGAAAGTTGAATGGAATGAAGACAACCAAACAGCGACAATAGCCTATGACGCAAAGAAAACGTCCTTAGATGCTGTATTGAAAAGTATCGCTGGAGCAGGCTACGACAATGAAAAATACCTTGCTGCCGAAGATACCTATGCTAAGCTACACACTTGCTGTCAATACGAAAGGAATTTAGCTCCTCCAGCTTCAAACGCCCCCCAAGATGCAACCATTGCAGCGGTAGCTTCAGTAGATAACATCAGCAACGCAAGCAACTTTCAAAAGATCTATGACCAATATTTTCTGCTTAAAGATGCGCTTGTAGCAGCGGATGGTAAACGAGCTGCAGGCCTCGCAAACGATCTTGCCGATGCTATCGCCAAGGTCAAAACTGCTGATCTAACGCAAGCGGAACAGGACGTGTGGAAAACCAAAACAGCATCACTCAAAGCCATTGTAAAGAGCCTACAACAGGCTAAGGATATCAGCAAACAACGAGAAGCCTTCGCAATTTTGTCAGAAGATATCTATAGTTTGTCCAAAAACTCAAAACCATCTTCTGCTGTTTATTATCAAAAGTGCCCGATGTTTAACAAAGGTAAAGGTGCAACTTGGTTAAGCCGTCATAAAGAAATCAAAAACCCTTACTATGGCGCACAGATGCTAACCTGTGGTAGCACAGTTCAAACGCTTTAACCAATAACGTCAGTTAATCGACTCTTAAAAGGTTTATCTCGTCGGGAGATAAACCTTTTTTTGTAATTGCTGCCGCAATGATCGATTTTTTATAAACCAAAATAGTATATTTAATATCAGCAGAAATAGGTTCGCTTAAATGACAATATGCGTATATTATAAAACAAGGTTCGATTCATGGAAAAAGTAATTATTACAGGTGGTGCCGGAGCTATAGGTCTTCATTTAACAAAACTATTGGTTGCCAATTTCTATGAAGTTATTATTTTTACTAGAAATCCGAAATCCAATCCCGCACAGCCGAATGTCAGATACGTACACTGGGATCCCTATAAGCAAGAGATAGATGCCAAATCAATTCAGGAGGCCGATTATATCATCAACCTGGCAGGCGCAAACCTCAATGCCAAACGCTGGACAAAAACATATCAGCAAGAAATTATTGCCAGCCGGGTCGAAAGTGGGAAACTGCTCTACCAAAGTCTTAAACAACTACCTAATCAGGTAAAAGCAGTTATATCTGCTTCCGCTATAGGCTGGTATGGAACTGACGATCCCTACCAAAAAAGACCTTTTACAGAAGGAGACCCGCAAGGGGGCAATTTTCTATCCTGGGTTTGTAACCTCTGGGAAGGAAGCGTAAAACCTATTGAAACACTGGGAAAAAGACTCGTTGTCTTCCGTTTTGGAGTCGTTATCAGTAAGGATCAGGGAATGCTAAAAGAAATCGGACGCTTCCTACCCTTCCGTTCAGTTCCGATATTGGGTTCTGGCAAACAGATGCTCAGCTGGATCCATATGGATGATCTCTGCCGCATGCTGTTATTAGGTATACAAAATAATACCATAGCCGGGATTTATAATGCCTGCTCGTCCGAACCGCTTCCGCTTGCCGAGTTTACCAAAAGAATAGCGAAACGTCAATACGGTCCATTCTACATACCCCTCCCAGTCCCATCACTGATGATTAAGCTGATGCTCGGAAAAAAAGGAGAGGAAATGGTACTCAATGGGACATGGGTGAGCAACAAAAAGATTGTTCAGGAGAAATTCCCTTTTAAATATCCCCTTTTGGACAATAATTGTATAGATAACTTACATATTGATTAATTGTTAATTCGCGTTAATTTCCGCCCTTTTTGGGACAAAATCCGTATATTTGCGGCTTATGAAGATTTTTAGATATGGCGCAAAGAGCTCCGAAAAAGCGGGAGTCATTTTAAACGAAAAGAAATATGATGTTTCGGAAGGAAATTTTCAATATAACCGCGATTTCTTTGCGGATATTGCAAATTTGGAAAGACTTCAAGCATATATAATTGAAAAAGGCGACAAGCTTAAAGAGATAGCCGACGACGAGCGTATTGGTACACCATTGGAAGCTCCTTCCAAAATACTTTGTGTAGGACTTAATTTCGATGATCACGTCAAAGAGACCAAATTACAACAAGCTTCCGAGCCTATTGTATTTATGAAATCTGTATCTGCATTCAATGGCCCTTTTGATGGAATTACCCTTCCGAAGTTCTCTGTAAAATCTGATTGGGAAACCGAATTTGCCATTGTAATTGGAAAAAAAGCTTCTTATGTTACTGAAGAAGAAGCTTTGGACCATGTGTTTGGCTACGTGCTACACAACGATGTGACAGAGCGTGAATTTCAAATCGAGCGTGGCGGAACCTGGGACAAAGGTAAAGGATGTGACACTTTCGCCCCTATTGGTCCGTTTATAGCAACCAAAGATGAAATCACAGATATCGATAACTTAAGAATATGGCTTAAACTCAATGGTGAAATCATGCAAGACGGCAATACAAGTGATTTTATCTATCGTGTGCCCAAATTGATCTCTTATTTAAGTCACTTTATGAGTTTACTTCCAGGCGATATCATTTCCACAGGATCGCCTGCCGGATCTGGCATGGGTAAATCTCCACAAAGATTCCTGAAAGATGGCGATGTCATCGAATATGGTATTGATGGACTTGGATCGGCAAAACAAGTGATTTCAGCTTATCAAGGTTTATAAAAAATAGATATCTGGGTTCTTTCATTCTTTTTCAGTCTGAAAGAGCCCATTTTCTTTCACTTGATTTTATTTTATCCCCGGCATTTGTGTACATTTATATCAACATCATCCATTTGTCCAACTAAAATTGCTAAATCCCTACAGGGTCAATGATTCAACTAAACAACATATCCAAATCTTTTGCGGTAAAAGCGACACGTATTGATGCTTTAAAAGACGTCTCACTGTCTATTGCAAAAGGTGAAATTTTTGGTGTAATAGGCGCTTCCGGAGCGGGTAAAAGTACTTTGATTCGTTGCGTCAACCTTTTGGAAAGGCCAGACAGTGGTCAGGTAATTATAGAAAACAACGACTTGATGTCGCTGCCTGCCAGTGATCTTATGTTAAAAAGACGGAAAATTGGTATGATTTTCCAACACTTCAACTTGCTGTCATCACGAACAGTTTATGGAAACATATCCTTCCCGCTCGAACTTGAGGGCAAATCGAAAGAATTTATCAGCGGAAAGGTGTTGGAGCTATTACGTTTGGTTGGGTTGGAAGACAAAGCCGACGTGTACCCTGCAAATCTTTCAGGAGGCCAAAAACAACGCGTTGCCATCGCGCGTGCATTAGCCAATGATCCTTACATTCTACTTTGCGATGAGGCTACAAGTGCCTTAGACCCAGCAACCACAAAATCTATCCTCAAACTGCTAAAAAAAATCAATAAGCAGCTTGATCTTACGATATTATTGATTACGCACGAGATGGATGTTATAAAAAGTATTTGCGATCAGGTTGCCGTATTAGACCACGGAAAATTGATTGAAACTGGTCCGGTAGAATCAATATTCGCCAATCCTCAGGAAACAACAACCAAAAACTTTATTCAGTCTTCACTTGAAGTTGAAATTCCACTAAGTTTTCAGGAACGCTTGAAAAGCGCTGGAAACCCACTCGTAGAAATCTATCTAACTTCAAATGAAGAATCCATCCCATTTATACAACATTTGGAACAACAATTTCAAGTCAAGACAAATATCATCACCGCTCAAATAGATTATATTGGCGAAATGAAATTTGGTGTTATATTAGCCGAACTATCGGGTGAAAAAGAAAATGTTATGCATAGTCTATCTTTCTTAAAAGAAAAGCATTCACAAACTAAAATCTTAGGCTATGTCTGATCAGGTATTTAATCTTCTGCTATCGGGTACTTTAGAAACCCTAACCATGACTTTCTTATCAGGTTTCTTTGGTTTTGTACTGGGTCTTCCACTCGGGATTTACCTGTTCTTGACCCGCAAACATCAACTGCTCGAAAACAAAGCCATGCACCAACTTGTTTCATTGCTGGTGAATGTGTTTAGGTCTATCCCCTTTATTATACTTATCGTATGGATGATTCCGTTTACACGCAACCTTGTCGGAACATCTATTGGTATGGCCGCAGCATTGGTTCCCTTGAGTATAGGTGCAGCTCCCTTTATTGCAAGACTTGTGGAAAATAGTCTTCTAGAAATTCCAAATGGTCTGATTGAGGCCTCAAGAGCAATGGGAGCAAATGCCCAACAGGTAATTTTCAAAGTTTTACTTCCTGAGGCTCTCCCCTCGCTGGTAAACAATGCAACAATTACGTTGATCACACTTGTTGGATACTCCGCGATGGGTGGCGCTGTAGGTGCTGGTGGACTTGGACAGATTGGTTATCAGTATGGTTATGTCGGATATGACACTTTTATCATGAATTCTGTTCTAATTTTATTAATTTTAATCGTATTCCTGTTACAGTATACAGGAGACTACATCTCAAAAAAAGTAAACCATCGTTAACATAAATTATATCATATGAAAAAATTGAACTATGCATTTGCAATCTTAGCCTTCAGTCTCGTATCGATTGTGGCATGCAACAACAGCGAAAAGAAAGAGAATACCCTTAAAGTCGGTGTGGTATCCGGACCAGAAAAGGAGCTTGCAGAAACGGCTAAGAAGGTTGCAAAAGAAAAGTTCAATCTTGATGTGGAGTTGGTAGCTTTCAACGACTATGTTGTGCCCAATGAAGCCCTAAATCAAGGAGATATCGATGTAAATGTATTTCAGCATCAGCCTTATTTACAGGAACAATCCAAACAACGCGGTTTTACAAAGTTAACCATCGTCGGAAACACATTTGTATTTCCGATCGTTGCCTATTCTAAAAAAATAAAAAGCATCACCGAGTTACAGCCTGGCGCCAGTATTGCCATCCCCAATGATCCTACCAATGGTGGCCGCTCACTTTTACTTCTCCAACGCGAGGGCATTATCGGCTTAAAAGAAAATGTAGGCATACAGCCTAAAGTAACAGATATAGTAAGCAACCCTAAGCAGGTTAAAATCATTGAGATGGAGGCACCACAGTTGCCGCGCGTTCTGGATGATCCTCAGGTTACAATTGCCATCATCAACAATAGTTTCGCTGCTCAGGCTGGGTTGGATCCCGAAAAACAAGGCTTATTCACAGAAGACAAAGAATCACCTTACGTTAATCTGATTGTTGCCCGTTCGGATAATAAAAACGATGAAAAGGTGCAGCAGTTTATTCAAGCGTATCAGTCACCTGAAGTGGAAGCTACCGCAAAAAAAGTCTTCAAGAATGGCGCCATTAAGGGCTGGTAAAATTTTTAAAATACAAGTGATAGCATCAGATCAATTATGCCCCTGTGGCTCTGGCAATACCTTTGGAGAATGCTGCCAACAAATTCATCGTTTCCATGCCAAAGCAACCACAGCAGAGGCATTGATGCGTGCACGTTATAGTGCTTTTGTGACACAACAGATCGATTTCCTATACGATACATTTCACCCCTCAACACGACGGTTCCAAAATAAACAGGCCATTGGGCAATGGGCGCGGGACAATAAATGGATGCAACTCGCGATCCTGAAATCTACACTCCATACGGTCGAGTTTGAAGCACATTATCTGGATCCACAGATGGAAGTTCATATTCACCATGAAAAGTCTACCTTCAAAAAACAAGGTGATTTATGGTACTACGTTGACGGGCGCTGATATAAATAGTTTGCTTGCAAGCCATTGGAAAGGATACCAGACTATCAACAACAGCTTGCAAGCGGCTTTTCGTTCCATAAAAATTCCCTTCTATGAAATAAAATGTGGTTTCAAATAAGTCCTTATTTTTGCTCATAAAAAAGCAGTCTCAACGGGGATGTCAAGACTGCTTTTCTGCAACGAATATTCGTTAGTTATTTCTATTAGATCGCCTGTTCAGCATCTTCGCGATAAGGAGCATCTTCATCAAACTCACCCTCCCATTTAGCAACAACAACGGTTGCCAAACAATTTCCGATCACATTGACAGAGGTACGCGCCATATCCATGAGTTCATCGATACCTAAAATTGCAGCAATGACAAATGTTGGTAAACCAAACTGATCCGCTGTCGCAATCAAAATAATTAATGAAGCCCTTGGGACAGCAGCAACACCTTTGGAGGTGATCATCAATGTAAATGCAATCATCAATTGATGTCCAAACGACAAATGGATACCAGCCGCCTGAGCGACAAAGATGGCAGCCAATGATAAATAGAGTGAAGTACCATCCAAGTTAAAACTATATCCTGTCGGAATGACAAACGAAACAATCTTACGTGGCACACCAAATTTCTCCATTGCGCTCATTGCTTTCGGTAATGCCGCATCTGAACTTGTAGTGGCAAATGCAATGGAAACAGGTTCCTTAATCGCATTTATAAAACGTTTCACAGGTATCTTTAAATACAAAGCTACAGGAAGCAATACCAAGCATAAAAAGCATACTAAAGCAAAATACAGCGTCGCTAAAAGCATGAAAAGATTCTTAAGGATATCGACACCGAGATGCCCCACAGTGTAAGCCATGGCAGCACCAACCCCGATAGGCGCAAAGTACATAATCATGTTCGTAAACTTAAACATCGTTTCAGACATACTTTCGGTAAAATCAACCAAGGGTTTACGCTTTTTCTCATCGACCATTGCCAATCCAATCCCGAACAAAATTGAAAATACAACAATCTGTAAAACTTGGTTATCCGCTACAGATTTGACAATATTTTCAGGAAACAAGTCGCGTATAAAAGAAGTGAACTTGTATACAGGATGTACATGGTCCGGAAGGGTTTTGAGGATATGCTCATCCATACTTTCCTTCGGCGCAGGGAGTTCTTCATGTGGCATATGTGCAACATCAACGCCCACTCCTGCTCGAGTCAGGTTTATAGCACCTAAACCAATAAAAATAGCACATGTCGTTGCGCAAAAGAAATAAAGCATCGATTTCCATGCCATACGTCCCACCTGTTTCAAATCAGAATGCCCTGCAATTCCATATACAAGCGTAGCAAAGAGAATCGGTCCCACAATCGTCTTGACTAACTTGATAAAACCTTTACTCAAAGGTTGCAGGGAAATCGCTAGATTTGGAAAATCTAACCCGACAAATATCCCCATAATCATACAGGTCAAAATCCAAGTGGTCAAATTTTTCTTAAAGAGCGCATTTACAACCAAAACGGTAGCAACTATCCAACGGACAGCCATTAGAAATTCATGCGAAAAGCCTACAACATCAAATTCGTATAATACAGCAATGATACAAGCTAATGTAACTGTGATTAGGGTTATCAACCCTATTTTGGTTTTTAACATTTAAAAGATTTTAATGGTCAAAAGAACAAAAATAAAAAAATACTATGCTTTTGCAAATATTATTATTCCAAATAGCCAAGATTCACAACAAAATATCGATTTCGCCAAAATAGAAAGACACAAAAAAGGCAGGAAAATTTCTTATCCTGCCTTATATTTTAACGGAACACTAAATTTATTCCGCGTGTAACCAAGCTTTTTTCGCTAATAGCTCATCGTTCGATTCACGTACATCTTCGTCATCCACACAACAATCTACAGGGCAAACCGCTGCACATTGAGGCTCATCGTGGAAACCTACACATTCCGTACATTTATCTGAAACAATATAATAGACTTCATTAGAGATCGCTTCTTGAGACTCGTTGGCATCCAGTGTAACACCATCGCCAAAATCAATAACCCCATCCAAAGCCGTCCCATCTGAGAATTTCCAAGTTACACCAGCATCGTATATTGCATTATTTGGGCATTCCGGTTCGCAAGCACCACAGTTAATGCATTCGTCTGTAATTTTAATCGCCATTTATAACCTCACAATTATGATAAATAAACTATTTTTGCATTATCAATATGAAACAAAGTCTGATTGAACAATAAGGCTAGTTGATTCACGTTGATTAATGTTAACAGCACAAATATAATACAAATTTGTGTATTCATCTTTTAAAATTTTAATATTTTGACAAAGCAACAACGAATAAATGCATTTGTAAAATTAGGCGAGCGGCTGCAAGAGCGACCTGATGATTTGATTCAAATCATTCAATTCGCCCAACATAAAAACCCCTGGTATACGCCTCAAAATGTTGAACGTGCCATTCAAGCCATTGCTGCCAATTTGACAATAGAAAAGCTGAATCACTGGTTGGCTCCTTATCCAGATCTAAATTCAACGAAAATTGTAGGATTAATTCTGGCCGGCAACATCCCCTTGGTTGGCTTCCATGATATGCTATCGGTACTGATCAGTGGCTTTAGAGCCAAAATCAAAGTCTCATCGGACGACGCAGGATTGACAAGTTATGTGCTCCGCCTCCTTAAACAAATTGACCCGTCATTTACCGATGCCTTTGAAATTGTTGACAAACTAAAAGATTTCGATCTGGTTATAGCAACAGGTTCCAACAATAGCTCGCGTTATTTTGACTATTATTTTGGAACCAAACCACATATTATTCGTCGCAATAGAAATAGTGTTGCCATCATCGGTGGACAAGAATCTCCCGACCAGCTTGAATCACTGGGACACGACATCTTTGATTATTTTGGGTTAGGCTGTCGCTCTGTATCAAAGTTATTCATTCCAAAAGATTATCCAATAGCACACTTCTTCGAAGGTATCGCTGCGTTTAACAACGTGACGGAACATTTTAAATATAATAACAATTACGACTACAACAAATCCATCTATCTGATCAACGGCGACAAGCATTTTGATAATGGATTTTTATTGCTAAAGGAGGATGAGCGCACAGCTTCTCCCCTTGCTGTAGTTTATTATGAAACATACGAAACACTGGCTGAAGTTGAAAATAAACTCCAATTAGCGCAAGAAAATATCCAATGTGTTGTATCAGAAATAGCTTTAAATGTGCCCTCGCCAGTATTTCGTTTTGGAGAGAGCCAATGCCCTGCTTTGGATGATTTTGCTGACGGCGTGAATACATTGGATTTTTTATTCGCAAACCAATAAGCTTCCTTTAAATTCATAGTAAATAAATTGCATTAAAAATACTAACTTTGAAATTATGTATATCATTAAAGTAAAAGGTGTCGCCAAAATCCCTGATTATGTTCAATTAAGAGATGATGCCTTCACCTTGCTGGCATATTTTAGAGTCGACCGCCCAGATAAATCACTTGATAAGATTGGATTAGGAGAAAAGGCAGAATATATCATGCAACTGGTTAAAGAAATGCCTTTTGGGCAAATTAAAAAATTAGAATTTTAGCTTCCATGATTGAAAATAAAGTCATTACATTAAAAAACGTTGATATCTTCCAACAAAAACATTTGGTATTGTCCAATGTCAATTTAAACATTGGTAAAGGAGAGTTTATTTATCTTATCGGCCAGTCCGGCAGTGGAAAAAGTAGTTTACTAAAAATCATTTACGGCGATTTATACATCGGCAATGGTGAGGGAATGATTGCGGGCTTTGATCTTAAAAAGCTGCACGAAAATGATGTTCCCTACCTGCGTAGAAAATTGGGTATTGTATTCCAGGACTTCCATCTTTTATCCGATAGAAGCATCGAGAAAAACCTCGAATTTGCACTGAAAGCAACAGGCTGGAAAGATAAGAAAATGATCGATAGCCGGATATTGGATGTATTGGAAAAAGTTGGGCTTCGTTCCAAACTTAAGAAAATGCCACATGAGCTTTCTGGTGGTGAGCAACAACGCATTGTAATTGCCCGCGCATTACTAAATAATCCTGAAATTATTCTGGCAGATGAGCCGACCGGTAACTTAGATCCTGCGACATCAGAAGAAATCGTCTTATTATTGCGTGACATTGCCAATTCCGGAACGGCTATTTTAATGGCAACACACGATTATACCATTATCCGTAATATGCCATCCCGCATCATCAAAACTACTGATGGGGTATTACAGGACAATGTCAGTATCTAGACAGAAAACTGACATATAAAAATAAGATTCCGACAAATTGTTAGGCTTTTTTAATAAAATCTGACAAGCTGTCGGAATTTTATTGTTTGGCAAAAACTTTGACAAACGAAGCATAGAGTAAATTTTTGAATCTAATTTTAGCATTGAAGATATGAATGAGCAAGATAATTATTACGATGAAGGTCAAGATCCAGTAGAAACAAATTCTTCTGAACAACAGGAACAGCCTGCTGATAATATAGCAGAAGAACTGTCTACTGAAGAGAAATTGGCTGCAGAATTGGCAGAGGCAAAGGATAAATACATTCGTCTTTCTGCTGAATTTGACAATTATAGAAAACGTACAAGCAAAGAACGTGTTGAATTGATTCAATCAGCAGGAAAAGATGTCATCAGTAAGCTATTACCTACACTAGATGATTTTGACAGAGCGTTAACAGCCATGGAAACAGCGACAGATGTTGAATCTGTAAAAACAGGAATGGATATTGTTAACAACAAATTCAGACAAACGTTGTCGCAATTGGGGTTAAAGGAAATGGATACCATAGGCCAAGCCTTCGATCCTGAATTACAAGAGGCTATCACAGCAATTCCTGCACCCACAGCAGAATTAAAGAATAAAGTAGTTGACGTGATCGAAAAGGGGTACTACCTAGGTGACAAAGTGATCCGTCACGCAAAGGTAGTTATAGGTCAATAATATTAAGACGATGTCAAAAAGAGATTATTACGATATACTTGGTGTCTCGCGATCAGCGGACGAGAAGGAGATTAAATCAGCATATCGCAAATTAGCGATAAAATACCATCCGGATAAAAATCCTGGTGATCATGAAGCTGAAGAACAGTTTAAGGAAGCTGCTGAGGCATACGATATCTTGAGCAATCCACAAAAACGTCAACGTTATGACCAATTTGGCCATGCCGGTAATTCTGCAAGTGGTGGTTTTGGCGGTGGCGGCGGTATGAATATGGAAGACATATTCAGCCAATTTGGTGATATCTTTGGTGGAGGACATCCATTTGAAAGTTTCTTTGGCGGTGGCGGTGACCAGCGTGGCGGCCGTCGGGTAGCTCGCGGAAGCAACTTACGCATAAAAGTTAAATTAACACTCGAAGAAATTGCCAAAGGCGTCGAGAAAAAGGTAAAGGTCAACAAACAAGTGGTCTGTCATTCTTGTGACGGATCTGGTGCTAAAGATAAATCTTCGTTCCATACCTGTAAAACCTGTGGCGGATCAGGATCAGTTCGAAGAGTAACAAATACCATCTTAGGACAAATGCAAACAACAAGCACTTGCCCTACGTGTAATGGTGAAGGTGTTGAAATCACGGCAAAATGTACAACTTGTAGAGGTGAAGGACTCGAACGCGGTGAGGAAACAATTGCGATCAATATTCCTGCGGGTGTAAGTGAAGGCATGCAACTTTCCATGAGTGGAAAAGGAAATGCTGCTCCGCGTGGCGGCGTCCCAGGAGATTTAATTATCCTGATCGAAGAAGTACCACACGAAAGTCTAAAACGCGACGGACTAAATGTAATCTATGATCTATACATTAATTTCGTAGATGCGACCTTAGGCACTAGCGTGGAAGTTCCAACAATAGATGGAAAAGCGAAGATCAAAATTGAGCCCGGTACACAAGGCGGTAAAATTTTACGGTTAAAAGGAAAAGGTATTCCCGAAGTCAACTCTTATCACAAAGGGGACCAACTTGTATACGTTAATATCTGGACACCAAAAGCTGTGTCTAACGAAGAAAAAGAATTATTGAACAAACTGAAAGAATCACCAAACTTTAAACCTCAACCAGGTAAAAGTGAAAAATCATTCTTCGAGCGAATCAAAGAATATTTCGATTAAAATCGGTCTTTCAAATACAAAAAAAAGCCATTTGTCCGCTGTTGACAAATGGCTTTTTTTTATCTTCTTACTTGAAATTGACAATTAAAAACAAAAAGTCAGGCCAATATCATTATCGTTAAATAGAAACGATAAAAATAAAAATACACTAAATTTTAACGCGCTGAACCACTATCAATTACCATAATGGCAAAACATCTAGACAATCTAGTGACAAAAAATTAAAATAAGATTTCGATATTTGACTAACAAATTTAAAAAGTCAGGAAGTATTTACTGACTTATTAGAACAAACTATTTTAAATAAAAAAGACATGAAAAAAGTTTTACTAACATTGACTGCCATTGCAGGTTTAACAATAGCAGCACAAGCTCAAACTGAACAAGGAAAAATTATGGTTGGTGGTCAGGTTGGCTTCCAAACTTCTAAAGTTAAAGACACAGACTTCAAAAATAACTCATTCTCAATCAACCCAACAGTTGGTTACTTTGTAAGCGACAACTTGGCAATTGGTACAGGTATCGGTTACAACTGGAGTAAAGATGAAAGTGTTATGGACTTAAGCACAAAAAGAGACGCGTTCCAAGTTTCTCCATTCGTTAGAAAATACTCTGCTAATGGTCCATTAAGATTTTTTGCACAACTATCCGTACCAATGTCTTGGGGAAAAACTACCGTTGAAACCAATAACGTAAAAGCAGAATCAAAATTTGAGAACTACGGTGTCGAATTGGCTCCAGGTTTGGCATATTTCCCAACAAGCAAAGTCGGTATCGAACTAAAAGTTAGAGGTTTATACTATAATTATAATAATAACAAAACAGCTGATAGAGCAACAAATACATTTGGTTTAGACGCAAATTCATTAGCGCCAACTTTAGGTGTACAATTCCACTTCTAGTCAGTACGGAATTTAACAATAGGAAAGGCTATAATTACTTATAGCCTTTTTTTATGTCCTTCGCGATCATGTATACCGTTTAACAATCCGTAGTTTGTGGGTGTAACGGTTCTGTTCAGTATTAAAAATGCCCTCCGTATCCATCCGATCGACACGCACTTTCGCTGAAGCGTGAATAATCGTATCGCGATCCAGCATAATCCCTACATGGGTAATCCTTCCTTCGGCGTTATCGAAAAAAGCCAAATCCCCTACCCGTATTTCCGAAACAAAATCCACTGTCTGCCCCATCTCCGCCTGCTGGTAAGCATCGCGAGGTAATGAAAGGTCAAAGCAACTATAAATCAATTGGGAGAAACCGGAGCAATCAATTCCCCATTGTGAACGTCCACCCCATAGATAAGGAACGTCCTTATAACTTAAGGCCAATCGCACCACCTCGGTTTCAAATTGCTCTTTGGTAAAGGTATTGATACTACCTTGATACGTTAATGTCAATGGCGATAAATTGAAGGTATTCCCTGTATTTAGATAAAGCTTGGTACCATGACAGAGCTGAAATTGTGTTGTATCGGTAAAAAGAACTCCACCCTCCCGTCCAACGATAGTAGGTTTTCCACTCAGATAATGTTGCCTATCCAAGTCGTTTAATTCCTGAAACTGTCCGTTTTGAATCCAACCCAAATAGTCCGTTTCCAATAGACGTATTGAGGTCCAATCGGCCTGTTCATCAAGGATCTCAAAAAGTTCTCCAAACAATACCTGAGAAACCATTTCACTGTGGTGTGCCTGTTCTGAACGTAACGGAACGAGAGCTAGTGTACAAATACCATATTTCATGTGCTAAACAAAACAAAATCGTCAAAAATGTGATTATATATTATATGACGAAGATAAATTAATTATAGTAGAAATGGACAATACAAACTCAAAATTCAAAAGGATACTCGTCGCTGTCGACGACGAACCATGCTCAGAGAAGGCGATACTATATGCCAAAGAAATGGCCGCAGTATTTGGAGCCTCCATAGCGCTTGTCACTGTTGTTCCCCCTACTTCTCCGGCCAACTTTGGCGCGGATCCACTATTAGGTCAGCAACCTATCATTGTTCCGGAAGTATCGGAAATGGAACAGGATAATGCACAAAAATACCTTGAGAAAATAAGCCGCGAGTTTACAGGTGCAGGCGAAGTTTATCTTTTTAATCGAATCGGATCCATTAAAGAAGAAATTCTGGCGGCATCCCATGAGTGGTCCGCCGATCTTATTATTATGGGGACCAATGGACGGACTGGCTTTGACCATTTCATTTCTGGTTCCGTATCCGAGTCAGTCATTCGCAAATCAACTTGCCCTGTGCTCGTTATTCCCAGTAAATGTGACTGATACTAAATGATTTCTACATATAAAAGGCTATTTTTTCCAATGAAAAAATAGCCTTTTGCTTTTATTGCTTCTGAAAATTACCTTTTAATCAATCGCGCCACAAACATACTATCCGCTTTCTCTTCATAACCTTTCAAATAGTCCATGCGTTCGATTTCAAAACCAAAATTATCCACAATGTAATTGACAACATCTTCATTTTCCGCTTTAAAAATGGAGCAGGTTATATAAATCAAAGGCTTGCCCACCTTAACATGTCCTACTACATTACTTGCAATATTTTTTTGTAGTGCATTGAATTCGCCAATCTTAGCAGCCCGAAACTGTCTAATCATTTCTGGTGTACGCCCCCAAGTCCCCGATCCTGTACAAGGCGCATCCAATAACACCCCATCAAATCGTTCGCTCCCAAGAATTGCAAAGGTATCCTTGGTAAGATCGAGTATTTTCTTTCGGTAATGCTTTATTCCGGCACGGTCAAAACGTTCATCGAGATTTCGGAGAATACTCATGCGAACATCGGATACCAAAAGATTGACAGTCGGACAATCATCCATCAATAAGAGAGATTTGCCACCAGAAGCTGCACACGCATCCCACCAGGATTCCTTTTCAGCTGGATCCATATAATCCAACGTGCGCTGTGAAGAAAGATCCTGCACTTCTATCATCCCATCCAACACATCAAATCGCTGCAAAGATGTTCCATTATTCAAGGCAATAGTCTGATCGCCAATCATGGAATAAGGAATCTGATTGTTATCCAAAATAGCGCACACGACTTTTGTCTTTCCGCGTTTCACCCGAATATATAAATAAGGCTGGATCAACTGGCTCTCTAAAAATTGTACCATGTCGATCTCATCAGAAATATGATCCGTAAATGGAAAGAGGTCATTCAGGTTAAAAACGCCTTCTGATTCCAGAAATGCAATTTTGTCCTTCAGTGGTTGCTGGATCTTATCGCTGTACGAAGGCTCAAAAAGAGCCACCAAGGGGCTTTCGTGTTCACACAGGAATTCCGCAAGCACCAATCTACGCTGTTGTGACAGCTGCGAAGCTGCCGTTCCCAGACGAAAATAATTATAACATAAACGGGAAGTAGCCTTGCGATCGGATGATCCCATTTGCTTATTCAGCTTAAAAAAAGTAGTCAAATAACGCGAAAAGGGTTGATCCGCTTCAAAACCATCCATTGCCCGCTCAAAATTACGTATTTGCTGATGAACACGTCTTTCACTGAATTCCGCCATTCAAAGATTATTTTCTTTCAAATTTTTTGTTGTGATAAACCATCATACCCAAAGCTCTATTGGCATAGCCCCATTTTGGATAAAATTCAAATTTGTAATCGCTATTCAATCCCGAAAACTTATCCTGCGTCATTCGGCTAACATAATCTACGCCATATTTGTGGATCAATCGACCGAAATACAACGCCGCGTCATAACCTTTATAAGAAAATTCAGACGGGTCCACTTTATAAGCCGATTTATAATTTCCAATAAATTTACGGGTATCACTATCACTCTCATTCACCAAGTTGGAAGAAGTAATAGTAAGTCCATAAAAATCCATATTTTCGAAATTCTCATACGAAAGCTTAGCCATGTTTGGATGTCCATACAACTTAAATTGATTACCTGGATTCAAAAAGCGTTCGTCCATCTTATCCAATAAAGCTTTAACAAGATTCTTATTGGCTGTACCACTTACAATATGATTTGAACCGGTCAAGACAAGACTATTATCCAGTTCAGCAAGATTATAAACCGTTTTCACTTTTGCCTGTGCATTGGCTTTTGAAATTTCGCTAACAAAATTAACTAGAAACTGTTTGCTTTCATCGTCACCGGCATCGTATACTAATATTTGATCACCCGTATAGTATTGATCAGCAACATATTTCGCCAATGTCTCGGAATGTGTTCGAATAGAAGGTGTTATGGAAACCAAATTAGGTAAGCTAAATTCAGAAGCCATAGTGGCCGCCAAGGGAGAAACTTGCAGCACATTCTTATTTGCAAATGTTTGCCCAAAGCTTTTTATCTCACGTGGATACACCGGGCCCACCACAAGTACGGCATCCTTCACATTGACCGCTGTCCCCAAGGTCGCATTATAGGCAACATTGTCTCGAGAATCAATTACTTGTAAATCAAATAAAGCGCCCTCTTTGGCAATTTTGTCAAGGCCCAACTGAAACCCCTGATAAAAATCAAGTGCCAGGGAAGAACGCTGCACATCTTCTTTTGTAATTGTACCGGCAATACCACTTAACTCAAATGGCAATAGTAGTGCTATTCGATTATTCTTCACGGCGTGCCCATTGACATTTTGCACATCGCCCACTTTGGCAATCGTCGTTTCTTTGTCAACAGCCGGTTTAGTCACAGCAGTTTGCTGTTCGCCTTGACCAGAGGAAGGCGAACGCAATACTGTGCTTTTTTTGGTTGTACAGCTTGCAAGGCATAATGCTACAAGTGCCGCAACCCATATTTTATTCCCACTCAATTGTAGCGGGCGGTTTTGAACTGATATCATATACAACTCTGTTTATTCCTTTCACATGGTTGATAATTTCATTTGAAATTTTTGCCAACAGGTCATATGGTAAATGTATCCAATCCGCAGTCATTCCATCAAGAGAACCAACTGCGCGTAAGCTAACAACATGCTCGTAAGTACGCTCGTCACCCATCACGCCTACAGAACGCACTGGCAAGAAAATTGTACCAGCTTGCCATACTTTATCGTACCAGCCAGCTTCCTTCAGATTATTGATAAAGATCGCATCAGCCTCTTGTACAATACGTACACGCTCAGGCGTAATATCACCTAAAATACGAATTGCCAAACCTGGTCCAGGGAAGGGATGTCTGCTTAAAATTGCCTGATCCACTTCTAAAGCTTTTCCTACTCTTCTTACTTCATCTTTAAACAACGTTTTAAGTGGTTCTACGACTTTCAATTTCATAAAATCAGGTAAACCACCAACGTTATGGTGTGATTTGATTGTTGCTGAAGGTCCTTTCACTGAAACCGACTCGATAATATCTGGGTAAATTGTGCCTTGTCCCAACCATTTCGCTTCAATTCCCTCAGGTAATTCCTTTTGGATTTCTTTTGCAGCTTCATCAAAAACATCAATAAATGAATTACCAATGATTTTGCGTTTCTCTTCTGGTTCAGAGATCCCAGCTAATCTACCATAAAATAAATCCTTGGCATTTATTCCTTTAATATTTAACCCCATATTTTTGTAAGAATCCAATACCTGCTCGTATTCATCTTTACGAAGCAGACCATGATCTACGAAAATACAATGTAAATTTTTTCCAATTGCTTGGTGCAACAATACCGCTGCTACTGTCGAATCTACGCCCCCTGACAAAGCCATGATAACGTGATCGTCACCCAATTGTTCTTTCAAAGCGGATACTGTTGTTTCAACAAATGCGTCTGGTGTCCAATCCTGTGCACAACCACAAATGTTTACAACAAAGTTTTTTAATAAGATAGCACCATCTGTACTGTGTGTTACTTCCGGATGGAATTGTATACCATAGGTACGGGTGCCTTTTACTTGATAAGCTGCAACGCGCACTTTATCCGTACTTGCAATAATATCAAAATTTGCAGGAACTTCTTTGATGGTGTCTCCATGTGACATCCATACCTGCGATTGAATGGGTACTCCTGCCAATAATTCATTCTCGCTATTGACAAACTGCAGATTTGCACGACCATATTCACGAATTTCAGACGGCAACACTTCACCTCCTGATTTTTGAGCAATGTATTGCGCTCCGTAACAAACTCCTAAAAGTGGGAAACGATCCTGAATAGCAACAAAATCAATTTGTGGTGCATCTTCTTGTCTAACAGAATAAGGACTTCCCGAAAAGATAACACCTTTTACGGTATCGTCAAAATCTGGCAATTTATTGAACGGGTGTATCTCACAATACACATTTAGTTCTCTGACACGTCTAGCGATTAACTGTGTGTATTGAGACCCGAAGTCTAGAATTATAATTTTTTCTGGCATGCTGCAAAGGTAAGTATTACGAATGAATTATTAAATGTCAAATCAGGAAATAATGCCTGCTTTTAACAGTTCTACTTCCATTTCTTTCTGTAGAATCAGCGCTTCCTCCCGTGCCCTTTCAGCGAAATCACGTCCGTTTGAGGCATAGATAATTCCCCTTGTGCTGTTTACTAAAAGCCCGCAATCTTTGTTCATACCAAATTTACAAACATCTTCAAGCGAGCCGCCTTGTGCCCCCACTCCTGGAACCAATAAAAAATGATCTGGTGCATGTTCTCTAATTTTAATAAAGCCCTCCCCACGTGTTGCTCCGACCACATACATCAAATTGTCAGGTGTACCCCAAGTATTGACTTTATCGATCACCTGTTCGAACAATTGCAATCCTTCTTTGTTTTCAAAATTTTGAAAGTCCAGGCTACCTTCATTTGATGTCAACGCAAGTACGATTGCCCATTTATCGTTAAAATCCAAAAATGGTGTCACCGAATCCTTCCCCATATAAGGTGCGATAGTAATACTATCAAATCCAAGTCCAGACGTCTTTTCATCAAAAAATGCCATCGCATAACGTCCCGACGTATTACCGATATCGCCCCTTTTTGCGTCAGCAATACTGAAACAATCCTTTGGCAACGCAGCCCAGGTTTTTTGAAGCGACTGCCAGCCTTTAATGCCATAACATTCATAAAACGCAATATTAGGCTTATAGGCAACACATAAATCAGCTGTTGCATCTATGATAGCCTTATTAAAGCTATAGATCGGATCCTCATCATCTAAAAGATGCTCCGGGATTTTGGTGAGGTCTGTATCGAGTCCGACACATAGAAATGAGCGTTTCGCTTTTATTTGATGAATAAGTTCTGCTCTTGTCATACTATATTTAGAGATCTTAAAAATTATTTATTGATTAAATCTTGCATAAATTTGCCTACATCCGGACTTGAATAATCCGCCATACCTTCATGCCGTGTCGCGATCTTACCCGCTTTGTCCAATATTACCGTTGATGGAATCGGCCCCGAGAGCCATTCTTTTGGAATATCGCTATTTGGAAAACTAATTGGCAGGGTCAACTGCTGTTCTTTCATGAAAGCCTCAGCCTTAGCCCTGTCGCCTTCAATCTCCACAATTAAAAACACCATATTTGGGTCATCTTTATACCGCTCATAGAGTACATTGATCGAAGGCATTTCGGCACGACAGGGAGCACACCAGGTTGCCCAAAAATTAATAAAGACCACTTTTCCCTTCAGATCCGCCACCTCGATTGTTTCTCCCCGCGAATTGACAAAGGAGACATGATTGAATGAAGCCTCTGGAGCCCGCCTGTCGGATTCTTTAGTAGCTGAAACAAGCTCCAGTTTAGGGTTGAAAAAACCCAATTTCATTAAAAATTGCTGAAAATAACTTCTACTTGTTGGCCAGATCAACAAACCGATGAGCAGTACAAATACAACGTTTCCGATGATGTTTCTTGTCTTTGGACTCATTAGGCAATCCCGGTATTAAGCATCGAACTTATCCAACAGCTTCAATAAGGTCGCAAAATCCTTTGGATAAGGTGCCTCAAAAGCCATCTTAACTCCATTCAACTCAAATTCAACCTGTTTTGAATGGAGTGCAAATCGTTTTATAATAGGCTGCTCCTCTTCATCTTTGGACAATGTATATCCCCTTTTCTTAATTTGGGACAAATACACAGGTTTACCGCGATACATGTCATCCCCCACGATAGCGGCATGTTGTGTGGCGAGGTGAATACGGATTTGGTGCATACGTCCTGTAATAGGTTTACATTCCACCAAAGTATAATTCTTATAGTATTTGATCGAATTGAAGATGGTCTCGGCCGGTTTACCGTTTGCACGGTCAATAGATACGTTTTTATTGCCCTGGTTCAAGATGGGTAAATCGACAAGCAAGTCCTGAAAAGTATGTGTACCTCCTATGACCGCATGATAAACCTTATTCACTTTTCTTTTTTCAAATGCAATGGAGATTGTACGGTATGTTTCTGGATTTTTTGCAATTAGTAAAATACCCGAGGTCTCTTTATCCAGGCGGTGGCACACCTGTGCATCAGGATGATATTTCTTCGCCAAACGAAGAATATTGACCTCCCCTCCCTCACGTTCATCTAACGAAGCGACAAACGGCGGTTTATTGATAACGATCAAATTTTCATCCTCATGGATGATTAATTCTGAAAATTTGGGGAATTTAAATAGACGAGTCTCATTTTGTATCATTCTGCAAAAATACAAAACACAAGGCAGAATATTGGTCAATGTATGATAAAAAGCTTACTTTTGAACACACAATATAAGTTAAGATGTCTGTAAACAAAGAAATGAAACGAGTAAGCACAGCAATGCTGCAAGCCATGAAAGAACGTCAGGAAAAGATTTCTATGCTTACAAGCTATGATTACTCCATGGCCAAAATGGTCGATCAAGCCGGTGTTGACGTTATTTTAATTGGAGATTCTGCTGCTAACGTATTCGCTGGCTACGAAACTACCTTGCCTATCACCCTAGATAATATGATCTACCATGCCGCTGCCGTTGCTAGAGGTACCGAACGTGCCATGGTATTAGCAGATTTGCCATTTGGATCTTATCAGGGCTCCGCCAATGAGGCCTACAATGCAGCTGTACGCATGATGAAAGAATCAGGTGCGCACGCATTGAAACTAGAAGGAGGTCTTGAAATCATCGAAAACATCAAAAAAATCATTGCCGGAGGCATCCCTGTATGTGGACACCTGGGCTTGACTCCCCAATCCATCAATAAATTTGGAAATTTTGGTGTGCGGGCGAAAGAAGAACAAGAAGCCGCTAAATTAATAGACGATGCCCTCGCTTTACAGGAGGCGGGCTGTTTTGCCATTGTTTTGGAAAAGATACCTGCAAAATTAGCTAAAACAGTTACCGAAAAATTGGTGATTCCAACAGTTGGTATTGGAGCTGGACCGGATTGCGATGGACAAGTCCTTGTGGTTAACGATATGCTGGGTATGAATGCTGATTTCAAACCAAAATTTATGCGTCATTTCGCTAATTTGCACGAACAGATCACAACTGCAGTAGCTCATTATGTGGCCGAAGTAAAAGCGGTACAGTATCCGAACGAAGACGAACAATATTAGAAAAATATGCGGTTTTTGATCATTGGACTTATTATTCTTATTGCTTATCTGGTGATACGCAAAAAATTCAATCTATTTGGGTTTACCGAGGATATGTCCAGAAATTTAAAATCAGGTTTTCAGTTGATTGAAGCTTCATCTCCGGTCATCCAGGCAAATCTAAAGAAGAGCGTTTCCAACGCCATGATGGGGGTTGTCCTCATTTTGATCACCGTCTTGCTGTTCATGAAGATAAAAATTGTCCTGTTCCTGCTTCCGATTGCCTTTTTCCTGCTGGGTTATCTTTTTCTGTTCAACAACCACTTTAGTAAGCTCAAAAGCCAGCAAATCTGGTACAATGCCAAAACCAATGAAGTTTTTATTGAACAGCTCAAAGGAGAAAATTATGCTTTTAACATGTTTAAGGACATAGAAGCCGTTCAGAAAATCGAATCAATTCAAACGACCAAAGGTTTATTATACGGCTACTACCGTCTCAAGTTAAAGAACAAAATAGTAGAGATCCCCTATTTGGTCGCCGAAAACAAGCCGGTCAATAATTTATTTTTCGACACCATTAACCAAAATTTCACCATAACTGTTCAAAAACGTATTTTTCCAATCATTTAAAAATGAACAAATTGAATATCTAAAAAGAATGTGGTATATTTAGGTAATTAATAAAATTTGTTAAAACCAAAATATTTCACACTATGGGAAAAGGTGACATCAAGACCAGAAGAGGAAAAATATCGAATGGTTCTTTTGGAAAAAGAAGACCACATGTATCGAAAACTGCAATCAAGGCGGAAGTAAAACAAGAGGCTCCAAAAGAAGTCCAACCAAAAGCAAAATCAAAGAAATAGTAAACAGGAAGCTAGAAAGTTATTTCTAGCTTTTTTTATTTCCAACCATTCGCGCTCGTCCATTTCGCTGTCCATTTGCAAAGTTTTCGTGGTATTGTAAAATCCTTTTGACAACTGATATCGGCATAATAATAAACCTATATTTACCTGTTAAATGTAAAAAGTACATAAGAGACTATATCGTATGAATAAAAAATCGATCATTTACCTCCTTTTGGCCTGTGCTGTGTTTGGAGGTGGATACTTTCTGATAACTGCTAAAAAAGATAAAAAAGAAGCTGATAAGCCCAATGGAAAAAAAGATATGCCCGTCCCCGCACAGGCTATCATTGCCAAATCTTCCGTCGCCGATAGATCCATTAATCTCTCGGGAAGCATTGACGCAGAAGAGCAGGTTGAAATCAGAAGTGAAGTAAGTGGTCGAATCACCAAAATCTATTTCTCTGAAGGACAGCGCATCAAACAGGGCGAGCCCTTGATCAAGATCGATGATATTGAGCTGCAGGCACAATTAAGACAAGCGCAAACAACAAATCAGCTGAATGCCGAAAATGAACGTCGGGCCAAACTGCTGTTGCAAAAAGGAGCAATCAGTCAGGAAGAGTTTGATATTGCCAGTGCAGCCTTAAAAACCTCCTTAGCACAGATCCAGTTGATTCAGGCACAAATATCCAAAACAACCATCCGCGCCCCTTTTAGTGGCATGATTGGACTTCGGAACATTTCCGTAGGTGCCATTGTCTCATCCAGTACCCTGATTACAAATTTAGTGAAGGACAATCTTGTCAAAGTTACTTTTGCAGTGCCCGAAAAATACAGCAATATAGTTAAAATAAATATGCCCATTGAGTTCAGTGTAGCCAACGACCCAACGATCATTACAGCAAACATTTACGCTATTGAACCACAAGTATCACTTAACACCAGAACACTCACTGTCCGCGCCAGAGCGACGAACGATCAGGGCAAATTGAAAGTCGGATCCTTTGTTAACGTTATTGTGCCGATCGAAGTGGAAAACGATGCGATATCCATTCCTACAGAAGCTATTGTTCCCGTACAGGACGGAAAGAAGGTCTTTGTACTACAGCACGGCCTCGCCAAGGAAGTGAAGGTTGAAACAGGTGCACGTACCGACAAGGACATCGTTATTCTATCTGGCATCAGTGCCGGCGACACCGTTTTAACCACGGGCGTCCTGTCTTTAAAAGATGGAGCAAAAGTTAAGGTATCATTAGCTAACTAGTTGTACATGAATTTATCTGCAGTTTTTATTAAACGCCCTGTTTTAACTATTGTCGTCAATATTACCATCATCTTGTTTGGCTATATTGGTTTTAGTTTTCTGGGCGTACGCGAATACCCCTCCATTGACCCCGCCATTGTTTCTGTCAGAACAAATTATGCCGGTGCCAATCCTGATATCATTGAATCTCAGATTACCGAGCCACTAGAGAAGGCCATAAACTCGATCGATGGTATTCGTAACATCTCTTCTTCGAGTAACCAGGGATCCAGCAATATTACCATCGAGTTTGATTTAAAAAAGAACCTGGAGGAAGCCGCAAATGATGTCCGGGATAAAGTATCCCAAGCCGTCCGAAGCCTACCACAGGATATTGATGCTCCACCGGTGGTATCCAAAGCCGATGCGGATTCCGATCCCATTATTACGTTGACATTGCAAAGTGAGACACGCGACAAACTGTCGCTGAGCGACTACGCCGAAAATGTGATTTCTGAAAGGTTACAAACCATCCCCGGCGTCAGCAGCACACAGATCTATGGCCAAAAACGTTACGCCATGCGGCTATGGCTCAATCCTGACCGTATGGCTGCCTATGGTATCACTGCCTCAGATATTCGTACGGCATTAAATAATCAGAATGTTGAATTACCTTCGGGAAAAATTGTCGGAAACACAACCGAGCTCACCGTAAAAACTATAGGCAACCTGTCTACCCCCGAGCAATTCAACAACATCATTCTAAAAGCCGACAGCAGCCGTATCGTCAAGTTTACCGATATTGGTCGGGCCGAAATAGACGCTGAGAATCTCGAAACAAAAATGGTGAGTAATGGTAAACAGCTGGTCGGTATTGCCATTATTCCGCAACCAGGGACAAATTACCTTGATATTGCCAACAATTTTTATAAAATGCTCGATCAGATCAAAGAAGATCTGCCGCAGGATATTATACTCAACATCGCTTCTGATAATACGACATTCATTAAAAAATCAGTTGAAGAAGTCGCCGAGACACTCCTGATTTCGATCATACTGGTCACCCTAATTATTTATTTTTTCTTTCGCGACTGGGGCATAGCGTTACGTCCGTTATTGGATATTCCGGTATCCTTGATTGCGACATTCTTTATTATGTATATTTTTGGTTTTTCCATCAATGTACTGACGCTACTCGCTATTGTACTCGCGACGGGGCTTGTCGTCGACGACGGGATCGTTGTTACCGAAAATATCTTCAAGAAAGTTGAAGAAGGAATGTCTCCAATTGAAGCCGCGCTAAAAGGGTCTAAGGAAATATTCTTCGCTGTTATTTCCATTTCAATTACACTTGCAGCGGTATTTTTACCGGTTATATTTCTTCAGGGCTTTGTGGGAAGGCTGTTCCGGGAATTTGGTGTCGTCATCGCCTCGGCCGTATTGGTTTCGGCATTTGTTTCCCTCACCCTTACACCGATGCTCAACGCTTATCTGATCAAAGGTGGTGGCCACAAAAAGACGAAGTTTTACGATTGGACAGAACCCATGTTTGTCAAAATGAATAAAGGTTATGCCAAGGCTCTGGAAAAATTCATGAAATTCAAATGGATAAGCTTTCCAATTCTGATCCTATGTTTTATCATTATTGGTATCCTTTTCTCCTCCATTAAAAAGGAAACAGCGCCTTATGATGACAGAAGTAACATCTCCGTCAATGTAACAGGTCCTGAAGGTGCCACCTATGAATACATGGATCGCTACATGCAGGAATTGGACAAATTGGTCTACGACTCCATTCCTGAAAACAAAATCAGTTTAAACATTACCTCTCCGGGTTTCGGCGCGAGCTCAGTCAACTCCGGACGTATACGGATGACTTTGGTTGATCCTGGTGAGCGCAAAAAATCACAGGACGATATTGCCAAGGAGCTCACTAAATGGACAAAACAATACGATGCCGTACGCGTCAATGTTTCGCAAACGCCAACGATATCCATGAATCGAAGAGGTGGACTACCTGTTCAGTACATTATCCAAGCACAGAATTTTGAAAAACTTCAGGAAAAGATTCCCGAATTTATGAATGAGGTCAACAGCGATCCAGCATTCTCGACAACGGATATCAACCTGAAGTTCAACAAACCCGAACTGCATGTCGAAATTGATCGTCTGAAAGCACTTAGTCTGGGTGTTTCCGTACTTGACGTTTCACAGTCCCTCCAATTGTTGTTAAGCGGTCAACGTTTCGCCTATTTTATGCGTGATGGCAAACAATATCAGGTCATAGGCCAAGTTGAAAATGACCGTAGAGCTACACCGACAGACCTTGCTTCAATTTATGTACGTAATAACATCGGTCAGCTTATCCAGTTAGATAACGTCGTAAGCGTCAGGGAAGAAAGCAGTCCACCCCAACTCTACCACAATAACCGGTACATGTCGGCTACAGTTTCAGCTGGCTTGGCGCCAGGCATGAGCATGAGCGACGGAATTGCAGCAATGGATCGCATAAAAGAAAAGGTACTCGACCAGAGCTTCACCACCGACCTTAGTGGTGAATCACGTGACTTCGTTGAAAGTAGCTCCAATACCTTATTTGCTTTTGGTCTTGCTTTATTGCTTATATATCTAATCTTGGCGGCCCAATTTGAAAGCTTCCTCGACCCATTTATCATTATCCTGACGGTGCCTATGGCCGTTGCCGGTGCACTAATAAGTCTATGGCTATTTGATCAAACCTGGAATATCTTCAGCCAAATTGGAACGATTATGCTTATCGGTCTAGTGACCAAAAATGGTATCCTGATTGTTGAGTTTGCCAACCAAATGCGTGAAGAAGGCATGGAAAAATTTGAGGCAATTATGCACTCTGCCGAATCACGCCTCAGACCGATCCTAATGACAAGTTTGGCCATTGCCTTGGGTGCATTACCGATTGCCATGTCACTTGGAGCTGCCTCAACGAGCAGAATTGGTATGGGAGTTGTGATCGTTGGTGGTACAATATTCTCCCTTATCCTAACCTTGTTCATTATCCCGGCGATCTATTACATGTGGTCAAGACAAAAAAAACATAGACCGGAATTTGATAACATTAAAAGCTACGAATAATAAAGACATGAAGAGAAATTTCATCCTACTAGTATTACTTTACTCCATCATGTTTCAAGCTCGGGCGCAAGAAGTACTGACTTTGGAAGATGCACTGAAAACTACACTGAGCAATAACTTCAACATTCTCCTAGCTAAAAATGACAATAACATTGATATGGAGAATACCAGTTTAGGAAGCGCCGGTATGCTTCCGGCAGTAACTGGAACGTTTAACAGAAGCAACTCCATCCAGAACTCCAGACAGGTCAGAGCAGATGGTCAAATACAGCAGATCTCCAATGCAAAAAACGACAACATGTCTTATGGAGTTAACCTAAACTGGACGATATTCGATGGATTGGGTATGTTTGCCCGTCGCGATCGCTTCAAAGAAATACAACGCCAAGGGGAAGCGGAGATCAAATATCAAGTGATCACCCAACTCAGCGAAGTCATGGCAACCTATTACAATCTGGTGCAGCAAAAGCGCCTGATAAATGCACTGGATACCACCATTACCTTATCGAGATACCGCGTCACGCTGGCAGAAAATCGCCTGGAGATCGGAAAAGGCTCCAAGCTGGATCTCCTGAATGCAAAAGTCGATTTAAATACCGATCAGACAAACTTACTCAGACAGCAGGAAAGCTTCAAAAATACCAAGACTTACCTCAATCAGCTGATGACACGCGACTTGAGCCTGGATTTTCAGGTTGAAGATGAAATGAAACTTGATACGGATCTTAAACTTGGTAATCTGATCGAAATTGCCGATCGCCAAAATCCACAAATCCAGCTCGCCATCATCAACAATCGGGTGGCCGAACTCAACTTAAAAGCAGTTAAGGCCGAACGTTATCCCAAAATTGGATTAAACAGTGGTTACAACTGGAACGAATCCCACTCCTCCCTCGGTTTCTCGACAGAAAACAAAAATAGAGGTCTTACCTACGGTATATCGGCTTCCCTTAATATTTTCAATGGATTTCTTCAAAATAGAAACGAACGGATTGCTAAATTTCAGATTAAAGGTTCTGAGCTGCAGATACAACAACAAAAACAAGATATTCAGGCACAGGTCAGAACGCTGTTCCAAACCTACATCACCAATATGGAACTGGCTCATGTAGAACGGAAAAATGAGGAGCTGGCAAAAGAAAATCTAAACATCACCATGGATAAATTCCGTATCGGTACCATCACAACTTTGGAAGTAAGAACGGCGCAGTTAAACTACATCAATGTAATGACTCGGAGCTATACTGCACAATATGATGCAAAGGTATCCGAAATACGCCTAAAAGAATTAACAGGCGAAGCATACTAGAAATTTCTTTCAGCATGAGGTCCTCTTCATGAAGGAACAGGATTTTGAAGCGCTTTTCATCAGCATCTATTTTTAAAAAGCGAAAGGCTCCTTAACTAAATGAGGAGCCTTTCGTTTGTCTATTTAATAGTCTATTGCTATAATAGATTTCAGTGGTATTAACACGCCACTTTTTATCTGAATATATCTATCGGTTAACGACCATACGGTGGTCTCGATACGCTTTGGTCCGGAATCAGTCTCAAAGGCGATTTCAGTTTTGGATTTAAACTCATTTCCCAACCGAAGTGCCCCTTTCAATTTATCCATAAAAGTCGCTGTCTTATCTTCACTCGCCGGGATAAATTTAAATTGAGGAATTTCCTCTTTAGCTATTAGTTCTCCAACCATAATACTAGCATTTAATGTGTAAATTATTGTTTTGCGTTATGCTACTCTTATAACGCTTTAAAGCCAATCTTATTTTATCTCTTTCTGCCATTGGCTTATTTAAATCTACCGATTCCCATGATAAAAATCAATTAAATCCTTGAAAACTATCATTTATTTTACAATAAAAAAACGATTGTACTTTGGACACACTACTCCCCTTTGAGGGTCACCGGCAGGCCCAACAGGCATTTATAACGAGATATCTAAATATAGTGTCATTTCATTTTGAATTTATAGCCCAAATCGTTCATATTACCTATTTTTGATCAAAAAAATATGTAAATGGAAAAATCTGTTTTTGAAAAAGAGTGGGAAATTTATTTCACGCAATGCTATTCTAATGGCCGTATTCGTTTCTCCGATTTATCCAATATTCTGCAGCTTACCGCGGGAGAACACGCCAATGCTGTGGGATTCGGTTTTAAAGAAATGGCCAAACATAACCAAACTTGGGTACTTAGCCGCATACGTATAGAGATTGCACGATTGCCCAAATGGATGGACATCGTCAAGGTTAAAACTTGGATACAGGAATTAGAGGGCGCACGCTCAACACGGAATTTCGAAATTACCGTCAATGGACAGATCTATGTTACGGCAACCAGTTATTGGGCTGTCATCAATACCGTGAAGCGGAGCTCTGAAACACTCGCGATTTCCACCGAAAATTTTACCACCTATCCGGATCGTCCCGCAACACAACGGCCATTTTCAAAATTGGATATTTCCCAGACAGTCAAAAATCTTGATGAATATTGTGTTAAGCTCTCGGATCTGGATATTGTCAATCACGCCAACAATGTAAAATACCTGGACTGGTGTATGGACAGGTTGCCCATTGAGCTTGTATTGACCAATCAAATCAAATCATTAGAGATGAATTACCTGCGCGAATTACGCTATAATGATACTGTAGAGATTAATGGTGATGCGACAGATCAGGGTTACTTTATGACAGTGACCAAACAGCAGCGCATTCATTTTGCGCTGGCCATAGAAACAAAATAAAAAGGGAAAACAAGATAAGAACGCGAAACAATAAAAAAAGGGAGGCTACGGGCCTCCCTTTTTATCTTACATAGCGCATCGTTTATGCAAATGCTTTATCGCCTTTTTTGTAAGGAAGGTTACCATCAAATTTTCCCGGTATCTTCACAAAACGCAATGCTTTTGTACAACCCAGCTCCGAGTTAAAGAAACCGGTCAATGTCAATTGTTTGAACATCGTAAACCAATGTGGTGGATCGTTCTCAACATAATTATACAATTGATTTTGTTTTTCTTTATTCTTCTCCAGAATATCCTTTTGATCTTCAGCTTGCTTTTTATTAAACTCGTTTGCTTCTTTATCCAAAGCAGCTGCAACAGCCGTTCTGTCTTCCGCAGAAAGCTCCAGGAATGGTTTTCCTTTCACCTCTTTTGCCTTATCATCTAAGCTCGCAAAACCAGTTAAAAATGCCTTTTGTTGCTTCTCCGTATAACAATCGCGAACCATGACTGGGATAAAACTTCCTACCCCTGCTTCTTTCGCACCCGGAGTTGCGGTAGCTGGTAAGATTGCTTCAGCCAAGTCACCTAATAAATCAGTTGTCTTCGCTTCAAATAATGCTTGCACATCTTTGGTTGCTGAGCGTGTACAACCTTCCAAAAATAAATTAGCGCCGATAACGGTACCTCCTAAAATTAAGGCAACTCGTTGTAATGCTTCTCTTCTATTCATACTACTAAATATCTTAATTTTAGAAATTATATTTCATTTCCCAACCTTGTCTGTAATTACGTTTTACATATTGATTGACGTTGTCAAAGTTGGTGACACGCATGTTATCGTTATCCCACAACAATTTCAGGTTACGTCCAGGGTATTTACCATCAATACGTAAATCAGCACCTCTGATTGCCAGGTTAGCCATCAATAAAGCTTCTGTCAACGGACCTGCTATTTCAAAAGGTGAACTTACTTCTTTCTTGCCGTATCCAGCCTGACAAGCTTCAACCCATTGTGCGTAGTGTCCACCTTCTTGTCCTGGTACACGGGCATATTTCTGTGCCACCTGCTCTTTTCTTGAAGTCGGCAACAAGCGTGCATTCTGGCCGTAGGTATCCGCAAGGATTTTACCTTTTGTACCTACAAGTAAGATACCGTTACCACCATCACCAAAAATTTCGTTTGGACCTAATTCATCCGGGCGAGCAGGCTGAATACCACCATCCATCCAATGTAAAGTCACCGGACCATTGGTACGTGGTGTTTTAGGGAATGTTAATGTCGCATGGCTCGATGGAGGACAGCTTTCAGGGAAATATCCACGTTTGAATTCATCCACATACACCGATCCTACAGTTGCCTGTACATCCTGTACATAAGTCAATCCCAAGGTACTGAAAGGAACTTCCAACAAGTGACAGCCCATATCGCCCAATGCGCCAGTACCATAATCCCACCAGCCGCGCCAGTTGAAAGGCACCAATTTATCCACATACTCTTTATAAGGCGCTGTACCTAACCAAAGGTCCCAATCCAATTCTTTTGGAACTTCGGCCTTGCCTGTTGGCCATGCAATACCTGAAGGCCATACCGGACGATCTGTCCAACAATATACCGTATGTACATCACCGATCAGACCTGCTTCGTACCATTCACGTACAAAACGTGGTCCATCATTCGATGCACCTTGATTTCCCATCTGGGTAACCACTTTATATTTTTTAGCTGCATGCGTCAATGCTCTCGCTTCCCATACATCGTGAGTCAACGGTTTTTGAACGTACACGTGTTTACCCAATTGCATAGCTGCAAGTGCCTGAATCGCATGTTGATGATCTGGAGTTGATACAGAAACGGCTTCTATACGTTTGTGCTCCTTATCCAACATCTCACGGTAGTCTTTGTAATACTTTGCTTTCGGGTAACGTTTCAATGCACCAGCTGCACGACGGTCGTCCACATCACACAAGAAAGCAAGATCTGCTTTTCCTGAATCATGGAATGCATTGATGTCACTAAAACCTTTACCCCCTACACCAATACCTGCTACTTGTAATTTGTCACTTGGAGCTGTAAAGCCATTTCCGCCCAATACATGGCGAGGGACGATCATAAAAGCCGCAGCAGCTGTTGCCGCGCTCTTTATAAAACCTCTTCTACTCGTCTTATTTGAGTTATTTTCCATTGTTATCAATCTTTAGCTATTAGATGTTACCTTTTTTCAATTCGCTTACTGCGAAATCAACCGCACGAGCAGTAAGTGCCATATACGTCAATGAAGGGTTGACACAACCTGCAGAAGTCATACAAGCACCGTCCGTTACGAAAACATTCAATGCATCCCAAACTTGGTTGTTACCATTTAATACCGAAGTTTTTGGATCACGTCCCATGCGGGCAGTTCCCATTTCGTGGATACCTTGGCCCAAACCATATACGTTATCGTACGTATAGGTATCTTTTACGCCAATGCTTTCCAACATTTCCTTCATTTCATTTTGCATGTCGCCACGCATCTTCAATTCATTATCCTTGATCTCAGCGTCAAATGATAATACAGGTAAGCCCCATTTATCTTTTTTGCTCTTGTCAAGTGTAATTTTATTTTCGTGATATGGCAAGGTTTCTCCGAAAGCAGTAAAACCAACAGTCCAGTCACCTGGCTCACAGATCGCATCTTTCCATGCACCACCAACTTCCATCTCGGCAACAGCACCAGACCAACGTCCACGACCTGCAGCACCCTGGTAACCAAATCCACGTACATAGTCACGTTTTTTGGTATCACCTTCTACATTTACAAAACGTGGCACATACAAGCCTGTTGGTCTACGACCATATACATAGCTATCCAAATATCCATCTATTTTACCTCCGGCACCACAACGGAAATGGTGATCCATCAAATTGTGGCCCAATTCACCGCTACTGCTACCCAGACCGCCTTCCCAAACATCTGTAGCTGAGTTCATTAACACCCAAGTCGAGTTCAATGCAGATGCACAAACAAAAATTACTTTAGCGAAAAACTCATACGTTTGGTTTGTTTCAGCATCAACAATTTCAACACCTTTTGCCTTTTTCGTGTTTTTATCGTAGATAATCTTTGTTACGATAGAAAAAGGACGTAAAGTTAGATTGTTTGTTTTACGTGCTGCAGGAAGAGTTGCCGATTGCGTACTGAAATAAGCACCAAAATTACAACCCAACCAACATTGATTTTGATATTGACAATTTACACGATCATGATGCGGAACAGTAATGTTGGCTGTTCTACCCATGATGAAATGACGTTGACCACCATATTGCTTTTTCAAACGCTCAGCGAGGTCTTTTTCAACAATGTTCATCGCCATTGCTGGCATGTAATCTCCATCTGGCAAAGATGGTACACCATCTCTATTTCCGGAGATACCCGCAAATTTTTCAGCATAACTATACCAAGGGGCAATATCCTTATAACGAATCGGCCAATCCACACCGTGGCCATCTTTTAAGTTAGCTTCAAAATCCAAATCGCCCAAACGATAAGATTGTCTCCCCCACATTAAAGAACGTCCACCAACATGATACCCACGGTACCAGTCAAAACGTTTTACCTCTGTATATGGACTCTCCTTTTCATTTACCCAAAAATCCAGGTTCTTCTCATTCAACGGATAATCTCTACGCAAAACCGGATATTCTTCGATCATTTTCTGTGTACGACCGCCAGCATGAGGCCATTCCCATGGATTTTTATTTGGCGCAGTGTAATCCTTAATGTGTTCAATGTTACGACCACGCTCCAGCATAATTGTTTTCAGCCCTTTCTCTGTCAATTCTTTCGCAGCCCATCCACCACTTATCCCCGAACCGATTACAATTGCGTCATAAGTATTTGTTGCCATCTCTCTTCTAATTATTTGTTTTTAAATAGTTATTTTTTCTGTTTAGTGTGCAGCATTTGTACTGTCGATCTTTTCGTCCTTAAATAAAGCTAAAAAGATAAAAAATACAACAGCTGCGATAATTGCAGGTACAACCCAGGTATGATTCCAGAATCCTGCTAGGTCTGTTGCTTTCATTGCTTTGTATTTGTCTCCGACGTAACCCGCTACCCAGAAACCGATCAACTGTCCAACACCATATGTTGCCAGCGTGATCAAGCCCTGTGCTGCAGATTTGTATTTAACACCTGCTTTGCTGTCCGTATAAATTTGTCCCGAAACAAAGAAAAAGTCATAACAGATACCGTGCAATGCAATACCGATCAACAACATGAACGACAATTCACCTGCATTGCCATAAGCAAATAACAGGTAACGGATTACCCAAGCCAACATACCGACCAAAATTGTTTTCTTAAAGCCAAATCTTGTAAAGAAAATTGGGAGTGCCAACAAGAACAATACCTCAGATCCCTGACCAATTGTCATTTTACCAGTAGCATTTTCCAGCCCTATCTCAGAAAGAAAAGGGTTTGCATTTGAATAATAAAATGCCAATGGAATACAGATCAATACCGAAGAAATGAAAAAGATCAAGAAGTTTTTGTCTTTCAACAATTTGATCGCATCCAGACCAATGATTGATGCAAAGGACGGTTTTTCGTTTTCGTCCAGTTTAACCGGTGGAGTTTTAGGTAATGCAAAAGAAAATATACCCAATACTAAAGAAGCAACACCCGATAATAGGAAGGTATTTTTTAATGCTCCTTCAGATGCTTTTGCATCCCAAAAATAGCTAATAACTAAACCAGCAACAATCCAACCAATTGTCCCCCAGATACGTATTCCTGAAAATTGTTTTTCCGGATTGGTCAATTGCCGAAAAGAAACTGAACTAGTCAAAGCCAATGTTGGCATGTAAAGTATCATATAAGCCAAAACATACGGATAAAATGTCGACATGTCTGTTGCGCTATACATCTGATACATTAATACTGCACCGACCAAGTGTAAAACACCCAAAATACGCTCCGCATTAAAATAACGGTCTGCAATCATTCCGACAATAAAAGGCGCGATAATCGCTCCCAATGATTGTGTTGAAAATACATTGGCCTTTTCAAATTCTGTTGCATTCAAATTCTTGCTCAAGAAAGTACCTAATGTGACAAACCATCCCCCCCAAATAAAAAATTCGAGGAACATCATAAAGGATAGTTTAAATTTTATTGTTGATGAAATCATAAAAAAAATGGTGTTTTACAATACTACTAATTGGTTTTACCTGCTCAATTTAAGAAATTAAATCTAATTGTCAATAGTACACTATTAAAATATTACAAAAAGCTATCGACCTCGCGATATGCCGCCACCAAGCGATCCTCACCCTCTTTACCAGGCTTGGAAATACCATGCTCCATCCCCATGATACCCTTATATCCTTTACTATGAATGTGTTTGAATACGTTTTTATAATTGATCTCGCCCGTAGTCGGTTCTTTACGACCTGGATTATCGCCGATTTGAATATACGCAATTTCATCCCAACAACGATTCATATTTGCAATTAAATCCCCTTCGGTACGCTGCATATGATAAATATCATACAAAATTTTACAGGATGGACTATTCACGGCCTTACATAAAGCATAGGTCTCATGCGTTTGCTGCAAAAACAAATCTGGTGTATCACTTAAGGTTTCCAACACCATCACCAAACCATGTGGTTCAAAGATCTCCGCACCTTTACGCATCGCAGTAAGGATATTGCTGAACTGATTACCCCAAGGCAGTTTTCTTTCATAAAAGCCCGGTACCACAGTCAGCCATTTTGCGTTACAACGCTTGGCAGCTTCGACAGACTTCTTGCATGTTTCGACAAACTTGTCCAAATACTCCTGTTTACCCGTCGCTAAAGAAGGCATCCAGTTTTGTCCGCCATCCACAACAAATACACCCATGGTCATGCCTAACTTCGCTAATAAATCACCGATCTTCTGCTGCTCGTCCAATGTTCTACCCAAATAGCCATTATCTTCTATTCCACGGAATCCCAAATCATACATATACCGAATTTCATCCAGGAAATTATCACCTGCATGATTTTTGAACATTCCCTGATGGGGAGCATAATTTAAATTGAATGTCTTTCCTTTATCCATCGTATTTGCTGTATTTTGAGTTGTAGACGCAAAAGTCTGTCCAGCTAGTCCTGCCCCCGCGGCCAAAAGACTACCTTTAATAAAATCCGATCTCTTCATTTTATTTATAATTGATTAATTTTTAAATAATTTACCAAATCCATCCGAATAAATCGTTTCTATGGACTGATTTTTATTTTTAAAAATGACAAAAACCGCCACACCTTTCAATTTTTTGGCCTTTGTCTTAACTTGTTCGGGTTCCATGCCCATAAAATAATTATCCAGTGCATCCGCTTCCATAGCAGTCTTCGCATAGACGCTGACACTCAATATATCGGTCATGTATGGGAAACCCGAAACAGGGTCAATATGATGACCCAATTTTTTCCCTTTGTATTGAATAAACTTTTCGAAACTGCCGGCTGTTGTCAGCGCCCCTTCATTGAGCTGCGCAACAGCAGTCATCAATTCCTCCCCACTTTCACCATCGGGCTGAACAATACCAATGGAAAAGCCATGCCCACCTGGCGGAGTTCCCAAAGCCCTGATTTCACCACCTACCTCGACCATATAATTGGCAATTCCCTTACGTTCGAGATAGTCGGCCAAGACGTCTACCGTATACCCCTGTGCAATACCATTAACATCGATTTTAATCCCCTGTTTCTTTTTAATCAGCCGGTTGCCGCTGACCTTCAGGTAGTGCATTCCCACCAGTTCCTTCGCTTTTCGTACCGTCGCCGAATCCGGGGCCACCGGGCTCTTATTAGCACCAAAGCCCCATAGGTTGACCAGCGGGGCAATAGTGATATCGAATTGACCTTTCGATAATTTGTGGTATTTAAAGGAAGCATTTATCACCTTAGCCATGTGGCTATCCATCACAACAGACATTACCGTATCTGTATTGAACTTGGATATCCTCGAGTCTTTGCGGTAAATTGACATCGACAAATCGATTGCCGTTAAGATACTGTCAACTTCCGACCGCCTAACAAGACTGTCGGAAGCGAAGTAAGTGATATGGAATTGGGTACCCTGCGCGGGTCCCTCCAGCCGAATTTTATGGGGTTTCGTTGCCGGTATCTGCGCCTGTGCATCAATGCAACAAATCGTAGCAAAAAATAGAAGGCACAAATTCCACTTTAATCCCATTGGTCCAATTGCTTAAATATATAAGTTGGTGTTTTGACCAGGCATCGCTACTGGGTAAAAACCTTCTGCATCCGGAAGTAATTTTGGTTTAGCATCCCAAGCAAGTACATCTGGTCCCAATTTGATGGTCGATTTCAAGGCTTCATCCCACTTGATTACCTTACCGGTATAACAAGCGATACGTCCGATAATACCTGTCAACGTACTGTAAGCACCATATTCTGCATTATCAAATTTATATTCGCCTTTCGAAATTGCCGTAAAAAGTTCTTTATGTTCTTGCTGATACGGGTTTGGATTACCCTTCGCGTCATGGCGATAGATTTCCTTTCCCTTCCAGTCGTACAATACAGCCTGTCCACCTGCAGAAAGATAAGCACGTCCTTTTGTTGCCTGGAATTGCTCGTCTACACGGTTATGTATACCTTCGAAGTGTCTACATTGACTATAAACAACGCTGTTGTCGGCATAGGTCAATTCTAATGCAAAATTATCATAGATTTCACCATACTCTTTGCCGGTGCGGTGTGCCCTGCTACCTGTACCTTGGATCGATACCGGGTAAGCACCTTTCACCCAATTGGCGATATCAATATTATGTACGTGCTGCTCTACGATATGATCGCCACATAACCAGTTGAAATAATACCAGTTACGCATTTGGTACTCCATTTCAGTTTGCTCTGGCTTACGCGGACGCACCCATACGCCACCTGAGTTCCAATAAACTTGTCCCGAAGTAACATCACCGATTGCACCCTCGTGGATACGTTTGATCGCCTCACGGTAATTCGTTTGATAACGGCGTTGTAACCCGACTACAACATTCAATTTTTTACGTTTAGCTTCTGCAGCCACACGTAAGACCTGCTGTACACCAGGGATATCAACAGCGACCGGTTTCTCCATGAAAACATGTTTACCTTGACGGATCGCTTCCTCAAAATGCATTGGTCTAAATCCTGGAGGAGTTGCTAAAATAACAACATCGGCCAATTGAATTGCATCTTTATATGCACCGAACCCCACAAATTTGTGATTGTCACTTACATCGATCTTATCTTGCCATTTTTCCTTCAGCGTTTTATAAGTACTCTCTAAATTATCTTTAAAAGCATCTGCAAGAGCCACCACTTTAATGTTCATGCCCGAACTTAGCGCATCAAATGTAGCTCCAGTTCCGCGGCCCCCACAGCCCACTAAGGCAACTTTGATAACATCCGAACCAGCGGCATATGCACCTGATAAAGGCATTGAGCTCAACACAGCGCCCCCAGCAACTACAGCAGAAGTTTTAATAAAATCTCTTCTTTCTAGATTTTCCATAACAGTTTTATATTGATTATTTTATATTAAAAGTCTTTGATTGGCTGTTTATCGTAATAAGCCATAATCTCTTCGTGACTAGGTGGGTTGAGGGGTCTGACTAGTCTCATACCCACGAATGGGGCTTCTGGAAACCACCAGTTACTTTTTGGAATTTGTGGATCCAACTGTTTCCATACGGGATCTGAGGCACCACGCGCTGCAGAGCGCATGTCCTCGGCACCACTGTCAAAAGCACCGCCACGTACAACATGTGGATACAGGGTTGTCGGAACGACTACAGGATTAGTCAATACCTTGCCTTTACCTTCATTGTAACTATCGGCCTTATATTGATCATAAGTCCATTCGGCAACATTGCCATAAATATCATAAAGGCCCCAAGGATTCGGTTTCTTCTGTCCTACAATATGTGTTTTCTGTTCAGCATTATCTTTAAACCAGGCATAATCTGCTAATGGCGTTGCTTGATCACCGAAAAAATAAGTCGTCTTTGAACCTGCTCGAGCTGCATATTCCCACTCGGCCTCTGTTGGTAAACGGTAAAATACACCGGTACGGACATACAGCCACTTACAGAATTGAATAGCATTGTAATGGGTCATCGCTAGGGCCGGGTGCCCTTCCTTTCCAAAACCAAAAGTCATATCCAAATAAGGTTTGGTCGGTCGCGTAACGGCATCAATCTCTTTCGATACTTTACCGTCCTTACTCTTTGCGATCTCATAATCTTTATACAGAAATGGCTCAAACAGATCCCAGGTTACTTCATACTGGCCCATCCAAAATGGATCCAACTTCACCTCGTGTGCAGGTTTTTCATCCTCTTTCCCACCACTTGTAGTTCCCATTTTAAAACTACCGCCAGGGATTGCCAGCATTTTGAACGTCAGATTAGTCCCTTCAATAGGTTGTTCATAAGGTTCGAAAGCTTTCTGAGCCGTAGCGTGCACGCCGGCAAATAACAAAACAGGAATAAAGATTCTTTTTAACATATTTAGGTTTGTAATTAAAGACTAAAATATAAAATAAGGTGTATACTTTACACTTTGACACTATAACTTTTTTATTACAGTTTAATTCTTAACATAATAGTCCATTCGTAATATCGATTTAGCCAGATGCTGGCAAGTATCCAGGGTAACTTAACTAGCCTGAAAATCAAGATCAATAAAAAAGGTTTTCCATTCTCATGGAAAACCTTAATATCTTATCACAGTATGCCCCTGTCTAAAGCAGAATCTTACGACTTACCGCTTTATCGATGGTAATATAACCCGGGTAGAATACCGACTGCCCTGCGATATTGATAGAAGGTTTCACTTTTAACGTAAATATTCCCTTTTTATTCTCATCGCTTGACATTAAAAAATCCTGCAGGTCCGAATTCTTCAACAAATCATAGATATTGGTCGCTATACGCACATTGGCCACAGTAGATTCTCCGGGCTCTATTTGTAATGATTGATTGACAATCCCTTCCACAAGCTGCTGTCCACCGTAAAGAATGATATACTGAAACTTATTAATTGATGCCTTTTTGAGCGTCGGGTTGTCTATTTTAAGCCGGATAACTGCATTCAATGGAATATCTTTCCGCAAATAGGCCAACGCCAGGCTCGGTGCTGCTCCCAGGTCGATTTGATTATTCTTGATCAGTCGTTGCAATGATGTTCCGGCCAACCGAATACTATCTACCGATTCCACATCGAACTTACATTTCGCCAAATTCTCGATCTGTGCCTTTTGTCGATTCAGGCCGCAGCCGGAGATAAACAAACCCAGCAGAACCAAACATCCAAATAAAATTTTCTTGCTCATAATCCCTATTTTCCTCCAAATTTATATAAAACTCCCAGTGTAAACAATGGGTACCCTGCTTTTAAATAGGTATTACTTTTAAAACCAAATACCATACCGTTCGTATATTGCAGCTTCCATCCTTTCCCTAAGCCCATCCTTGTATAAAATACAGGTTCAATAAGCATATTGTCTTCTTTCTCTGCCGGAAGACCATCAATAGCGAAATTCTTCATCCGCATATTGCTCAACCGAATGATGGTACCGTAATCGATATCGTGCCGGTTGCCAAACAACTTTAGGGCATCCTTTTTCTCCGATGAAAAGTTTACCTGCACAAACACCTTTTCAAAATCCATATCCTTCGTTTCCACAATAGCTTGTCCCATCGTCGACGAACGCTTATCAACCACACTGGTATTGCCTAGCCCATACCCCCCGTAAACCTCAAATACACGATTATTTTTCCGACCGAAGCGTGTATAATAGCCAATCCCCGCTTCGCCCATCTTTTGCGCATAGTCTTTGATATTGGATTTATTATCCACATAGGAACCATTGGCGATGACAGCTACATGATCGGTTACGGCTACCCCCAGGTTGGCCGATACATTAGCCTTTGTATTGATATTACCGGAAACATATACCTCCCCAGCTTCTGTAAACATCGGCGCTGAAGGCACATTAGGCATGTAAATCGAACTACAGGAATAAAATGAACAGGCAAATAACCCCGCACACAAACCATATCCAAACTTGTTGTATTTCATATGTAAGTATTTATTCAATCGTGCTTGCATCCAATGGTATTCCGGAATGTTTCGCCTATTGTCTTAAAAACACCTATCCTTTATAAAAATTGTACCAAAGCTTTACATTTAACAGAAAATAACAATTTAAATAAAACCAAAACCTTAACGCACTCATTACCAACTCCGATAAATTGGCGGGGCAGCAGCGCTGCGGGCCAACGATATTGCCAACAGTGGCTCTGTGCAACGAAAGTGCAGCAAGTAGCATCCGATTTCGTTCATATTGCCCAAGGGTAGATCCACGGGAGAACAGACAAACAAAAAAAGGCATCAATTTCTTGATGCCTTTCCAATATTGTTGCAAAACCTTACGCTTGTTCTGTAGGAACTACAGATACATAAGATTTATTGTTAGCTTTTTTACGGAAAACTACTTTACCGTCTACTAAAGCGAACAATGTGTGGTCTTTACCAATACCAACGTTTGTGTCAGGATTGTGTTGTGTACCGCGTTGGCGTACGATGATGTTACCAGCGATTGCTTGTTGACCACCGAAGATTTTGATACCTAAACGCTTGCTATGTGACTCACGGCCGTTCTTAGAACTACCCGCACCTTTTTTGTGTGCCATTTCTTTATCTTAATTTAAGACTATTTGTCTGATTAAAAATTCAATTATAACGTAATACCAGTGATCTGGATTTTAGAAAATTGTTGACGGTGACCGTTTTTCTTTTTGTAGCCTTTACGACGTTTTTTCTTGAAAACGATAACTTTATCGCCTTTTAAATGAGACAAAATTTTAGCCGAAACTTTTGCACCAGCAACGCTAGGTGTACCAATGGTAAATTTACCACCGTCTTCTGCTAACAATACATTGTCAAATTCAATACTAGCGCCTTCATCTCCTTGTAAACGGTGTACAAAAAGGAACTGGTCTTTTGCAACCTTAAATTGCTGTCCTGCTATATTTACTATTGCGTACATTGTTAATTAATTAAATGTGTTATTAAATGAAGGGCAAAAGTAATCAGTTTTTATCATAATTCAAAGACAAATTTACTTTTTCATTTCCATTTAAACGTTATCAGTTGAACAGCATGACCTTAATCCGTATTAGGACAACGCTGTTCACGCCTGTTTCCGCTTACCAAACCAAAATTCTTTTCTCCGGTGCCACATACATTTTTGCTGTAGGCTGTACATTAAATGCTTTATAGAAAGCCTCCATATTGTATACGGGACCATTTACCCGAAATTGTTCGGGGCTATGTGGATCAACTTTTAAACGTAGCCGCATGCGCTCATCGCTGCTCTTTACGCGCCACACTTGCGCAAAACTCAGGAAGAAACGTTGATCTGGAGTAAAGCCATCAATCTTGTCCTGCCCCTGCCCTTGTTTGGTTAATTTAAAGGCATCATAGGCAATATTTAAACCGCCGATATCCGCCAGGTTTTCACCTAAAGTAAGCTCACCGTTTACATGTTGATTGTCCAACAGCGTAAAACCACCATATAACTTCGCTACCTGATTAGCGCGTTCCGTAAACTGTTTCGCGTCCACTGCAGTCCACCAGTCATTCAAGTTGCCGTCTTTATCATATTGGCGCCCCTGATCATCAAAACCATGAGTCATCTCGTGTCCGATAACGGCACCGATAGCGCCATAATTGATTGCATCGTCCGCGTTGGCATCAAAGAAGGGGAACTGCAAGATGCCGGCCGGAAATACAATCTCATTATACGGTGGATTGTAATAGGCATTCACCGTAGGTGTTGTCATCAGCCATTCTGCCTTGTCAACCGGTTTACCGATTTTACCCACCATTTCTTTATAAGCATGCTTTGCAGCAGACTGCAAGTTGGCATAGTAGGTATCTTTGGCTACCTCCACGTCACTATAATCTTTCCATTTCTCCGGGTAGCCGATTTTTTTGGTGAAGGCTTCCAATTTTTCAATCGCTTTCTTTTTGGTTTCAGGCGTCATCCAGTCCAATTTCTCAATGCGGTTCTTGTAGACTTTCTGCAAATTGTCGACCAATTCGAGCATTCGCTTTTTTGCTTCGGGCTTGAAGTATTCATCCACATACAACTTGCCCACAATCTCGCCAAGATTCTCGTCCGCCGAACTCACCATCAGCTTCCACCGCTCTTTCTCCTGCTTCTGACCATTCAGGGTTTTCCCGAATAATTCAAACTTGGCCTCCCGGAAACCTTTGCTCAGTGCCGTCGCAGAAGCATTCGCTAAATCTGCTTTTAGTTTTGTCTTCCAGCTATCTAAGGACTGCGACTTCAACAAATTATTTAAAGCAAGGTAAAATTTTGGCTGCTGTACCAAAATCGTGTCGGTCTTCACATCCAAGCGTTGCAGAATATCTTTCCAGTTGAGGTTTGGCGTTTGCTTCTGAAATTCCTGTACCGCAAATTTGTGGTAGTTTTTAATGGGATCCCGCAATTCTACAGGTGTGGCATGCGATTTGGCAATTTCTGTTTCCAGGCGTAGCACTTCCTCAGCCGACTTTTGGGCATTTGCCCCTTCACCGATCAGTCCGAATAACTTGACCAGATACGCGACATAGGCCTCCCGGATCTTCTTCGCTTTCTCATCCTGATCTAAATAATAACTTGCTTCAGGCAGGTTGAGTCCCCCCTGAAAAAATTGCAATGCATTCTTAGTGCTGATCCGGTCATCCGCGGCGACATAAAAGGTAAAAAGATCACCATCGCCCTCCTTAAATCCATCTGCAGCATACGCAATCAATTCATCAATACTTTTCAACCCATTGATTTTTTGAATGGCCCCTTCGATCGGTTTCGCACCCAATTTATCAATCGTCACCGTATCCATACCACTCGCATAGAAATCGCCGGCCTTTTGCTGATCTGAACCTTTTTTGTTGTCGGACTTTGCGGCCCCTTCCAAAATAGATTTCAGGTTTGCCAGATTTTCGTCGGCGAGCACATAAAAAGAGCCCCATCCTGTTTCCGATGCCGGGATCTGCGTATTTTTCATCCAGCTTCCATTCGCATATTGAAAGAAATTATCTCCTGGATTCACCGTCGTATCCATACCTGAGACATCAAAAAAATTTGTGCGGACCTCCTGAGCAGTATCGCTTTTCTTATTTGACTGACATGACATCATCATTAAGAACATGGATAGCGTCCCCCATTTGACTTTTTGTATCATATTTTAAGAGATTAAAAGCGTATTTAAATTTTACTTCAAAAGTTTCACTTCGTACAGATCCTTCCGCCTATCCTTCTTCACTTTGACAGTACCATACTCATGTAGGTCGCGCAGCGCATACAGGTCAACGTCGGCAATAAGCACCATTTCAGCATTCGGTGTCGCCTCGGCTTTGATGGCATTATTGGGAAAAGCAAAGTCTGAAGGAGTAAAAACGGCGGACTGCGAATATTGTATATCCATATTATTCACACGCGGCAAATTACCCACAGAGCCAGCAATAGCCACATAACATTCATTTTCTATCGCCCTGGCCTGCGCGCAGGTACGCACCCGGATGTACCCGTTTTGGGTATCCGTCATAAAGGGCACAAATAGAATCTGCATGCCCTGATCGGCCAAAATACGGCTCAGTTCAGGAAACTCGACATCGTAACAGATCAACAGCCCTACTTTACCACAATCGGTGTCAAATACTTTCACTTCACTACCACCCACCATACCATAGTATTTAAATTCGTTTGGCGTGATATGAATTTTTTTAAACTCATCCAGCTTACCGTTGCGATGACAGAGGTAGGAAACATTGTAGAGTTTTTTGTTTTCCATCAATGGCATGGAACCCGCAATGATATTAACGTTGTAGGATACAGCAAACTGTTGAATGCGATCGATAATCTCTGAGGTATGCTGCGCAAGCCTTTCCATCGCCAGGCGCTCGGGAAGATCGTTATAAGGGCTCATGAGCGGCGTATTGAAAAATTCCGGAAACATGATAAAATCTGTTCCATAATCACTCACGGTATCCACAAAAAACTCGATCTGATCATAAAATGCCTCCAGATTATCAAACAAGCGCATCTGCCATTGCACCAGCCCCAAACGGATCGTCTGCTTGGTGGTCGAAATGGACCGTGTCTCTGACTCATAATAAATATTATTCCATTCCAACAGGGTAGCAAACTCCATCGATTCAGCATCTTCAGGCAGATAATGCTTGAGTATTTTTTTGACATGAAAATCATTTGAAAGCTGAAAGGTCAGCGTCGGATCATAGATCTCCTTGCGTTTGACTTTCTCGATGTAAACCCGCGGACTCATTTTATCCGCATAGTTATGGTAATTGGGAATACGGCCCCCGGCAACAATACATTTGAGGTTCATCTGTTCACACAGCTCCTTACGCGCATCATAGAGACGCCGGCCGAGACGTAACGCCCGATGTGCCGGATGAACAAACACTTCTATCCCGTAAAGGGTGTCTCCATCATCACTATGCTTGGTAAACTTACCGTCATCGATAATCTCATAATAGCTATCGTAAATATTATTCTTTTTTGAATTCAGGATAATGGACAAGGCACAGGCAACGACATGTCCATCAATCTCCACACATAATTGCCCTTCGGGAAATATATCAATCAAATCCTGAATATTTTCCTTTGACCAGGTCTCACCTGCACCATCATAAGCCTGTTCCATCGATCGTTTCAAATCAACATAATCCTTCTTTGTCAAGTTCCGCACTTGAATATCCATATAAATCTCCTTTTTGAATTAGTTATCTAAATTTAGTAAAAGTAAATGCCAAGTCCAAAACTAACAATAGCCCACAGGCGAATATCAGATGGCATCCAACTTTATATTTTAGACAGTGCTTACTCAGTGATTGTTCAGTGCTCGTTCAGTGCTTGCTCAGTGTAGACTGAATATGCACTGACTTATTACTGTCTAAACATTGATTAAGAAATATTAATAGGCACTACCTGATATGCAGATGTTTCAATTTTAATTAGATCTTGATGATCTTATCCCTTAACAGGTAGTTAGGGCAATCGTTTTTTTCGTACATGAACCCAATTGGAGCATCGGAAAGACTTTGCTGAAATCAAGGACATAAAAAAAGCGCCAATGTTCAATTGGCGCTTTTGATATCTCAATGATAGCTGCAATCAACTATGCTTGACCTTGTGGCGTTCCAAAAGGGAATGCAACTGTAGGATCACCACCTTGTTGAGGTTGTTCAGCAACACCTAAGTCCATTTTAATTGGGCCATTTAATGCTTCGAAACGGTTCACGTTATCAACCAATGCACCTAACAAGCGTTTTGCATGCTCTGGAGTCAAAACGATTCTTGATTTCACTTTTGCTTTTGGCACTCCTGGCATCACACGGATAAAGTCAACCACAAATTCAGTATTAGAGTGAGTGATAATCGCAAGATTTGAGTAGGTTCCTTCTGCTACTTCTTCTGTCAACTCGATGCTCAATTCGTTTTGATTTTGGTTATTTTCCATAATAATTCTAATGATAAGTTAATATATTCTTAAATTCTACTTTGTAAATGTTCTAAAATCTTGTCCGTTCTCAATATTCAATAATGTTTCGTAGATCAACCGGATCACGTTATCCACATCTTCCTTGTGCACCATCTCCACTGTTGTGTGCATATAACGGAGTGGTAAAGAAATCAATGCAGACGGTACACCACCATTGCTATAGGCAAATGCGTCCGTATCAGTTCCTGTAAAACGAGAAGAAGCCTGACGCTGGAAAGGAATATTATTCTTCTCAGCAACTTTAACCAACAGTTTATTCAGATTAATCTGAACCGCTGGAGCGTAGGACAATACCGGACCTTTACCTGAAAATAGATCGCCCTGTGTGATCTTATTGATCATCGGAGTTTGCGTATCATGTGTCACATCAGTTACGATGGCGACATTCGGTTTGATACGATCTGCAATCATTTCGGCACCGCGTAAACCAATCTCTTCTTGCACCGAATTTACGATATATAATCCAAATGGCAATTTCTTTTTATTCTCTTTTAGCAAACGAGCAACCTCAGCGATCATAAAACCACCAGCACGATTGTCCATAGCCCGCCCAACATAATAACGGTCGTTAAGGATAGAGAATGTATCTTCGTATGTAATGACACAACCGACATGTATTCCCAAGGCTTCAACCTCTTCTTTGGTACTACAGCCACAGTCCAAAAAGATATTTTTCAGCGAAGGATTTTCTTCTTTCTCTCCCGAACGCGTATGAATTGCAGGCCAGCCGAATACAGCTTTGACAATGCCCTTTTCCGTATGAATATTCACGCGCTTAGACGGCGCAATCTGGTGATCTGAACCACCGTTACGTATTACATAGATCAGTCCGTCTTTGGTAATGTAATTGACAAACCAAGAAATCTCATCCGCATGAGCCTCTATAACGACCTTATACTCCGCTTTTGGATTGATTACCCCTACAGCTGTACCGTAGTTGTCAACGAATGTATCATCAACATAAGGCTTCAAATAATCCAACCACAGGCGCTGTCCTTCCCACTCAAATCCTGTAGGAGAAGCATTATTGATATATTTCTCAAAAAATGAAAGCGAATCTTTCGTCACAACCGCGTCGTGCTTCGGCTCTTTTTTCTTGTTTTTTTCTGCCATCTTTTCCTTTTCTATTTACTTTCGTCAAAATATGAAAATTTCAATGAAATGCAAAAGTAAAAATGTTTTTTGAAATATTGTTTGCGCAATTAATTTTAGGTTATACGCTCCTCTTTAAGTAAAAAGGATCCGCAAAAGACAATATTTTGTTCACGATGAATGAATTAGATCCGCAGCCCAATGATATTCTGCTTAAAAACAAATTGTAGGAATAAAAAAATGAGATTAAAGCTTATCTTTACTTCAAAGTAATTTAAAAAGCTATAAAATTTATGAATTCAATATTAAGTGCAATACATTGGAATATTGACCCCGAAATGTTCAACTTTGGCGCTTTTGCCCTTCGCTATTATGCCTTATGCTGGTTGTTAGCATTTTTTGTTTCATACGTGATCATGTTGCGTATATTCAAAAAGGAAGGCCGCACACAGGAACAGTTGGATCAGCTTTCAATTTATATTTTTCTGGGCACTTTGATCGGAGCACGATTAGGACACTGCCTATTTTACGATTTTGACTATTACAAAGATCATATACTTGAAATCTTCCTGCCATTCAAATGGGATAAAACAGGATTTCATATTACCGGCTTCGCAGGATTGGCTTCCCATGGCGGCGCCATCGGAATTATCCTCGCACTCTATTTATTCTGCAGAAAAACAAAAACCGACTTCTTGTGGTTAGCGGACCGATTGGTCGTTGTAGTCCCTATTGCCGGTGCACTTATCCGTATCGGAAATTTCTTCAATTCCGAAATTATTGGCACACCTACAGATCTACCCTGGGCTATCGTGTTCGAACGTGTAGACAATGTACCACGCCACCCTGGGCAGCTTTATGAAGCAATCGCCTATATTTTGATCTTTATTATCATTGGTTCCCTATTCAAATCAAATCCCAATCGCCAAAAAGGTCAATTATTTGGTATATTCATGGTCCTATTATTTGGTGCACGCATGGTCTTGGAACATTTTAAAATTGACCAGGAAGCTTTCGAGCAAAGTATGGCTTTAAACATGGGCCAATTACTGAGTATACCTTTTATTCTGGTGGGCTTCTACTTTATCTTCCGGAAAACCAAAGCTTAAAACAGGCCGCAATATATCCTTGTTTGCAAATACAAGATTTTACAGGCATCTTTTCTAGAAAAGATGCCTTGTTTTTTTTCTATACCTGCAAAGATTACTATATTAGGCTTCAATAAATAATATATCTTTTTACAACAAGAAACTTAAGCCTAAAATGAGTCTAACACAAGCTGCATCTGTCGAAGCAAATGAGAAGATGCTACAATACAATGGTCAATATGGAGAATTTGGCGGATCTTACATCCCACCGGTATTGGAAGAGCAATTGAATAAACTGGCTGCTTTTTTCGATAGTCATGTCCAAAAAGAAGAATTCCAGAAAGAGTTTATTGCGATCTTAAAACACTATGTCGGTCGCCCCTCACCTTTATATTACGCGAAGAATTTAAGCGAACACGTAGGTTCCAAAATCTATTTGAAGCGGGAAGATTTAAACCATACAGGTTCCCACAAGATAAACAACTGTATCGGTCAAATTCTTTTGGCTAAACAAATGGGAGCTACAGAGATCATTGCCGAAACTGGCGCCGGTCAACATGGCGTTGCAACAGCAACAGCAGCAGCATTGTTAAACATCCCCTGCAAAGTATTTATGGGCGAAATCGATGCTGCGCGGCAGGCCCTGAACGTCAAACGCATGGAATTGTTGGGCGCCGAAGTTGTAACGACCAACTTGGGTAGCCGTACGTTAAAGGATGCAGTAGACGCGGCCTTGATGTATTACGTCGAAAATCCCACATCCTATTATCTATTGGGATCACATGTTGGCCCACATCCCTATCCAAAAATGGTCGGCTATTTTCAAAGCGTTATCGGTAAAGAAGCACGCCAGCAGATTCTTGATCAGGAAGGGCGCCTTCCCGACAGCATCTTTGCCTGTGTAGGTGGCGGGTCAAATGCGATTGGCTTATTTTCGGGTTTTCTCGATGATCATGCCGTCGAAATTCATGGTGGTGAAGGTGGTGGCACCGGGACTTATCCAAAAACAGCAGCGACACTTTCTTTTGGTAAACCAACTGTATTCCAGGGGACATTTTCATACTGTCTGGTCGATGATGAAGGTAATCCGATCCCCTCAACCTCGGTATCTGCAGGCCTTGATTACCCAGGAATATCGCCGCAACATGCCCAGCTAAAAGATAGCAATCGTGCAAACTATCATCCCGTGACTGACACCGAGGCGATTGATGCCTACAAGTTGCTTTCCCGACTGGAAGGTATTATTCCGGCCATTGAATCGTCTCATGCTGTTGCCCTTGCGGTGAAATTGCTCAAAGACAAAAACCAAGTCGCTATTGTGAACCTTTCGGGACGTGGCGACAAAGATGTTGACCGCGAATTCTAGACGGTAACATCAAAATACATGAGTAGACCGAGTGCCGAGCCCTAGGTTATGCACTCGGTCTAAACATTTTATCCATTAGCTAACGATCGCCAAGATGAAACGACCTAGAAAACGTCGAATAGTTTTAAAAACAGTCATCAGCCTCCTCGTCTTACTTTGCCTGGGCCTGATAGGTTATAATCTTTATCCCGAACCAACGTTGGATCGGCATGCGAAAGTGGACAAACTGATTGTCTATAAATCTAAAAGGACACTATTGGCCTATAGCAAGGGAAAGCTCCTAAAATCATATCGTATTTCACTAGGCGGTCAACCTGTGGGCGACAAAGAATTTGAAGGTGATTTAAAAACACCCGAGGGTCTTTATACGATCAACGATAAAAATCCATATAGCGACTATCACAAAAACCTAGGTGTCTCCTACCCGAATGAACAAGATATCGCCCATGCCAAAAGTTTAGGAAAAGATGCCGGTGGCGACATCAAGATCCACGGACTCCGAAACGGACTAGGCTTTATCGGTAAATTGCAACGCCACATGGACTGGACTTTCGGTTGTATGGCACTTACAAACTCGGAGATTGACGAGCTTTTTGACGCTGTTCCAATAGGCACAACTATTGAAATAAAGCCCTAGCGGAAATAAAGCCTTGACTGAAATAAACGCTTAGCATCCGTCCCTTTACACTCATCTGTAGGCGATCTAACCCTTCCGTCCTATTTTTCCCCACTGCCTATTTTCAAAATACTACAAGATAAACCCTAAATATTACAACCCCATGTCTAATAAATTAGCGATTTTTGAGTTTACATGAGTAACTTGTATTTAAAATAATTCTTATGAAACTTGCAATAAAGAATATGGTATGCAATAGATGCATAATGGTTGTTGAAAATGAACTGGCGAAGCTCAATCTCCATGTTAAGCATATTTCTTTGGGCCAGGTGGAAATTGAAGAAGAACTGACCAAAGCGGAGAGCAAGCAACTTGCTGAAAATTTTTCGGAACTTGGGTTTGAACTTATTGACGATAAAAGAACCGTCATCATCGAACAGGTAAAACATGTGGTGTTGGATCTCATCCGTAATCAACATAACGACACCAGCCTTAATCTTTCCGAAATCATCAGCAAGAAAGTGCACCATGATTACAACTACATCTCCAATCTATTTTCGGATGTTGAAGGGATCACCATCGAAAAATACTTCATCGGCCAGAAAATTGAATATGTCAAAGAGTTATTGGTTTACGATGAGCTGACATTAAGTGAGATTGCCTATAAACTCAATTACTCCAGTGTTGCCTATTTAAGTAATCAATTCAAAAAAGTAACCGGATTGACGCCAAGCCACTTTAAACAGATCAAAGACAATAAACGTAAGCCGCTCGATAAAATCAACGAGTAAAGGCGTGGAACGACAAAAGCAAGCTTCATAGCAGCCTCGGCCGCCAGGATTAGAAAACAGACAAAAAACAGAAGCAACTGGTCAAAGAAAAGAAGCAGCAGGCCAAATGAAGAAGTGACAAATCAAAGAAAAGAAGCAGCTGCCCAAAGAAGAGCAGGTCAAAAAAGCAACTGGTCAACAAAAAGAACAGCAGGTCAAAAAAGAAAAGGCTTCCGAGCGGAAGCCTTTCTTTTAAAATTGCCCTTTCAAATTAGCAACCCTTATCTTGAATATCTCTAATTCTTTTTGTTGTTGATTGATAAAAGAATTGTCCTCCAGTTTTCCGACCACAATATCACGTTCTTCATCATTGGCATAGACCATGTTTTTGAACTGATTTTTGTAGTCTTTGGCCCGGGATTTATAAATCTGTTCACCAATCCAGATCCGGTGCCCAAGCGCCTGATCCAACAAAGATACAATTTTATCTGTTGATAAAACCATACCTTCCAAATTTAAGACTTCGATTAAAGACAAGAGTGCATGTTCACGTTTATCTAGGGGGTAATCTTTACTTTTATCATGATAGAATTCATGAATATCATCCCACGAATCTATCTTTTTTGATTTGATATCATCTAAGAAAGTGTGCAGGGCGTTGCTTTCGATCAGCTGTCCACCGATATTCTCCCAGTTCGTACGCGATCGACCCGTTAAGGAGGCCATAATATCCTGCAGTGACATACCTTCCTCGAGGGCATCCATCAGGTGCAGTACACCATAATACTTAATAAACGAACGATATAAGTGATAAGCCTCGCCAACCTTCTGAATAACAGTCGGTCTGCGTGAATTTTCGGCCCCTTGCAACACGATGGTCTGATCTTTTAGGTCCATGTTGTTGGCAAGCAGTGCCCGACCGGCAACAATACGTTCACGCTCATCCTTCCCTGCTGCAGTGTGAAGGCTGTCTGCAACGGCCAAGGCCAGCATATCCATCCCTTCAAACATTTCATTCACCGTATCCGGTGCCAACATATCGTATTCAAAATATTGATTTTTGAAATGTCGATTGTCCCGCGCCGCATACTTATTGGCATTCCGTACCAATGCGTACATATTGTACATAAACCAATACCCCGGAATCAGGACCAGTTGATCATGTTGTACGTCATTGCTTACTAAGGTGAAAGGTAGCTTAATATCCAGTTCATGCAGAAAATCCCCTTTTACAATCAGGCAATACGATGCAAATCTGGAGTTGTGTTTTAGACTGACACAGAGTCCGGGCCAAAAACCACGTCCCGCGATAATTTCACCATCCGCAGCTCTGGAGTTGTGATTCGATCCTACAGTTGCTCCAGCAGCCATATTACTTTGGCCCATCACCAATGCCGCACATAAAAACGAGTTGTTATGGTGCTGTTCATGGGCTGGAAAAATCAGGGAATTTAATACTTCACAACAGGAAATTGTCGAGTTGTCACCCAAATAAGAGTTGATCAAGCGCGCACCATATTTCAATTGCGAATAGGAAGCCAAGATAAAACGTACGGCTTTAACGCCATAAAATATACGACAGCCATAGCCAATAATTCCATTAACAAGCTCACAGCCTTCACCGATCTGCGTATACGATTCCTGCGAGGAATTGACGGTTACATTTTTCAGCTTGCTGACCCCTTTGATATAAACATCAGTCCCGATCTTGACATTCTTGATCGTTAACGTATTTTTGATGACACAACGGTCGCCAATTTGGCTGTAATAGCCGCGTTGACTTCCAAATTTTTGATCCGTAAGTTCTCCAAATCGCTGCTGTAAAGCATGATCATGTCGATTGCGGGTCCAAAGGTATACATCTGCAGCCTGCATGCCATCAAAAGGGTAAACCGAGCGGGCACCATTTTCGTTGCAGAGCTCCAGCTCGATCCGTTTCTCCGACTCTTCACCGTCACGGAGGATGCCATTACCAAACTTGGCTGTACTACCGGTCTCCATTTCCTTGATCTGGCTCAACAGCACTTCATTGCCAACAATAAAGTAGGACAAGTAGCCCACATAATGAACAGCAACATCGTCACCAAAGTCCGAGCTGATGATCGTCGAATGGTACAGGCCAATGGGCAGCTGCAAATTGCGGTAATCCAGGTAACTCGGACTCAAATTGCCGATACGGACCAGACCGTAGAACTTACAGTGCTGCACCTGATTCGGATCGAAGACTGCCGATACTTTGACCTTGGTCCAGTCGCTTGACCAGTTACCGTTATGAATCAACTGTTGAATCTCCGTTTCCGTCAGATCGCGGTAGTCATTACGCGGGTTTTGCTGAAAGCGCAGGGTATATTCATCTTGTCCTGCTGGAATAAATTCATCTGGGATAAATCCATAGCCCAGCTGTTCCAAAGGTTTCTTCTTCAATACACTCATAGGCCTCCTTACTCTACAGTTACCGACTTCGCCAGGTTACGTGGTTTGTCCACATCCAATCCGAGTTCTACACCAATATAATACGATAGCAGTTGCAATGGTACAACCGAAATCAATGGCGCAATAATCTCATCGGCCTCCGGAATTTCCATAAAATCATCCGATAGATTTTCAGAAACGGTATCGCCTTTGGTAACCACCGATATGATCTTTCCCTTACGTGCTTTGATCTCCTGAATATTTGAAACAATCTTCTCGTGATAAGCATCTTTTGTAGCGATAAAAACAACAGGCAAGTTCTCATCAACCAATGCGATCGGTCCATGTTTCATCTCTGCTGCAGGGTAACCTTCGGCATGGATATAGGAAATTTCCTTGAGTTTAAGCGCACCTTCCAGGGCAACCGGGAAATTGTATCCCCTACCCAAGAAAAGAAAGTCGCGGGCATCTTTGTACTTTTTGGCAATGGTTTTAATTTTATCAACCTGCGTATCCAAAATCCACTCCACCTTTTCAGGCACTTCATTTAATTCCTTTGCGAGTTTTTGATAACGCTCTTCACTGATGGAGCCTCTTAAAGAAGCAATCTTTAAGGCAATCAGGTTCAATACAGTCAACTGTGCTGTAAATGCTTTTGTACTTGCTACGCCGATTTCTGGTCCAGCATGGGTATAGGCACCTGCATCCGAAAGTCGGGCGATAGAAGATCCAACAACATTGACCACACCCAATATAATAGCACCCTGTTTTTTTGCATTTTCCAACGCAACCAATGTATCAGCCGTTTCACCACTTTGGGAAATCGCCAAAATAACATCTCCCGGATGAATAACCGGATTACGGTAGCGGAATTCCGACGCATATTCAACTTCTACATTTATGCGGCACAATTCCTCAATAACATATTCTGCAATAAGCCCGGCATGCCAGCTGGTACCGCAGGCAACAATTACAATGCGATTGGTGTTGCTGATCTCATTGGCAAATTTTTCAATGCCGCTGAGTGTAATCTGATGTGATTGCAGATCAAGACGTCCACGCATGGAGTCAAAGATCGTTTGCGGTTGCTCAAAGATCTCTTTCAACATAAAGTGATCAAAGCCTCCTTTTTCAATAGCTGACAGTTCCAGATCCAATTTTTGGACATAAGGTGTGATGCGCTCATTACCCAGATTTTTAAGGATCAGCTCCTCCGGTGTGATAATGGCCAGTTCATAGTCATTGATGTAAACAACTTCTTTGGTATACGCTAACATCGGGGAAGCATCTGAACCCAAAAAATGTTCATTTTTACCGATACCAATTACCAAAGGACTTCCCTTACGTGCTGCAATAATACGATCCGGATGACCAGCTTCCAATACGAGGATCACATAGGCCCCGACGACCCGTTTTAAAGCAATACGGATCGCTTCTTCTAACGAGCATTCATTCTGCAATTGGATTTCTTCGATAAAGTTGACCAGAACCTCTGTATCGGTATCACTTTTAAACGTATAACCCTTATTGATTAATTCTGATTTTAAGGAAGCATAGTTTTCAATGATGCCATTATGAATCATAGCGATGCGTCCGCTATTGGAATAATGCGGATGTGCATTCCGATCAGAAGGTTCACCATGGGTAGCCCAACGGGTGTGGCCTATCCCTGTTGTCGACTGTAGATCTTTTCCGTACACAAACTCTTCCAAGTTTGCGACTTTACCTGTTTTTTTGTAAACATCGATCTGCTCACCTTTATGCAATGCCACTCCAGCACTGTCATAACCACGGTATTCTAACTTTTGTAATCCGTCAATGACGATACCATACGCCTGACGATAACCTGTGTATCCTACAATTCCACACATGTATGTCTCAATTTTAAGTGTATATTTTGTTAATGCGCCGCAATGTAATAAAAAATATTTACGCAATCGATTGATTAACCTAAAATTAACACAAAAAAGGCGGCTAATGTTTTATTAGCCGCCTTTTTCTATTGTAAAATGTATTATTTTTTAATGTTCTGCCACGTCGACATGGTCATAATCTTCCTTCATCAAGGCTTCATAATTTGTCTTTTCTTTCTTTCCAAAACGACGTTGAAGACTGTCAAATATGGAGTACACCACCGGTACAACAACCAAGGTTAAAAATAAAGAAGATAACAAACCACCAATGATAACGATCGCCAGACCTCTATTCATATCGGCACCGTCTCCAGTAGCGATTGCGATAGGAATCATACCAAATACCATGGCAATTGTCGTCATCAAAATCGGACGAAGACGCGCGTGATTGGCTGCCACCAACGCATCGTGTGTATTATCGCCAGCTTCCTTACGATGGTTGGCAAAGTCAACCAGCATGATCGCATTTTTGGCCACCAGACCAATTAACATGATGATACCCAAAATCGTAAAGATATTCAAGGTCTGATTTCCCAGCGCCAAGAACAATAGGGCTCCGATAAACGACAATGGAATCGAGAACAAGACCACAAATGGTGTGATAAAACTATCGTATAAAGCAACCATTACCAAGTATACTAGGATAATAGATGCCAATAAGGCAATACCCAAAGTACCAAAACCTTCGGTTTGGTTTTCCATATTACCACCCCAGATAAAGACGATACCCGGTTTACGCGGCAGTTTTTCAAACTGTGCCTGCCACTCTTGCGCTACGGTACCCATTGGTCTACCGATTGCCTGTCCCTGAATGGATACTGCCGGCGACTTGTCGCGACGTTCCAACAACGTAGGTCCCGAACCAAAAGTTACATTGGCAAATTGATCCAAAGAAATAGAGGCACCCTGATTATTGATAAATTTCAGATCACGTACGTTGTCGATATTGGCACGACCATTTTCCGCATAGCGGATATTGATATCGTACTCGTTATCACCCGCTCTGTATTTGTTATCCGTATTTCCTGAAAATGCCGTCTGCATTGTCATACCCACAGTAGAGACATTCAGTCCCAAAGAGGTCATTTTATCACGGTCGATCTTCACATTGATCTCAGGGTTACCCGCTTCAGAAGTCAATTTGACACCCGCAGCCCCAGGAATCTTACGTAATTGATCTGCCGCCTTCTCTGCAAATTCCTGTGCATCTTCGACAGAAGCACCGATAATGGTCAGCTTCAATGGTGCCTGCTCCGCTCCCATGATACCCACATTGACGGTTTTGATTTTTGCACCGATCAGTTTATTTTCCAGTTCACGCTTCAGCGTCGCTGAATACACCTGTGAGTTACCCTCAAAATTTTCCTTGTCGAGGATCACATGGATCTCCGATTTATAACGCGAACCCGTTGTTGAAGCCATACCGTCCGAAGACTGCCCCACTGTCGTAATAATTTCTTTGACATCAGGTTTCGATTTAATGTAAGCCTCCGCTTTTTGCGTCAACAAGTTGGTCTTCTCCAGGGAAGCATCTTTATCGAGTTCTAACTGGATGAAAAACTCCTTACGGTCGATACTCGGGAAGAAGTCCGAACCAATATACCCCATACCGACCAAAAAAAACGATGCGACAAGTAAACCGATTGCCAAAAACAACGTAGCCAATTTCGTACCGACGTTCTTTAAAGCCCAGGTCAACAATCCTGCAACCCAATGTGTAAAGCTGTTCAAACCGCTTTCAAAACCATGAATAATACGACCAAAGAAAGAAGTTTTGCTCAAGTGCTCCAATTTACCGAAACGCGAGTATAACCAAGGCACTACCGTAAATGACACCAATAAGGATAATAAAGTCGAGATGATTACCGTCACACAGAATTGTGCCAGGATATTGGCCACCAAACCCGTAGACATCGCGATCGGCAGGAACACTACCACGATAACCAAGGTGATCGCCGTTACGGTAAATCCGATTTCCGAAGCACCATCATAGGCCGCACGCACCTTGTTTTTACCCATCTCCATGTGGCGGTGAATATTCTCGATAACAACGATCGCGTCATCCACAAGAATACCTACTACCAGGGATAAACCGAGTAAAGACATCAAGTTTAAGGTATAGCCCATCAAAAGCAAGCCAATAAAGGTAGCAATCAAAGATAAAGGAATCGCCACCATGGTAATCGCCGCATTACGTAGACTTTGTAAGAAGAACAACATGATAAAGCCCACCAATGCAATGGCAATCATTAAGTCATGGATCACGTTATCGGCTGCATTCAAGGTAAATTCTGAAGAGTCATTGGCAACCAGAATTTTAATATTCTGTGCAGCATAATCCTTCTCTACACCAGAAATTACTTTTCCGTCTTTATCGTGTACCGCAATGGTTTTCTTGACCGCTTCGGACACCGCTACCGCATTTGCATCAGACTGTTTAAAGACCTGCAATAAGATTGTATTCTGACGGTCCAGGCGGGCTACTTTTTCAATCTCTTTGATACCATCCCGCACATCGGCGATATCGCGCAGATAAATCTGCACCCCTGCCGGCGTTGTGATCGGGAGGTTACGCAGCTCCTCGATCGAAGTTACTTTACCCGAAAGACGGATGGTTGTCCGGTTATCACGAGTACTGACGTTACCTGTCGGGAAATCGAGATTGGATGATGCTACAATTTGCTGTACTTGCGAAATTGTCAGTCCATAACCTTCAATTTTCTTCGAGTCTACAGAGATCTGGATTTCACGTTCCTCACCACCGATCAGGTCCACTTTGGCAACACCATTGATCCGCGCAAAGACCGGCTGGATTTTATTGTCCAAAAGATCGTAGAGTTCTTTTTCCGATAAGTTGGACGTGACGGCCAAACTCATGATGGCCACATCATCCAGGGAGAATTTGGAGAGTGAAGGTGTCTTTACATCATCCGGCAGATCGTTGATCACGGCATTGATTTTCCGTTGAGCATCCGTAAGCAGGAAGTTGACATCCGCACCGTTGTTGAGGGTAATCATGACAATCGATACCCCTTCCAGGGAAGTCGACTCCACTTTTTTGATACTTTCCAAGGATGAAATGGCATCCTCTATTTTTTTCGTCACCGAACTCTCCACCTCTGCAGGTGAAGCTCCCGGATAGACCGTCTGTACCGTAATGACGTTAATTTCAAATTTAGGGACCAATTCATAGCCCAATCGCGTATAAGAAAACAACCCGCCTAATGTCAGTATTATAAATAATACGATAATTATACTGGGGCGTTTTATCGATATTTCGGTAATTTTCATTCGAATAATTTATTTTTAATAGCTATGCAACCGAGGTTCCATCTGCTACCGATTACAGTATGCTCTATTTAATAATCTCTACAGGGCTTTGGTCAAATAGATTGATCTGACCCGAAACAATCACTTGATCCCCATTTTGCAAACCACCTAAGATCTCGATGTAATCACCAAAGTTTCTGCCTGATTTGACGTTTGTTTCGATGGCTTTACCGTTTTTCAGCACAAAGATCTTGTTGTCGCTCACACTACCCACAAAGGCATTACGAGGTACGATCAACGTATTGCTAGCAACACCTTCACCGAAGATGGCTGTACCGTACATACCAGCACGCAATTGGTTCGATGCATTATTTACCTCGATTTCCACCGGGAAGTTTAAGCTACCATCCGATTTAGGCGCAATAAAAGTTACTTTACCTGTAAAGCGTTGGTCTGCATATACACTCGCTGTCACATCAACAGATTGACCGATCCTTAAGGTAGCCACATTCTTTTCGTCCACATTGACACGCAATTTCAAGGTGGCAACATTGACAATATCGAAGGCTGCAGCGCCCACATTTAGGTAAGTACCCGGTTCGATTTTACGTGCATTGACGATACCCGAAACCGAAGTTTTGATGGTCACATCGCCAGCATTCAATTTAGACGCTTTTAAGTTATTTTTCGCATTCTCAAATTGCAATTTCACCTGGTCTAACTGTTGTTTGGTTACACCACCTGTAGAGAAGGCACTTTCAAAGCGATGCAGATCGGCCTGCGCATTGGTAAATGCAGCCTGCGCATTCGCTACGTTCACATTCAGTTTATCGCCCTCGATGATCGCCAAAGTCTGCCCGGCGCTCACATGAGAACCTTCATCAACCAATACTTTCACCACTCTACCTGCAGTTTCAGCTGAAACAGTTACTTCTTGTTTCGGAGAAAATGTTCCGTTAGCCGTATAACGTAAGTCCATGGAAGATACTTTTGCCGTATCGATACGCACTGCAATAGCCACATTTTTCTTTGCTACCTCTGCAGTTTCGGCCTCATTTTTCTTTTTATTTTTATTTAACACAAAAAATATTCCTGCTAGACCAGCAGCAATAATAAGTAAGGTAATAATTCCGCGTTTCATATTGTATTAGTCAATTATTCTTTAATTAGTGATTTAAGATTTCCATTCGCTTTGATCAGCTGCACTTCAGCAATTTTATAATCGAGCAAAGAGGTATTTAAATTATTCTGGGCATCTGCATAGGCATTTTCCGCATCCAAAAGATCGGTCAATGTTGCCAGACCATTTTTGTAATTGTTGTTAGTATCTTCCAGCACTGATTTTGCCAAATCCACGTTCTTACGGTTTGACTCAATTGTTAACAAAGAATTTTTAATCTGAACCTTGGAGTTTTCTGCTGCCAGATTCAGTGCCAATTTTGTATCCGCGATATCAACCTGCAACTTATCGATATCGATCTGTGCCTGACGAACTTTAGAACGTGTGAGGAAACCATTGAAAATAGGAACCGTCAAATTAAGACCAATTCCTGAAAATCCCGACCAATTTACACCTTCAGCTTTCGAAAAGATTGGGAAAACAGGTCCCAAACCCTGACGACCGTAATTCGCAGTCAAAGATAAAGTGGGGTAGTATTTGGATGCTTCAGCTTTTTTGTTCAACTCTAGTAATTCATTTTGTTTAGTGAGCACCTGGATCTCCGTTCTACTGGACACATCAAGCGGGTCATATATGGCATCCAGAGCAACTGTTTCAAACGTTGACGCCGGCATAACAATCTGCTCCGACATCTGCATACCAATGACAAATTTTAGTGCATTCTCTTTTAATTCAACGGCATTAATCAGCTGCTGGCGAGAAGCTTTCAAATTTGTAACGGCTACATTTGTACGGTCAAGGTCAATTTTCTTCGCTAACCCATTCTTAAAAAGTCCTTCGATGACATCCCTAGTTTTGGTGGTACTTTCCAAGTTATTGTCAACCGTTTTTAACTGCAATTTGGATTGATAAACATCATAATAACTATTGGCCACCTTTTCGATCAATTGCTCATCGGTCAATGTTTTGTTGATCACATAAAATTCGCGTGTCGTCTTGGCAGCTTTCAGTCCAGTAAATACAGTTTGATTAAATAGCTGTTGGTTTAAGCTTATCGAATTTGTCGATTGCCATTTTTGTCCAAAAGCAGCCATTACTGTGGTTCCCGGTTGGCCCACAAGCTCTCCTGGTAAAGCGACCTTTTGAATCATTGGATTGTAAGTGATACCACCGTTAAAATTGACCTGTGGTAATGCACCCGATTTAACTTCCGCAATTTTATGTTCGGCATTTACGACATCGAGACCTGCCTTTTTCGCATCAGCCTTGTTCTGCAAAGCAAATTTAATCGCATCACTTAAGCTCAATTGTTGCTGTGCATGACTCTGGAAAACCATCGTACCTAATAATAGGCTGGCTAGTATTCTGATTGTTTTCATTCCTAATTTATTTATCCTAATTTTATATCTACTTTTTATTTATACCATTAAAAAAGAGCTTGGTAGCCAGCTTTTGCTTTTGCAGCACTTCATCAAAACGATCCTGATTTGGAATTCCTGAAATGATATCGGAGATATTGCACATCAGGGATAAACTTTTCATCAATTCCACATAGATTTCGGCCGTTTCATAGAGATGCTCCCCATCGATTTCACCTTTTTCGGCACCGATCTCAAGGATCTCAAACAAGGCTTTCACATCACGGTCGTGTAGGCACTGGAAAAAATCCTGCATGGAAAGTCCCTTGATCCATTCCAGATTTTCATTCATGTGCAACATATAGTATTTCCGGACAAATGCATCGCGCAGTTCCAAAATTTTAATGATCAGCTCGTAGGTGGTGCCCACATGCACAGCCACCATCTTCTCCTCCTCTTCCCTATATTCATCCGTCAAACGCACAATCACATCCCGTATAAGTGCATTCTTTTCCGAATAATAGTAATACAAATTCGCTTTGGTAATTTTTATATCCTCCGCAATTTCATTCATCGTAGTCTTACTAAAACCGTAATGCATAAAGCGTCTTATCGCCGCATGAATGATTTGATCTTTTCTATCTTCCATTCTTCAAAAAACTCCTTTCTACTTTCTGACTTTTATCAAAAATTGTTCAAAAATATAAAAAGTAACATGTTGGACAAAATAAATTTTGAAATTGTATTAATTTTGATATTAACCTGACAACAAAACCTTCATGACTTCGCAGAACCAACAGCAATGAAAGTAAACTGAATGTTCTTTCTGGCCAATAAGATCATACACTTTCAGAAAAAAAAAGGCAAACTCGAAAGTTTGCCTTTTATTATACGAACAGATCTATTAGAATGCGACCGTGTTCTGAAAATGTTTTAAAAACTTTCGTTTATCCAATTTATAGAGCCTTGCTGCACGATAGGCTACTCCAGTCTGCACTTCGTCGAGCTCTTTTAGAAAGCCATAATTCTGCATTTTCTTTCTAAAATTGCGTTTATCGAGTGGTTTATTCAAAATTCCCTCATACACCAGCTGTAGCTGGGTGAGTGTAAATTTTTCAGGCAGCAGCTCAAAAGCAATCGGCTTATAGGCGAGGCGGCGCTGTAACCGCTCCAGACAGAGGTCCAAAATCTGCTTATGGTCAAAGGCCAGTTCAGGTACATTCCGAACGGGGAACCATTTTGCCTGCTTCATATAGTTTGTAACAGGTTTGGTTTTCAATTTGGTATTATCCAGCTGCACGAGGGCGTAATACGCCACTGTCAGAATACGTCCCTTTGGATGCCGTTTTAATCCGGCAAAGGAATGCAGCTGATCCATAAATACATCTTTCAAACCTGTATTCTCATACAAAATTCGTTTTACGGCATCTTCCATCTCTTCGTCATTATCCACGAAAAAACCTGGCAATGCCCACCAATCCTTAAACGGATATTCATTTCTTTCGGCCAAAAGAACTTTTAATTCTCCTTCGTGAAAGCCTAATATGACACAGTCAACGGTAAAATTACTATACAAAACTTCTAAATTTATTTATGTGCAATATACTGAGCTAAATTTAGCGGTTACTAATCATCGGGTTATCTGTAACAATTATACGCTTCCTAAACGTGATGCGCAAAAAAATATTGAAAAATTTATTCAAAGTGTAGAATATACACTATAAAAATCTTATATTCGTAAAACCTAAAATATAGCGTGTGATAAAAGAAATTAAAAAAATAGGTGTATTGACGTCAGGAGGTGATGCTCCTGGCATGAATGCCTGTATTCGTGCTGTCGTTCGAACAGCATTACATAAAGGATTGCAAGTAACGGGTATTTATCAAGGATACCAAGGTTTGATCGACGCAAATTTCATCGAAATGGATACGCGTTCGGTCAGCAATATTATACAACGTGGTGGTACAATATTAAAAACCGCGCGTTGCATGGAGTTTAAGACGCCCGAAGGCCGTCGAAAAGGCTATGACAATCTTATCGCTGCCGGCGTGGACGCCTTGGTGGTCATTGGTGGTGACGGTACCTTTACAGGTGCTAACTTCTTCTCCAAAGAATTTGAAATACCTATTATAGGTATTCCGGGTACGATAGACAACGACCTTTACGGTTCTGATTATACGATTGGCTACGATACAGCCAACAATACTGTCATCGAAGCGATTGATAAAATCAGAGATACTGCGGCGTCACATGAACGTCTTTTCTTTGTTGAAGTGATGGGCCGTGATTCAGGCTGTATCGCCTTAAATGCGGGTATTGCTGGCGGAGCCGAAGCCATTTTACTTCCAGAGAAAGAAACGGCCATTGATGATTTAATTAGTCATTTAGAAGACGGTGCCATTAAGAAGAAATCGTCATCCATTGTTATTGTCGCAGAGGGCGACCAAAATGGTGGTGCTTATTATGTCGCAAAAAAAGTAAAAGAAAAGTTTGATCATTACGACACGAAAGTTAGTATATTAGGGCATTTGCAACGGGGTGGTTCTCCGACGAGTTTCGACCGCGTGCTTGCGAGTAGATTGGGCTTTGCTGCTGTCAATGAATTATTGGCCGGAAACACACGAGTTACTGTTGGGCTCCGTGGTAATGAAATCAAGACAACTCCAATTGAAGAAGCAATCAGCAATAAGGAAATTAAACTTAGCCCTGATTTATTGGAGATGGCTGAGATTTTATAATCATAATTTAAACAGACATGATAGCAGTAGTATATAGTGGGTCGCGATTTTCAGACTGGCGGTTGGCTGATAAAGGTCGGATCACGACAGGGTTCCGCATGAACGGGATCAATCCTTATCTTCAGGATGAGCGCTCCATACTACAGCATTTGCATAAAAACACCAATCTGATCAACAATGCCGAAAAAATCAGAAGGATTTATTTTTTTGGTGCCGGATCGTCGTCGAAGGAACGTAAGGATAAAATAAAAAATGTCCTGGAGCGTTTTTTCGTCAATGCACGTGTACGGGTTGATCATGATGTCATTGCTTCGGCTATTTCGACTTTCGGCGACGAAAGAGGAATTATTGGCATCATTGGCAGTGGATCAAATGCAGCTTACTATACAGGGAAAAAAATCATTGACAACAATTATGGTCTAGGTTATATTCTGGCTGATGAGGGGGCAACAAACTGGAATAGCCAGCAGCTGCTCAAGCATTACATGACAGATACCTTACCTATTGATCTGCGGGATAAACTGGAAAGAGAATTTAACATCGACAAGAAAACCATTTTGGAAAAGGTGTATATAGCGCCACAGCCGACAAATTTTCTGAATTCATTTACCGACTTTGTCCTCGATAATAAGGATCATCTGTTCATCAGTCAATTGGTTAAAAATGGGCTCCGTACGTTTATCAAAACCTACATCAAGCCCTTAATGAAAGAATATCCGGATAGTGATGTTAACTTTACGGGTTCAGTAGCGTTTAATTATGAGCACTTACTTCGGGAAGTTGCTACAGAGGAATTTAATATCAGTATTGGTACCGTTGTAAAGGAACCGATACACAATTTAATTAAATATTATATCAATAAAAATTAAGAATATGAAAATTGGAATTAACGGATTTGGCCGTATTGGTCGTTTAGCATTCAGAGCGGCTATCAATCGTCCAGAAATTGAAATTGTTGGTATCAATGACTTAGTTGAACCAGATTATATGGCTTATATGTTGAAATATGATTCAACACATGGCAAATTTGACGGTTCAGTAGAAGTAAAAGACGGTAACTTGGTTGTTAACGGAAAAACTATCCGTGTTACAGCTGAGAAAGATCCGGCAAACTTAAAATGGAATGAAGTAGGTGCTGAAGTAATCATCGAATCTACAGGTTTCTTCTTGACACAAGAGTTGGCTCAAAAACACATCGATGCAGGTGCTAAAAAAGTGGTGATGTCTGCTCCTGCGAAAGACGACACCCCTACTTTCGTCATGGGTGTAAACCACAAAGAATTGAAAGCTGATCAACACATCGTTTCAAACGCTTCATGTACAACAAACTGTTTAGCGCCTATCGCTAAAGTATTAAACGATAAATTTGGTATCGTTGAAGGTTTGATGACAACAGTACACGCGGTTACAGCAACACAAAAAACGGTAGACGGTCCTTCAGTAAAAGACTGGAGAGGTGGTCGTGGTGCATACCAAAACATCATCCCTTCATCTACAGGTGCTGCTAAAGCAGTAGGTTTGGTTCTTCCTGAATTGAAAGGTAAATTGACCGGTATGTCATTGCGCGTTCCTACTGCAGACGTTTCTGTTGTTGACTTAACAGTACGTTTGAACAAAGGTGCTTCATACGAAGAAATCAAAACTGCGATGAAAGAAGCTTCTGAAGGCGAATTGAAAGGTATCTTAGGTTATACAGAAGATGAAGTTGTTTCTTCAGATTTCTTAGGTGATGCACGTACATCAATCTTCGATGCAAAAGCAGGAATTTCATTGAATGATAACTTCGTTAAAGTTGTATCTTGGTATGACAACGAATGGGGATATTCAAACAAAATCGTTGACTTGGTATTAGAAGTTGGTAAATTATCGTAATCAACTCGACCAATATCCAATAAAGGGGCTATTCTTGTAGAATAGCCCCTTATTTTTTTTCCTTAAAAATCAGCAGGTTGGCGTTTAAACGCAAAAAAAAGCGCTTTTAGCTTTCGTAATTCAAATAATCCGTCTATCTTTGCATCATCAATAAGGCAGACAGCTCAATTGAAAAGGTGCCATAGCTCAGTTGGTAGAGCAAAGGACTGAAAATCCTTGTGTCGCTGGTTCGAATCCAGCTGGCACCACCGAAAAGGAAGAACGCAAGGTTCTGACAGATTGAAAGAATAATAATTCCAATGCGAAAATAGCTCAGCTGGTAGAGCACAACCTTGCCAAGGTTGGGGTCGCGAGTTCGAATCTCGTTTTTC
>NZ_MKWH01000062.1:0-49992 GCF_001899705.1 Sphingobacterium sp. 40-24 | reverse complement strand
AACCACATTCACTATATGCCCTTATGGGCGCACCAGATACTGATAGATCGAGACTTCCACCCCGTAGATTTCACCTGTTGTCCCACGCCGTATGTACACTTCTTTGAATCTTCCGCGTCCTTCCTTGTTGTCCAGTTGGTTGATGGTGAATATCTTACGCCTTTCGGTATCGGTGATGGAAAGGAGTTTTGCGATGGCATCGTAGTTTTCCCGGAATTTACTCTGGTCCAACAAACAGATGGTGTCCGAGTTGGCCAGAATACTGTCTTTGACAATCGGATTGCCCAGGATATCTCCAAGTTCCTGGGTTACCACGATCACTTCCCCCCAGAATTTCCGTACGGTTTTATAGAGGTATAAAATGTAGCCTGCCATCAGTGGACTCGCGATTGCTTTCCAGGCTTCCTCTATGATGAGGGCCTTTCTCCGGTCTTTTCGGTGCCGCATTTTCTGGAGAAAAACGGACATAATCGACAGAGTGACAATGGGGAAAATGGTCTTATTTTCCTTAATATTGTCAATTTCGAAGACAATAAAAGGAGCGGTAAACAGCGACTGATCCGTTGCCTCATTCAATAAAGTGCCGAATTCCTGACCGGAGAAGAACTTACGGAGCACGTAGCGGTATTCGTCCAGGTCAAAATTGACGGACTCCTGCTCGGTGATCTCCTTTATCCTCTCCACGGAGTAGACATAGAAGGAATCGAAATCCAGCTTTTCCGGGCGCCGGGGATTCTGGGGACCTGGATCCAGCCAAAAATGTTCATAGTAATAGGAGGAGAGCACATTTGAAAGAACCGAATCCTCAATCTGGGTAAGCATCCCCTCAGCTCCCTTCCAGAGCAGGGCGACTAGCGTTTTCAGAAAATCTTTCTGCTCCAGATTAAACTCCTCCTGTGACATGGCGAAGGGGTTCATGGAAAGTGGTTTTTCTTCGGTATAGGTGATGTACTTGCCGCCATAATAGCTGCACAGTCCCTGGTAACTGTCTCCTGTATCCACGATGACCACGTCCATGTTGTACTGGCAATATTGTTCTACCAGTGCATTCATAAAAAAAGATTTTCCGGATCCCGAGGGCCCCAACGTAAACCGTGAACGATTGTTTGTCCTTCCCGTGCGCATGACTAAGTCCGAAGGATCAATTGCTACGGGAAGCCCCTGCCTGTCCGTAAATCGGATCAGAAAGTCGGAGTCCTCATCGGTCTGCAGGGATTCTTTAAAGAGTAGGCAGAGGGCGGCATCCGAGGTGGTGAGAAACCAGTCGTATTTTTTCAGTTCCGCAGCATTTCCCGGGAGCACAGTCCTGAAGAGTTCAAGCTGGTTGTAGGCATTTCGGGAAGGGATTATCCCCTGCTGGAAGAGTGCGGCTTCAATAAAATTTGCGGCCTTTCCAATTTTGTCGTTTTCAGCGCAGAGGAGAATATTAAAATGGGCATTGACCAATAACTGGTTCTCCCGAGCGACGTCCACCAACAGCTGATCGATATCCTCGACACAGATAAGATTGGCCGGGTCGGGAACCCCCGAATGGCGTTTACGTTTGAGTTCCAGTTTGCTCAGGGTGAGCTGCTGGTCGGGAATTTCGATCAGCTGGTTATAGACCATGCAGCCGTAATCGGGGACCTGATGTAAAAAGAACAGGTTGTCCACCGGAAATTCCCGCAGGTTCCGCCCATCATGTTTGTAGGTGTAGGTGCCTATCGTTTCGGGGAGATCGATGGCATCGGTATTGACAAGGCTGATGCTGCGCACCGAGCGGCTGCCCATGCCAAGCTCCTTTTCGCCTGCAAGGAGGTTATCCAGTGCGATGTTGTCCGAAGAAAAATCCATGGCGAGCATGCGGGACACGTATTGATGGATCTGTTTTTCGGTAAGCCGCTTTGGCATTAATCCTGCTCCCTCCAGCAGATCGTGGACCTTTTCGATCTGCTGTCCGAATTCGATGAGCACTTTGGGATCGTATACATAAAATGCTCCTTTTTTGATCAGCCGGGTTATGGTAAGATAAGTGGTAATGACTGTATACTCCCTTCCATGAAAATGCTCGTTATATTTCTGTTTCAGGAACTCTGTAGCCTTTTCAGCATGGTAAATTTTACGGGAGAAAATATCCTGCTTCTGGATGATATAACCTTCACCGAGGATCTTGATCAGGTTAAGAAGAACAGAATGATATGCCAGGTAAGGCTCCGGATCTGCTCCATAGTGCATGACCGGATTGTGTAAACTGAAGATAGCCGAAAAATCCCCACGTTCTCCATATAGCAGTGCTTCAAGATTAAAATGATCTATACCTGCATATGGCAATTTGAATACTGTTTTAGGATGAGCGCTGTGCATAATTTTTTTTAAGGTGTACGGAATGGATGAAGGCGCCTTTGTTTCGGGTTTTGTCGTGCAGGCCTTCTTTTTGGCGGTAAAAGGTGAAGGTGAGGCCACCGGCGATGGACAGTATGGTGATGAGTCCTCCGAGGTACATATTGGTCAGTGCCCCCAGGAGACCTCCGCCGACCAGTCCCATAATCAGGAAGCCGATACCCCAGCCGATGAACTTCTCTTTGAAACCGCGGTAGACAAGGGGCTTCTGTAGCCCCTTGTAGATGGAATACCTGTTCATGATCAGACGCCGAAAAAGGCTTTGATGACGACTGAAACGAGTACTAAGAAAAGGCAGGAACCGCCCCATCCCATGAGTTCTTTGTTGATGTCGTTATCACCTGAGTTCCATTTGATGTAGACCCTTACGCCACCGACGATACCGACAACGGCCCCGATGGCCAGGGTCAATGTGGAGACAGGGTCGACATAAGTTGTCAGTGAGGAGGTTGCTGCATTGATTCCTGTGGTTCCGCCTGCTGTCTGTGCCAAAAGCATGTTTGTTGCACCGAGGATGGCCACCGAACATGCGAACAGCTTTTTTGTTTTTACTGTCATCTGAGAGAAGAAGTTAAAGGGTATGAAAAATGGGTTAATTGATCCCGTAGAGGGCTTTGAGAAAGACACCGACTAGTGTGAGGAAGAGACAGGAAAACAGCCATCCCATGACCTGGGCATCGATGTGATGGTGTTTCCCGGACTGCCAGTTGGCATAGATACGCAGTCCGCCGAGTATCCCCGATATGGCTCCGATGACAAGTACCAGGTCCGCGAAGCTGAAATACCAGCGGTGCATTTCACCTGTGGCGCTGTAGAATTCATTGATACCGGGCTGTGAGAAAGCATTTATCGGCCAGGCAAAAAAAAGGACGGCAATTGCCGTCCATAACATAATCCGATGCCACATCTTTTAATAGGGTATGGTGCTGGTATGTTCGATGAGGTTGTTTTTGGCGAGATTGAAAAGTTCTTTCAGGCTTACTGCACCAGTTGAAAAAACGTTTCCGCTTATGTTCCTTGATGTCTTTGGAAGCACTGTGGCGACTATAGGCTCAATTTCTTCTTCGGCCTGATCGGCAGCCGGGCTGGGAGTATAGGTTATGATCTGTGGCTGGATATCCTCTTCAAAAAATAGCGTATCATCCTTTCCCGGGGAAGAGTAAGGTTTTCGGTTCATGAAAAGATCGTAAAGCAGGTTCAGACCGTAATAGAATAAATAGGATAGGGTAAGGATTAAAAGGAAATTTGTCCAGTTCATAATGCTGTATTTTTAAGGGTTTCATTGATGTAATTGGCAAGCCAGGGATGCTGGTCAATGTATTGGTGGACGCAGTAAACGATGAAGCGGTTCATGTCGACTCCTTTTGTGAGCTTGATCCGTTTGAGCAGGTTCATTGTCTTTTTATCGACCCGGATGAGGCTTTTCTCCGTAGTTTCTAACTGAAAGGAGAGGATCGCATCAAAAAATAGATCAGCTTTTAATTCGTCAGAAGATAATTTTTTTTGCTTTTTTCCGGGAGCGGGCGAGCTTTCTTTGTTTTTAGCTTCTTGGGTCTTGTTTTCGGTTTCACTGCTGCGAAGCTCGTTTCGGAGCCTGTCGGCGAGCGATTTTATTTCGGTCATTTTGGATCCTCCTTATTTATGTAATTGTCATATATCAATTGAAGTATGGGCAGGATGGCGGGCAGTACGATTGCCGGCGTATAGAGGGTGGTTACGCGTTGAAAATCAATGCGGTCAGCGATGCCTGGTGTTATTGCTCCAAATTTTGCCAGCACTTTATCCACTTCCGTTCGGGTGTCGTAGCGTACATTGGGTTTGAGCCTGTTGGGTATAAACACCAGTGGAGCCTTTTTATTTATTTTTGTTGTGACCATGGCAAATAGCAATGTTGAATCCACGGAGAATTCATCATAGGAAAAAGGACATAAGATGAGGTTGCCGGAACGTATGACCGGAATGAGATCATCGTCATCCATTTTACCCGGTAAGTCGACAAGCACCGTTTCATCTGGATTCTTCGTGAGTACTTTCAGTAAAACCGGGAACTGGTCCAGATCGACCGAGACGATTTCATAAGGTTCTTCATTTTCAAGGATCTTCGCTTTTTCGTATTTACTTGATATGGACTGCTGATAGTCCATGTCAAGCACAGTAACTTTTTGCTCATACACTGAAGTCAGGTAATTGGCTAGTAACAGGGTCAGTGTACTTTTACCTGCACCGCCTTTTTGATTTCCTATCAGAATGACCATATTTCGGATATTTAAAGAATTAATATTATCTGGTGTTGGTACGGGACTTACGCTTGCGCCGACGGTTTCGCCCCAGGATGGCTTCATCATCGATATCATCTGCAATATTGATATCCACTGTAAGTATGGGGATTTCAAATTCGGATAAATCCTGAGCGCCATTGGCCAGATCAGCTGACTGCCCTCCGTTAAGCTCGGTGGATGATTCCTCCAGTTGAATATTGCTGTTGTTACTCGCTGTCAGATTGGACTGTTCATTGGAAGTAGCAGCCTGTTTTTCTTTAGGTAGTTTTTTCACCTCTATGCTGCTGAAATGATCAGGTTTTGGGGCAATAAGTTCTTTCAGTACCATAATCTCGGCTCCTTTATATATGGCCTTACCTGAGTGGTCGAAAAGGGTATAACCGTAAGGCGCTTTCCCATCCTTGCCGTGAAATACGAACTGAAGACCGAATTGATCGCGAAGGAAATCTGCTAGATTTGAGTAGTATCCATTCTCATTGTACTTGATGGATGGATCACGGCTATGCTTATATTTTTCGATGAGAGCCCTGATCTGGATCAGTCGGGCTTTGTCTTTTTGGTACGAAGCGATTCGCTCGTCCACTTTAGATAGCTGGATCTGACCAATTTCGGTTTCATTTTTATTTATGCAGTACATATTATTTTTTCGGACAAGAGTATAGCCCAAATTCTCTAGCAGCATCATAAATTGTGCTCGGGTAGAGTAATTATAGGAGAGTGCCTTTTGCAGATGGCTCGTCAGTTGTTGCTCCCGGTCTTCTCCCATAATTTGATTTAGTACGCGATAGGCTTTTAGCTTCTCATAGCGGTCCGAGATCTTCTTACCATCCCTTCCCACGCGGGTTGAAACCAGATGCACGTGATTGTTATCGGTATCCTTGTGAAAGATTAAAAGGTAAGGCTGCTCGCCATATCCCATGCCATCCATCCATTTTTGAGCAATTTCCGCGAGTTCTTCTTTGCTGTGCTGACGGCCTTTTGTGGATATTGAAACATGGAACTGGGGGTATTTGATTCGTGTACTGCGAGTGGAGACAGCTTGTAGGTAGTTGATGTAGTCCTGTGGCCGTAGGTTCTCCATTCCCTGAAGTGCGCCAAAATTCTTGACAAGCAATAGTTCGCCTCTGTTTTTGTCAACTTTTCCGCTGTTATAATTAACGGCTTTAAAAGTTGTTGATTTTTTGAGGATCTTGACAATCATAACAGCGGAATAAATGTTATCGTGGTTTCATCGCCCGAAGTATATGGCGGAGCAACTTTTCAAGCTCTTGTTGAAAATGGATATAGTCCGAAAATAAAAGATTAAAATCTTTTACGATCTGCTCATTTAACCGGCCTTGTTTATTGATCGTGTTGGCATGTCTGGCAAGCTGGTTGATGTTATTTCCCGCTCTACCCATTTCGCTACCGATGGAATCTAAAGCATTGAGCAGTTCAGCTGTGTTAATTGTCCCTGTTATACCTTTCTCCAGTACACGTCTTCGGATCAGTTCCATGCGGTTTAGCCCGGATCTTTTTTGAATTTCTAGAACAGCCTTAAATTCATCTTCGGTAAGTTTAGCTTTGATAATATACGTACGTTTTCCGCTCAGCATTGGAGGTCTCCCGACTTTCTTTTGTACTTTTTTCATTGGAACTTATTATTCTTAACTGCGATAAAGCTTTAGCCTTAAAATCTGCTTTAGCACGTTTTAAAAGAGAAAAACCGAGTTGCGAAGGTTTTTCCCCTTTGTCCTGCAGCTCCCCAAAAGGGGCACCGCAGGGCAAAGGCAAGGTGGTTTTCGGGGTACCCGAAAACACAACTTGCAGGGAGCAAAACACAAGGTGGTTTGATGCCTGAATGAAGACTCCGTTGTGAGCGGGCGGAGCCTTCGGGGCTTGCGTGAGGGATGAAGGTTATACGTGATTTGCCGCTTCGGTTTAGATCGGTCATTGGTGTCAGTTTATAGATGGAATGGACAATTATTCAGGATGGCTTAAGTGCCTATTAGCAATCTGTATATTTCGCTTTTTAGCCAATTTGCAAAGTAGGTTCTTAGACGATCAGCTTATTTGGCTCATGTTTATGTGGCTTATTTGCATATTTGCCTAGTGCTAAATAAGCTTAATGGCTTATTTGCAAATTACATAGCCAGATCATGAGCTTACTAGCCTAATGCTTATCTCGCCAATCACTATGTTTGCATATTTGATAAGCTGGTTATTACATATTAAGCTTATCAGCTAATTTGTAAAACTGGAATCTTTTTGTGAATGGAATCGGTATATTTTAGCGTTTGTAGGTTCCCAATATTTTCTCATAAATATTTTCTTCTTCCCAGGGAAGGAGAGTAGGTTTTCTGGCGAGCAGCATTTCGTTATAGTCTTTAAAACCCGTGTAAACTTCTGAGCAATCTTCTGCATGTGGAAGTTTGTGCTTCAATAGTCCAAAAGCTGTTTCTCCTGCCTTGTCACGATCAAAATATGCGCTGATCTGGCGGTAGGTTTTTGCCTTCTCTATTCCAATATCCAGGAGGTTCACAGAATTTAGTACAATTATGGAATCGGCCGCGTTAGGATTGTCTTTTAGCCAGCTAAGATAGTCAAGGAAGCCTTCAAAGATTGACAGCTTTTCAGAGGATGCATTGAAAAAGGATATTCCTTTTCGACCGAGGCAGGCTTTGAATTCGAATAGTCCAATTCTGTTCCTTAATTCCCATCCTCCGTTTTCATTCTGCCATCCCGCTGAAAAATATGTTCTTCCTTTTTTCGGTCCACTTTCAATAACATAGTATACTTCTTTTATCTTACCTTGAGCTTGCTCTAAAACTCCTCGTTTTTCGAGGTATTTTGTAATTGGTGGATTGTTGCCGAGTTCTTTTATATCCTGGATTTTGTAATTAGCGACGCGTGTCCCTTTTAATCTGGGCCGTTTCTGTCGATAAGGATCTGAGGATATCTGTCTGATGGGTAATGACATAATATCATTTATTTTATTCAGGACTTCAAGGAATGTTGTTGGGTGCCAATAGGCCAGAGCAAAGTCAATAATGTTCCCGCCCTTGATGCCAGAAAGGTTAGCCCCTCCATGATCGAACCATACATCTAGTTGGTCGTTGACACAAAAAGAAGGTGTATTTTCATTTCGGAGCATGCTCCTGTAGAAAAGATCTCTTCCCGATCTGTGGGTAGGCTGATGGCCGAGCCTAGCAAGGAACTCAACCAATGACACTTCGTCCTTGATCTGTTTTGCGTTTCGCTGTGTTTCCATAAATTGCTGGATTAAAATATTTCAGAAATAAAAAAAGGGAGCAAATCTTTGCCCCCTTGGATATGTATATGGGTTGTTTTTCTATTATTGATATTATCGAGTATGTATCTCTACATTAAGGCTAACTCTTTAATCTGTCTCTCGGGAATACACACGTAGGTAAATACATACCTGCCGAAACCGGCTGCCTTCGGTTCATCAAAAATAGATCTGATGATCTATGTTGACTGCACGATAATTTCCGTTTTTTATACGGAAATGCTTCTTCCCACAATGTCAAAGAACGATTCCTTTATTGAGCAAAATTGGTGATGGTGCAGTCGGTGTTTTCCCAAGGTGGAAAGCTTGGTAATGATTTTTCTAGGGTTGATTTTCGGTCAAAAAGAAAAGTATTTATAAATCGGTGTAAGTGATAATAGTCTATAAAATGAAGGTTTTATTGAAAATCGAAACTAGATTTAAATAATATCAGTTTCTCAGTTTGGATCTGAGACAAAATGATTAATGTTTTGGTTTTCCTTACCAAGTTTATATTATTGGGGAGTTTACTTATTGGAGAATATTTTCAGAATTATTTTTCGGCATGTTTAGATTTTCATTCAAGTTTGAATCATAATTGTTCCTTTAGGCCGGCTAGCTTCAGTGAAAAGGATTTATTAGGAGATATTTCGTCTGAATCAAATCTTTGGTAATCACCCGAAGGGGTGATTTGGTTTGAAATCGGAGATTTAGGACTTCTTATCCGTGAAGAAAAGGACCGTCGTACAAATTCTGAAATGGAAGGATAATTGTCGAAAATGTACCGTCGTATTATAGACTTACATTACAGAATAAGTTGTACAGCACAGAAGTGATTTTGACAATACAAGGGTAGCAAAATTTAATTTTTTAAAAAAATAACTTCCTGATTATAAAATCCTTTTAAAAACGATGTTTTAAATAGTTGAAACTTTAATGTAACATAAATATATTAGAACGAAATTTATTAACCTGTTCATAATAGATATTTTTAAAAGAAAGCTATTTTATTTTATTACAGCTTTGCTCTTGTTCCAATCTTGTAACCGTACAATTTTGGATAAAGAGCTTGAAGTAGAGCAAACTTACGAGAAAGAAGATGGGCTGATTAAAGCATTGATGGAAGAATTAAAGAACTTTGGAGATTTTAATACAACCGTAAATAGGAATGGTCTAAAAGCTCAAAAATTGAACTGGAACGAATGTATTAAAATTTATAATGTTGGTGGCAAAGTAGAACACATTTACGTGCCGTTTACAAAAAATAAACAAAGTCTAGGATTTTTAGATATCAAACTCACAGCAGACAATAAACCCATTGAAGTACAAATTAAAGGATATTATGATACTCGGAACATACTTTATGATAGTATAGAACATTATTTACAAAAAAAGGGATTCTTATTAAAAGAGCTTTCTTTCCCTGAAACAAGACTAAAAACCTTTGCAAAAAATAGTATATTAATAGATTATTTGAAAAGTCAGCAAGAGAATTTTCCTGTAAAAAAAATGAGTAACGGCTCTGCTCCTTTAACTTGTGTCTATGAGGTGACAGGACTTTATCTCGGAAATTTTAATCTGAACCCCATGCAATGTACGCCTGAGGTTATTAATAGAATTATTCCTGAAAGTATAGTTGATCAGCTCAATTTAGAATTAGCTGACGTAGGTGGCAGTGCAAGTATTAATTGGGAACAAAATATAAGAATCATTGTCCCACAGGGCAGTATGTCCCATATAGATGTTGGAAATCGCGTAAGGGCGGCAGCTTCAAGAGTTCAGGGAACTGTCCAATGTGTACATTCTTTTAATATCGTTGAGCTAAATGTGGGAGGTGGCTGTCCAACTGGTGGTGGATCTACTGGTGGCGATGGAGGTGATGATGGAGACAGTAAAGTAAAACATCAGCTTGATGACTATCCATGTGCAGTTGGTTTAATAGATTATTTCACGCAATCGGAAAGTAAACTTTCGCAGCTTTTAAACAGTTTATTTGGTGGTAGCCAGACCAGGATAAATTTAACGTTTCATGCCAAAGAGTATACCAATCCATTACAGGACGGAGGTTTAAGGGGCGGACAGGGCATCCATCCGAATAATGCGCATGTAGATCTGTCAAAGTTTATTTTGCAAAACTCTACCCAAGAATATCTGTTAACCACTATGTACCATGAGGTGTGGCATGCCTATTTGGAAGCTGAGAAATATCGTCTTGGATCCAGTCAATTTAATACAAGATATCCCGAGATTCAATATTATCAATCTCCGGACGGAAGTAAGTATTTTTATAGAAATGATGAGATGCATTCCAGGTTTGATACATTTATGGGATTAATGAAATCCGAATTAAAAGCATTTAATCCAAATCTGAGCAATGATGTAATCGATGCCCTTGTTACTACAGGAATCATTGAAAACAGATTACCAAACGATATTATCCTGAATCAAAATGAACGGGATGTGACAAAAAACAAGCACAAGGGTCGAAAGTGTCCATAATTTACGAATACTAAAAATGAAAAATTCACTAAATAAGTTCTATATTCTTTTTTTATTGCTGATCACTCATACAATCTATACAGAGGCTTCAGAGCGGAAATATGTGTTGCTAAATGGAAAGAATGATATTAGAGAAGATATCAGATCACACTTCCTGCTAAACACAAATGAATTATACAAGGTTGATTATAATGTTGAAATCTACAACTTTCTTTTTCCTGGAAATGAGGACCGGAACAAAAATCTGTTTCTGTTTTCGGTACTGCCAGATTTGATAACCGGCAGAGGGTGGGAAGAGATCAAAGATCCGAATATAATAAAGAACCTTCTAGATATAGAAGCATTGAAAGAAGAACTTTTTGCTCCAAGCTTCAGTACAAGCAGTTCGGAATATGGAAATCACCAAAAATTCTTTGGTGAATTCCTTGCTGTAAAAAAGAGCGGTGAAAAATATTTTTATGCCCCCAATACTTTGTTAGAGAAATTCACTATTGTCTCTTTTGAAAATACCTTTCCATCAGTTTATGGTTATTTAAATCTAAAACAGCCAAAGGTCGAACTTAAAGAATACCTAGAGCTATTTAAAAAGTCTTTTCCAAGCGAACTCTCACCCTTTGAATTTGATAAAAAGGTGGTGGCTCCGAGTTACAGATTTGGATGGAGACTCTGGAAGGAATATCTTTCAAAGGAAGTCAAAACGTCAGCAGGTACCGCTTATCAATTCTGGACTATTGGGTCATCCAATGGAGCCGATTATTACGATTGGACAAAGGGGATTAATCGTTTTCTTTATCTTCCTACAAAAGGTATTATCGGCGGCTCTTATGATTTTTATTTCAGAGATTATGTAGGCAACGGTTATGAACTGATCAGGCAGCAAAAACCTTTGAATAAACTATCAGATGCAGAATGGAACCAAAATATATTGGAGGAAAGAATTATGACTGTCGATCTTTCCAAGCTTTAAAAGTAGATTAACGGATGTAAATTTGCGCTAGGGATTGCAAGGTAAATCCTTTTGATATGTAAAGATTGAAGAGGAAAGGCCGTCCAAAGAATACAAGGTTATTGAACGTATACCGACTCAGAGATTGTCTAATACAGTTGTGCTTGATCAAAATAGTGGAGCAGTCTTTGTTAAAAACAAAGTGCCACATTCATGGGTCTATAAACCTACAGAAGTATTAGAAAATGGCAATACTGTTCAGAAGATTGCCAAAGTCAATTAACGATAGCAATAGTCCTTAAAAATAATAACAAATGTCGGATTTGTAAGAAGGAACCGACAGGGGACAATAAGTGCTAAGATTTAGAAATGCGAAATCCGAAAGGACTTCGCATTTTTATCTTGTTAGACTTTTACGTTATATGATTTTAGGGATCGGTTATAATGGATTAAGAGCTCTTTAAGAGGGTTTGGAATAACTGAAAGGTGCGAACGTTTTTTAAGAATGATATGCTGAGGGCCTTCGTGACAATGAAAAACAGCTGCTTAAACTTATTTTCCTTAAAGAATTTGCTGTTTATTTGTTTTGGCTATTGAATTTTGGTCTGTATTTAATGGAGTCTTCAATGTGGACATTTATTTCATGACGCATTTCGTCGATAAATTTTGTATAGCTTATCGTTTTCCTTCTTCTTATATCGACGAACATCCTGTACGCTTGGCTGAGATCGGTATTTAAGCTTTCTTCAAGCCAATCTATAATATCGGAAATTTCAGCTTTTCCATTATTCAATCTTTGGGTATAATAAATTCCATAGGCTATCTCTACCAGTTCTATCTTATCGCCCGACCATGATCTTTTCATTTTATCAGAGAGCTCATTTATCCTGGAGCGATCTGATTCCTGATGTAAAAATTTTACCCTTTTTATAATATAATCCCTTAGCATTTCATAAGCGCGAAATTTGCTGAACAAATAATCCAGTTCAGTTGAGAAATCAGATTCAATCACGATTATCTCTGAGCCGGGCGGAAACTGAGTTCTGTTTCTACGAAGAAAATATATTCTATCTTTTGAATGCTCATCTTTCAAGTAATACTGGAAGTAAAAAGCATTTATCTTAAAGAACCTGTCCGTTATGGCTATTTCGTTTATATAATAATCCTTTATCATTTGATCTGTACCGATTGGGGTGGAGGAAATAATATTATGCAATTCAATGTAGTAAGTCTGCCATGCGGCAAAACGAGGTTTTACGTATTTGAAAAATTTAATTTCCTGTTCCTCATCGATAAAAGAATTTACTTTTATGAATTCTCTTAATGAAATCATAGTTTGGCGGATTAGGCTAAGTGAAACGCTTAGTTTTCCAACGGAATCATGCATAGAGCCGTTGATTTTTTCCAGCTGTTCCAACATTTCAGAATAAAGATTGTCAATTTCTTTTGCCCACATAATGCACTGTGTTTATTTTTTACCACGAGATTAATTAAAAGCTAAGGTAGGTCTGAACTACGGCTGAGCATAGCGTAAGTATAGCGTATCCGTATACGCAATACTTACGTATTATTGAATTTTAAGTACTTAGGAAAGGAACTATGAATAGTTATTAAGTTTTTCCAGAAGGTTTTCTCTGCATGAAACACCTGTTTTTAGAAATATCCGCTCGACATGTTTGTCAACGGTTCGTACAGATATAAAAAGTCTGTCTGCAATCTGCTGGCGTTGGAGTCGATGGCATAAAAGTAGGGCAATCTCCGTCTCTCTTTTAGAAAGCAAATGAATTCTACAATTGAAAGAGATAACTTCTTTTTGTGGGACATATGAGTTTACCTGTTGAAGATGCGTTTGTTCATAACGCAAAGTTTTGATGTAATTATACTGAAGGAGAATGTTGAATGTTGCTGGTCCAATATTAATTAAAATGATCTCTATTGTTTTCCCCCAGTTTAGATGAATGGAAAGATAGACAAATAACCATGTTGACAGCATTATAAAAGCTAATATTTCTTCAGGAGATCCTTTCCGGTCTATATTTCTTCTATAAACGTTCCAGATGGTTTTTCCTATAGGCGCCATAATGGTAATGTTATTCAAAAACGGCAAGAGAATCGTGTATCGATGGGCTTTGTCTAGATCATTGAATGTATTATAAGTAATAAGGAAAACAATAGGATAAGATAATATTAAAAGGAATGAGATTGCTGTTTTTTCTTGAAACTTCCTATCTAATATCTGAAGCTTTTTGAAAAATTGGATAGGGAAGAAGGAAACAGTAAAAATACCGATTCCATTACGAATGATATATTGGATGTATAATGGTATATCCAAAACAGGGGTGGGAAGAAAGCCATTCACGATATTAAGCGTGAGTAGCAGCGTGAGGAAAAGCAAATGCCAAATACGATCATTTTTAAGAGGGTTACTTAAATAGTAAGCTACCTGCGCTCCGAGCATGATTAGTTCAATAACAATTACTCCCAATATAATGGGATGCATTTCAGTACAACCTATTTGCATAACATGTAAATTGGGGTCAAGACATGCGGAGGTACAGGTTACTAGATGCTATATCAGTTTTTAATTATTGTTTTGATGCTTATTTGGTGATTTTTAATGGACTATATTAAGATTGATATTTTGCTTTTAATTCTGCAATCTGTTCTTTTAGTCTAATATTCTCTTCTCTCAATTGAATATTAGATTCAAGGATAGTATTGTGTTTACTTAAAAAAATGGAGTACTTTTCTTTTAACTCTTCCAGCTCTTTTTTTATGTCCATAGGAGCTCTATATGAAGTTTCTACTAATGCTAAAGCGGGATAATCAGCCATTTCTGGAAATTCCACTGATAAGTCTCTACTGATTACTTTACCATATTTGGCAATAATTTCATACGAGAGCTCTGGATTATTCTTATGCTTATAAAAAGTACCATATTTATAACCCGCATCTTCGACGATATCTTTAATCCTTCGCGGATGATTTCTCAGTATCTCATGTAGGATCTTTCCTCTATGTATATTTTTATTATCCTTTTCCAATAGTATAATTATAATAATGCAATATAGCTTGAGTTTAATTGTATTTTAAATTGTAAAATAGTTGTATTTGATTATAATATTATTGTATTTTTGTTTATATTGTGATCGTCAAAATCTTATTACTCATGGTTAGATAAATTTTTACGATAAAAATAAATATGCAAGAGCCTTGTTATCAAAACTACCGCAATTGATAGAGTCCAAGGCGATAGGGAAATTCTCCCCGGAATTTTGTATTATTGCAAAACACGGGGTGATGCCCTATTGATGACTGGACTCTAGGCCTAGCGGTAGTGCCTGATAACAGTTGGAAAATAGGCGCACCCCGTTTTTCCTTTTAAAAGGCTCGTTATAAAATAACGAGTTATGAATCTTAAAAAAACACTTCTCAAAAACTTGATATCAGCCCCTGAGTAGCTCGGCAGGCTTTGCCAATTTATTGGCTTTCATAGCCATGGACAACGTGACGTCAATTATATAACCTTGTGAAATACCATTCAAACGTTCGTCTGGCTCTCCAATTAATCAATTTATTATTAACGTGACCTGTATCAGTTTTAGGAGGTAAGATCCGATTATGATCGGGCGGGAAAGAAAACTTGTTGAGGTCACTCTTTAAAACACCTAAAAAATGAATATTTTTTTTAGGGCGGGAGAGCTCTTGCCCAATTTTAGAATACTATTGTTAAAAAGTGCCCTACTATCTACTTTGTGTTTTTATATGTTTAGTTTATCGGCCCAGTCGCCCCGCAAGGACAGCGGGGCTGGCGGGCTAGATCAAATCAAACCCTTAAAGATTGGGGATACCATCCCAGAGCTGCTCTGGAACACACCGCTAAAGGTGGTTAACCATCCGTCAGCGAGAGAACAGATAACCTTAAATGATTATCGTGACAAAAAACTGATTATCCTCGACTTCTGGGCGACATGGTGCGGAAGCTGTATCAAGTCCTTTCCAAAGATAGCGCAGCTACAGACTAATTTTTCCGAAGTTCAATACCTTTTGGTAAATTCCACTTCAACAAGAAATACGGCCGAATCTATCCGTGAATTTCTGCTTGCCAGAAGGAAAGCCTATGACCTTATGTCAATAGTAAAGGATACGGTAATGGATCTTAGCTTCCCACACGAATTTCTACCTCACTATGTATTGATAAAAGACAATACAATCGTAAATATACTGTCGAGCAATGATTTTGAACAGATTCAATGGGATAGTCTGTTAAATAATCCATTATATGAACAGGAAAAGCGGGTACAGTTATCCTATGATTTTAGATATCCATTGTTCAAAAATGGGAACGGAGGATCAAGACCGGATGTATTATTTAGTTCGTTCATTAGTCCCTATATTGATGGTCTGCCTATAGGAATCCATACGGGTGGCGAAAATACCGAACGTATGACATTTATCAATAGACCATTGATACAGTTGTTCAAATTTGCCATGCCAGAACTCGCTAAAGTTCCTCAAGTTAGACTTATTTATGAAAAAAAGCACGCAGATATACTATCGGATAGAAATGATAAAAATAAGCCTTCTAATCTGTTTACCTATGAAATAGAAACCCCGTTGCTTCCCTACGAACGTGTGCGGACGATGGTGGCAGAAGATCTCAAAAGGTATTTTGGTTATGAAGTAACCTATGAAAAAAGGAAACTGAACTGTTGGGTCTTATCTGCCTGGAACAAAACGAAAATGAGGAAGTTGGACAATGTTATTCCCAAGGGAACATATATAACCGAACAAAATGGCTTGCCGGTAACTTTCAACGGCACATTTGGTAAGCTGACAAAATATCTTGAGGATGTGCATAAAATACCTTTTATAAATGATACTGGAATTGAAAAGAGGATATCCATGGTCCTTCCTCCTGAACTTACGGATGTAGTTATGTTAAAGGACTATCTACGGCAATACGGTATTGTTATGCGCGAGGAAGTACGTGAAGTGGATGTTGCAGTCATATCATTAAATAAATAGATAACCGATGAAAATACTTTTAATTATTGTAAGCATCCTATATGGTATGTATGGATTTAGCCAGCAGATATCGGGTACGGTAATGGATGGTGGCGGGAAGAGGTTGTCTTCAGTGACCGTTTCTGTGAAAGGGGGGATGTTAAAAACGCTGACGGATAAAGACGGGCGATTTCGGCTCAAAACGGATCCGAATGGCACATTGGTCTTTACGGGTATCGGATTTGAGATGAAGGAAGAGAACATAGACAAGCGCTCGACGATGAACGTGTACTTGACGGAGAAAAACAATACGCTAGATGAAATACAGGTGATCGGGTATGGTACGAATACCCAAAGGATGAACCTAGGCTCAGTCACAAAAATAAGGGCGGAAGATATAGAAAAGCAACCGGTTTCTAACCCTTTGTCCCTTTTACAGGGGAGGGTGCCGGGTTTGGTCGTTTCGTCGACAAGTGGTATCCCGGGCTCTTCATTCAAGGTGCAGCTAAGGGGCCAGAATACGATCAACACAAATTTTGGTGCTGCGGTACCGATGGACAATCCTCTGTTTATTATTGATGGGGTACCATTTGGCCCTCAGAATGAAAATATCAATAGTTTTGGATCTATGGCAGCTCCGGGTACGGGCCGCATGTTTAATAATTCCTATGGAGGAGTTAGTCCATTTAATACACTTAACCCAAATGATATCGAAAGTATTGAAGTGCTTCGGGACGCGGACGCTACGGCAATCTACGGCGCCAGGGCTGGAAATGGCGTGATCCTTATCACAACAAAAAAAGGTAAAGCCGGAAAAACGGAACTAACACTGAGCAGTAATATGGGAATAGCTTCATTAGGAGAGACAATGCCAATGATGAATACGGAACAATTTCTTGAAATGCGAAAGGAGGCGTATAAAAATGACAACCGTGTTCCCTCGGCCGATCCCGTTTCCAGTACATACGCGCCAGACCTGATGTTGTTTGATTCTGGAAGGGATATAGATTGGATAAGGGAATTTTTCCGAAAACCTTCATTTAGCAGCACTATAAATGCGGGACTGTCCGGGGGGAATTCAGATACTCAGTTTCGTTTTGGAACGAACTATCACAATAGTACATTTATGATGCCGGGGAATTTTTCGGACAGGAAGATTGGACTGAGCTTAGGGATACACCATCGCACTAAGGATCAAAAGTTGAATTTTGATTTTTCAGGTTCTTATAACCATGGTAAAAACAATTCTTCTCTATCCCCAAACTTACTGCTGACAGCAAATCTGCAACCCAATTATCCAGAACCAGTAAATGAGGCTGGTGAACTGGTTTGGTATCATAATGGGGCTGCCTTGAATGGAGTTGGGGCTCCCGTAAATCCATATGCTTACCTGCTGCAGAAATACCAAATTGCGTCCAATACTATTAATTCTAATATGGTAGTGAGCTATACTCCGGTCAAAAACCTGATATTGAAAACAAATTTTGGGATCAGCGACATGTCTACGGATGAGTATAGCGCGACACCAAAAAAATCTCGTTTTCCCGGTTTTGACCCACTTGCTGAGGCAAGTTTTGGTGCGGGGCGGTTTACCTCCTGGCTTATGGAGCCACAGTTAAATTATATGTTCAATCTGAATAGTTTACAGGTTACAACACTGCTAGGTGGAACCTTTCAGAATAGCTCACAAGTAGGGCGGCAGGTTTTTGCGTCAGGCTACCTGAGTGACGAGCTGATCGGTTCTATCTCTGGCGCGCCAGTCAAAAATGCCCAGGACCAATCAAGTATATATCGGTATGCAGCAATTTTTGGGCGTGTCAACCTCAATCTTTCCAAGAAATATCTTTTATCCATAAATTTTAGGCGCGACGGTTCGAGCAAGTTCGGGCCACAGAGGCAGTTTGGTAATTTTGGGTCGATAGCTGCAGGTTGGCTATTTAGCGAGGAAGAGGCCGTGAAAAAGTTAGTACCTGTCCTAAGCTATGGAAAACTACGGATGAGCTATGGTATAACCGGATCTGATGCGACCGGAAACTACAACTACTTGTCTAGATGGCGGCCAACAGACTATAGGTACGGCAATAGCTTGGGATATGTTCCGGTAAATCTAAGCAATAGCCTCTTCAGCTGGGCATCAACAAAAAAAATGGAAGTGGGTGCCGAGTTTGGCTTCATGAAAGATCGGCTTCTTTTTACCCTAGCCTGGTACAGGAATAGGACCGGCAACCAGCTGGTTAATTATACTTTGCCCATGATGACAGGCTTTTCAAGTGTGGTAGAGAACTGGGATGCTATAGTTGAGAATGCCGGCTTCGAAATAGTTGCCCAAGCGTCGTTGATCAAGGGGAAGAATTTTGCCTGGTCCGCAAGCCTAAATATTACGGTACCTAAAAATAAACTGATCTCTTTTCCGGGCTTGGAAGAGAGTGCATATGCAACCACCTATACAATAGGGAGGTCGCTTTCATCACTTTATCTTTTCAGATATGCCGGAGTAGACCACGAAACTGGATTGTTCAGCTTTTATAAAAATGATGGTACGACAAGCAGTACGCCCCAAGATGCTAAAAACGGCAATTTTAATGATTTGAGCTATTTTGGTAATACAGATCCACGTTTTTTTGGAGGGCTGAGCAATACTTTCCGTTATGGAAGGCTACAGCTTGATATCTTGGCGGAATTCAGAAAACAGCTGGGTAAGAATTATCTCGGGCAGGTCTATAACTATCGGCCGGGAGGAAACGCTAATATGCCCGCCGAGCTCCTTAACAGATGGCAGAAGCCGGGCGATATTGCTCAATTTCAAAAATTCTCGACCTACAGCAGTAGTCCGGCTGGTCGAGCGACCAGACCATTTATCGATTCCGATGCCGTATATGGCGACGCTTCGTTTATTCGGCTGAAATCAATATCGTTGTCCTATGGTCTTCCGGTAGCGGTACTCAGACGGATCGGCACGGAACAGCTCCAAATATTCTGTTCGATGCAGAATCTATTTACAATTACAAATTATAAGGGGAATGATCCCGAGACACAGAGTTTTTACGGTGTTCCTCCATTAAAGACATACACTTTGGGCTTTCAGGCCAAATTTTAAATATAGGGCTATGCAGATAAAAAGATTAATGATGGGAGTCATTCTAGGAATGGCATGTTATCTAAGTGCGTGTAAGGATTTCCTGGGCGTTGAATTGCCAAAGAACGAGCTAGTGACTGAAACAGTTTTCAGTGATAGCATTAATGCCAGCCAAGCGGTCCTAGGTATCTACATTGCTATGGTGAATGAGACTGGATTAAGCTTTGGTGGAGGAGCGTTGACTGTCTATCCTGGCCTAAGTGCCGATGAGATCAGGCTGTCCGCGGAAGGAGGAGAAGCAAATGAATTTGAAATTAATAGTATATCACCATTTAATAGCATCAACTATGCGCTGTGGAGCCGGGCCTATGAGTATATTTATAAAGCAAATGCCTGTATTGAAGGCATCAGCAATAGTACCGGCATCGGTAATAGTGCTAAAAACAACCTTATTGCAGAAGTGAAGTTCTTGCGCGCTTTTATTTATTTTAACCTGATCAATATTTTCGGAGATGTTCCTTTGGTATTGGGCGTTGACTATACGATCAATCGTATCATGGGCGCAACTGTAAAAGAGAATGTATATAAACAGATCGAAGAAGATCTTCTTTTTTCCCAGCAAGTGCTAAGAAATCTGTCCTTTAAATTCGAGAGGGCAAATTATTTTGCCGTAGCAGCATTGCTTGCCCGGGTATATTTATTTCAGAAGAAGTATAGCTTGGCAAAGAATGAGGCTGACAAAGTTATCAACTCCGGTAAGTTTTCCCTTGAAAAAGATCTGGAGAAGGTATTTCTATTGGATAGTAAGGAGATAATCTGGGCATTGCTTCCTGTACTTTCTGATAGGGAAACGGCAGAAGGCTACTTTTTTGTTCCTTCTTCTGATGCTGTTGCACCAACATATCTGATCAGGCAAGAATTATATAATAGTTTTGAGGATGGGGATCTGCGTAAAGTTTTGTGGGTTGGTGAACAAAAGATAGGAGGTAACGAGGTTCAATATCCACAAAAATACAGGAACAGGCGACCGGGAGGTTCGGCCAAGGAGATTTATTCGGTCTTGAGGCTAGCGGAACTGTACCTGATCAGGGCGGAAGCGAACCTCTTTATCGGTGACCTAAAATCTGCCTCGGACGATCTGAATATGGTCAGGACACGATCCGGACTAACAAAAAATACTGTTTTGGACGAAAGCAAAATCTTTGACACTTTGGTACAGGAAAGACGTAAGGAACTTTTCTGTGAATGGGGAAACAGGTGGCTTGACCTAAAGCGTTGGGATATGACTGTCGAAGTGATAGGAGATATAAAAGGTGGCTGGGAAGAAAAAAATAAGGTATATCCCATACCCCAAAAAGAACTTTCAGCGAATCCATTTCTAGAGCAGAATACAGGGTACGAAGATCTATAAGTTAAGCAAAACAAAGAAAGGGGAGCCATTGGCCCCCCTTTCTTTGTCATCAGTTGACGTTAATTTCGTGTACGTGGCGTTGACTTCGGTACTTGATTGTCGTCGATCAGTTCATTGGTAGAAGGGTTTACCTGATCAGAACTAAATCCCGATACACATTGATGTGGGTTATTAGTTGAACAGTTATTGCCCATTGGGGGTGTTGTTCCTTCTCCTAGATAGGCTGCGTCCGACTGTGCTACAGGCTCATTGGTGTCATAATCAGTCGATGATGAAATTTGGAACCATTTGTAGCTTGTTTGTTTTACTTCTACCTTTTTTGCCATAGCGTTTACAATGAAAAAACTGCCTAATAGTAATGTTAACGCTGTTGCGCCAGCAATAAATTTTGATTTTAAAGTTTTCATAATTAAGTACTTTAAGTTTATAAGTTTCATGAACTAACGTGTATGTCGATTTAACCTCATAGCCATACGATGGAGGAATTCTATTTGTATGCCAGTCAACTTCCTTGAAGTTGTAATGGCGAAATTATCTGGATACAATATTCTTTTGTTGTATTTTTTCTTTCTTATCTTATGTATCTGTCCTTTTTTGCTCAATTATTTTAAACTATCTCCCCCTGCAATTTTTAAACAGGGGGAGATTTCCCAATTTTCTGATGTCTTTCAATGTACTATCGCAGTAAGTGCGTCTCTGCCCCGACATCCGATCTCGACCCGGTGAAGCATACCAACGGATATTGATAGCAATTAAGATGGCAGCTATCTTGTCGAAACATTACCATCGAGAAATGGCCTGTACCTTGGTATGCAGACTAAATCTAGACTTTATAATAGTCCCTTATGTATTGTTAAAGTTCGGAGTATTAAGTATCCGGGGAGTAGGAAAAAACAAACCAAATTTTTGAATTTTTCAATAATTATTGTGAATAAATGTTTGTTTTTGTTCACTTTATTGAAATTCATGTAAAATATTTTTTATGCTTAGCGCTTTAAGCATTTAGATGGTGGAAAACCAAAGTGTTTTTTAAATTGTCTTCTGAAACTATGAAAATCTGAATAGCCGACAAGTGGATAAACGTGTGAAGGACAAATGCGGTCCGAAATCAATAATGTTTTGGCTTTTTCCATCCTGTAGTTCATTAGATAATAATGAGGTGTTATGCCAAATTCTTGTTTGAAGGTTTTTATGAGAGTTTTTTCGGTGATAAAAAATAAATTTGCGATGACTTTATTGTTTAAGTGGAGAACAGTGTAATTGTTTTCTATATAATCTTTTATCTGATAAACACGTTGGGAATATTTTAAATTCAGTAAGAATTGATATTGGTTAATAATTGCTTGAATGTATTTTGTCAATTCTATTTCCAAATCAATCGGATTTGTGGTTGTTAAATTGAACATTTGTTCTAACAAAGTATGTAAAGTTGGATCTATCCGACACGGAGAAAGGTTGCCAAACACTGTTTTGTCTTTTTTCATACTAGTTAGCAATTGTTCAATATGGGGATAATGGCCTTTCGCTCTATCAAGCCATGCTGTTCTGGGCATAATGTAGCAAAAGCTAGTTCTGCCAGTAGCCAAAGAGTAGTGAAATTCCCCTTTACGATTATATGTTGTGTAACAAGTGTCGTTTTCTATTTGTAAAATTTGTGTACCATCTTCTTTTGATAAAAATATGTTTCCTTCTAACATCATAATTAAAAAAAGCCTTTTCTTTTGGTTGAAATAGCTAGCTTTTAAATCGTTATGTAATACAAAAGTTGTGAATTCTAGAAAGAAGAGAAAGTGGCTGAAATATTGGATATACATTACTCCCTCTTGAAATACAATTTTTTGTGTTTTAGCAAAAGGTAACACCTTCCCGGATGAATCAGAAATACGTCCGGAGATATCTGCTGTTATTGCTTGGGAACTGAATTTATATGTTACCGTTCTACGCATTTTATTACCAAATTCAGATTAGGGAACTTATATCTAAGCTCTGGTAAAGCATTTTAATTCAGAGATCATGATTTTTGGTTTTTTATTCATGGTCTCTGAATTATTTAAATTTTTATAATACGAAATCTCCAGTCACTTCACCTGAGGTAGAAGTAAATGTTATCGAATAGTTTCCTGATGTAAATCCTGAAATTGGTATTAAAAATTCGCCAATTGAAGTGGACACTGTCTGATTATATACCATAGTGCCTGTAGCATTGGCAATGGAAATTTGCAATGTTCCTCCATCAAAATGAAATTGTGATCTAATTACAGTTGTTTCCAAAAATGCTGAGACAGCAGAACCTATTCTACGAATTTCACCAGGTTCGATTCTTCCTCTTAAATCAATTTCGTCAGATTGGGTGATTAAAGCACTGTTGGGAACCGGTGCGATTTGTGAACTTCCTAAAGCAGGAGCAGCAATAACACCTGATAATAATGCGATCAATAATATCTGTTTTTTCATACTAAAAGTGTTGTTGGGTTTAACTTTTAGTGGTCAAATATATTGGTGCGGTTTTTTGAACTATTACATATATAGGTTTAATTTTCTTAGGTATAGGTTTTTATTATTGATAAATTATAAGTTTCTTATTTTCTGTATATTGTGTTTTTTTAAATATAGGTTTTTGATCAGGTTATGGTAGTATCATTTTCTATATTTAACAAATGACAATGGAATTTTATTAATTATTAATGCCGTTGGAGAAAGGATGTGATAAAGTTATGCGGATTTAATTTTTAACTTTTAAAAGATATAATGTGTGAAAGTTTATCATCTGAATAAAATCCTTTTTTCAATAAAATCTTATGAAGCATTAATTATTTTGTTGAAGGGGTAGGTTGATTAAGTTAGGAGATGATATTGTGACGTTTTTGTTAGGGAAAGTCGTTGATTTTAAGTTGTTTTTATCGGATTATATATTTGATTATAAGGTCGATGTATTAGGGGGCTTAGCGCTGATGCCAATTCTTTTGGAATATTTTGATTGAAAAAATCAACCGCATAAGCTGTCTATTGATTCAGAGATGTCTCCGCCTTTAGGTACGCCAAGTTTTTGTCTTAATGACGTTCTTCGCGTCTGTACCGTATTTGGACTTTGTTGAAGAATAAGGGCTATTTCTTTAACACTGAAATCAGCGTAGGTAAGAATACATATCCGAAATTCTGTTTCAGTAATTTCTGGGAATAACTGTTTTATTTTTTCCGAATATTCGGGTCTAGCCTGACGGAAGGCTTGGTGCAGTGTTTCCCACTGTTCATCATAGGAATTTTCTCCATAGACTATAGTATTAAATCGCTTTAGTAACGAGTTACTATCTGATATAATTTTGTTGTTCTTGTTGATTTCTTTATTTAGTTTGATTAATTTTTTAGTAATATCAAATCTCCATAGAATTGTCCTTCGAAGGTCACGCTGTTTTTTTTGTACCATAGATTCTAAGTCGAGTTTCATTCCGTTCAAAGTCTCTATTTTGCCTTCAATTGCATGTAGTTTGTTTTTTTGTCTTGTACTGTAAGTTAGAAATGAAATTCCTCCTAAAATTACAATGCCCATTAACAAAATTATCCATTGTTGTTTTATCGTAAGTGCTTCAAAATATTCCTTTGTAATCTGTTCATAGTTGTATTTTTTTTCTATTTTGTAGATAGACTGCTTCTCGCGTTCTTTCATAATCTGATAAAGAACTTTCATTCGATCTGTTTGATAATCAAAAGCAGTTGAGATCCTGTTATTTTTTTTTTCGTAACGGATTAGGTAGTCTAATATGCTGTATTTTAAATAATTGTCTTTTATTGTGGGTAGCTCTTTTTTTAACTTTGCTGTATAATACGTTGTAGAATCATCAAGTGACATTTTACTGTAGAGTAATGCAAAGTTTAGATAATATCGTGGCAATCTGGTACTGTCAGTATTAAGAGAGATTGATTGCCATAGGTATTTTTGGGAGGCTCTGTATTCTTTTGTCTGTTCATATGCAACTGAGAGGCTTTCTGTCAATTGTCTTCTTAAATTTGTTCCTCCCAGATATTCTGCAATTTTTAGTCCTTTATGGAAAAAAAGAAAGGCGCTATCAGGATTTTGGCGAAATAGATACATTCTACCAATAGAGCTATATGAAAATGCTAGTTTGTCAGGGTATTGCTTATAGTAGATAGCTGCTTTTTGATATTTATTTAATGCTTTTCTGTAACGTCCTTGTTCGGATAAAAGGTCTCCCATATTGAAGTTAATTAGACCGATTGTTGAGGCATCATGAGATAGAAGTGCATATTTTTCGGCGTTTTTATAATATTCCATTGTTACATCATACTTTTTTTGTTCTCTCATGACGTTACCTGCGTAAAAGTATGCTAGTGAGGTTTGCTTGGGATTATTTGATTTTTTTTGATAATAGTTAACAGCATAAAATATAAGTGTATCCTCTTCAATAGGGAGATGATTTTTATAGTATATCTGAGTATGAGCAACTAGATAATACATGTATTGTTCTCTGTTTAAATTGGTTTTTGGTGAAGAAATAGAGTCAATGAATTTTAACGCTTTATCAGGATAATTTTCTGCGAAAATTCGAGCTTTTTGTAGCAATAGCAAATCCAAATTTTGTTGCCCACAGCCAGCCATAAAGAGAATAATGGCATAAAAGGAAAGGATAAACATAAATCTAAATTGCATAATAGTATTTATTAATAATTTATCTTGAATTTTATGATAGTTTGATAATAGTCTATTTTCAAGCCAATCGAACTTGATGTATACTAAAGAGGTTAATTTTATATAATTTTCTACTCTGAATTAAAGTTGAATCAGATTATATCATTACCTGGGCTATTTTTATGACTGTTTAAAATAATTGTTGGAATAGATCATTTCGCTTGTTTACAAGTACTATTCGTAGTTGGTTGATTTAAACTGGACTTTTCCCATAATACTTAAATTTAATTATTTACATCGAACTTTTAAGAAATATAAATAATTCACACAAATCTACTTTAAATACTTATATGGAGATTTAGAGGTATGTAAAGTTGTTCATATACTTTGAAAAGCGTTAGTCAAAAGATATATTACAGTTTTAAATAAAGCCATTTATTTATTGTTTTTTTATTAGAAACAATATGGCTGAATTGTAATATCAATTGCACGATATTAGAATGACTAATATAAATTTAAATACTTCCCCAATATTGATTTAAATAATTACTCTTTTATAGAGTAGGATGTTTGGACGAGAGACAATTGCACTAATGAACTAGTTTTAAAATTGTCGTTGTATTTATAATAGACAACTATAAATATTCTCATATTAAAGCAAGAAAACTATAAAGTCGTCTTTAAATTTAGTTTTGTTTGTTTTTTTTTATATTTTCGTTATAAATATGAGATGGAAAGCTACAATATTATTATTTTATATCCTTGCGCTATTTATGGTGCCTTGTGGGGATACGAATAATACATGTGGAACTCTTTCCAAATTTGCGGACGAAACAACGCATAGGCATAGCAATGATAGTGATGATTATTGTACTCCTTTCTGCCAGTGTACATGCTGTAGTATTTCAGTTGTTTCCTTCAATTTTGAAATCCCTGAATTAGGTGTGCTAACACAGATTTTTTCTAGGGAAAAAGTAATAATTCCGGATTTTAAATTTATCTCCCAGTATTCGGGTTCTATTTGGCAACCGCCAAAATTTTACGTTTAAGTTCATTTTAAAAGAGTATGGGTATTTGTTGCATTTTATAACAATATAAATTGCTTCTGATTTAATACTGATTTATGGCTTTATAAAGATTATAGCCAATCTTTTCAGTGTCTAATCATTCCCCTTACACACTTGTAATTCCTCTCCACCTTCTTTTAAGGTGCTAGAGCAAGCGCGATTTTTTTAATGTTAAAATAACAAAATACATTGTGTTAGACAGTATCATAAAATTCAGTATAAAGAACAAGATCATTATTGGTTTGATGACCCTGTTACTTATTATTTGGGGAGCATGGAGTGCAACAAAGTTGCCTATAGATGCGGTACCCGATATTACCAATAATCAAGTTCAGATACTCACCACTTGTCCCACGTTGGCCGGGCAGGAGGTTGAACAGCTGGTTACCTTTCCTATCGAACAAAGTATTGCAAATGTGCCCAAGATTGAAGAGATCCGTAGTATCTCGCGTTTTGGTTTGTCGGTTATTACCGTCGTTTTCGAGGAGGATATAGACATTTATTTTGCTCGACAGCTTATCAACGAACGATTAAAAGAGGCGGTTGATAAGATTCCACAGGGTATAGGTACCCCGGAAATGGCCCCTGTAAGTACCGGGCTGGGAGAAGTTTATCAATATATAATTCACCCCAAAAAAGGTAGTGAGAGTAAGTATAATGCGAAGGATCTGCGTACAATGCAGGACTGGATCGTGGCAAGACAGCTATATGGGACGCCAGGCATAGCTGAGGTGAACAGCTTCGGTGGTCAATTGAAACAATATGAGGTTGCTGTAAACCCTGATAAGCTTAGGGCTATGGGAGTTAGTATTCCTGAAATATTCACGGCTCTGGAGAAGAACAACCAAAATACGGGAGGAGCTTATATTGACAAAAAGCCTACAGCCTACTTTATCAGGGGTATCGGATTGGCAACTTCTCTCGATGATGTCAAAAAAATCGTTGTAAAAAATTCCGGAGCTGTTCCTATTTATATAGGTGATGTTGCAGATGTTAGGTTTGGTAGTGCTGTAAGATATGGTGCATTAACCTATAATGGAGAGGTTGATGCCGTGGGTGGCGTGGTAATGATGCTTAAAGGTGAAAATAGTAACGAGGTAGTAAAACGGATAAAAGAAAAACTACCGACAATTCAACAATCTTTGCCTGATGACGTGACAATTGAGCCATATTTGGATAGAACCGACTTAGTAGGAAGGGCAATGAGTACTGTGGAGAAAAACCTGATCGAAGGTGCGTTGATCGTAATCTTTGTTTTAGTACTGTTTCTTGGGAATTTCCGTGCAGGACTTATTGTTGCTTCCGCTATCCCATTAGCGCTTTTGTTTGCCTTAGGTATGATGAATGTATTTGGTGTTAGTGCTAACTTGATGAGTCTTGGAGCGATCGATTTTGGATTAATAGTGGATGGTGCGGTTATAGTTGTAGAAGCTACTATGCACCATCTTGGACTGCGGAAATCTACTGAGCGGCTAACGCAAAACGAAATGGATGATGAAGTTTTCCTTTCCGCATCCAAGATTCGTACAAGTGCCGCCTTTGGCGAGATCATCATTCTAATTGTCTATATACCAATCCTCACCCTAGTCGGTGTGGAAGGCAAGATGTTCCGCCCCATGGCGCAAACTGTTGGTTTTGCGATATTTGGAGCGTTGATATTGTCGCTGACCTATATTCCGATGATGTGTGCGTTAATTCTGTCAAAAAAACCAAGTCACAAAAAGACTTTTAGCGACAAAATGATGGATAAGCTTTCTGGTTGGTATCAGCCTCTGCTTCAAAAAGCAATCAGGATCAAATATATCATTGTAGGAGCAACTGTCGCTATTTTTGCAGTTTGTTTATTTTTCTTCAGTAGGATGGGGGGCGAATTCATTCCGCAACTGCAAGAAGGGGATTACGCCTTTCACTGTATTTTGCCGCAGGGAAGTTCATTAAATCAGAGTATCGAAACCTCCATGCAGGCTTCAAGGATAATTAAGCAATTTGATGAAGTGAAAATGGTTGTGGGTAAAACTGGAGCAGCTGAAGTGCCTACCGATCCGATGCCTCCCGAGGCAACCGATTTAATGGTCGTACTAAAGCCGCAAGACGAATGGAAGTCTGGCAGAAATTACAACGAACTTGCAGAGGCGATGATGGAAAAGCTTGAGGTTATACCGGGCGTTTTCTTTGAGAAAAACCAGCCTATTCAGATGCGTTTCAACGAGTTGATGACAGGTATAAGGCAGGATGTAGCTGTTAAGATTTTTGGTGAAAACATAGATTCACTCGCATCCTACGCAAAAGAAGTCAGTGAGGTGATTCAAACTGTCCAGGGGGCAACATCTCCACAGGTCGAGCGGGTAAGCGGTCTGCCACAAATTAATGTCGAGTATGACCGTACCCGGATTGCAAATTATGGATTGACCATTCAGGATGTCAACGATGTTGTCAGTACGGCTTTTGCAGGCAAAAGTTCAGGTCAGATCTATGAAAATGAAAGAAGGTTTGACCTTGTTGTACGTCTTGATAGTACACATCGGAGTAGCATTGATGATGTCAGTAACCTGATGATCCCAACAGATAAGGGAATACAGATTCCACTTTCGCAGGTTGCAAATATAGAGTATAAACTTGGACCTGCCCAGATAAGCAGGGAGGCAGGGAAGCGGCGTATAGTAATTGGATTCAACGTTGCAGGTCGGGACGTACAAAGTGTGGTACAGGATATCCAAAAACAATTGTCCGAAAAGATAAAATTGCCTTCAGGATATTATTTTACCTACGGAGGGCAGTTTGAAAACTTACAAAAGGCGAGTGCACGTCTGATGATTGCGGTACCAGTATCACTATTGTTAATATTTATGCTGTTGTATTTTACTTTCCATTCATTTAAGCAAGCTGCCTTAATATTTACGGCCATCCCAATGAGTGCTATTGGTGGTGTATTTGCCCTTATGGCGCGTGGTATGCCGTTCAGTATTAGTGCAGGAATCGGTTTTATTGCCCTGTTTGGAGTTGCAGTGCTTAATGGTATCGTTCTGATCGGAACGTTCAATCAACTAAAGAAAGAGGGAATAGAGGATGTTTTCAAACGAGTAAAAGAGGGTACAATGACCCGTCTGCGGCCGGTATTAATGACTGCCACTGTAGCATCACTCGGGTTTTTACCTATGGCGATTAGTACGAGTGCCGGTGCCGAAGTGCAAAAACCTCTTGCCACTGTGGTGATCGGCGGATTGATCACAGCAACATTTTTGACACTGTTTGTGCTGCCCCTCCTGTACATTATTTTTAATTCGAAGCTCAAAAAAAATGGAGACGGTAAAATGAAGGCAATAACAATGGTAATCTTAGTGTGTCTGGGAAGTTTATCGACGGTCAAGGCCCAGCAGCGGGAACGGATTTCTATCGAAAAAGCGGTGGGCACGGCGTTGGAAAATAATCAACAGTATGGGGTTAATAGTGCACAGGTAAAAAGTGCTTCCTTGAACGTCAAGACTGCAAACGATATTCCCAAAACGGGCGTGTTTGCTGAAAATGAAGATTTCCGGCCATCAGATAGAGTAGGAATTTTGAAAATCGGAGTTTCTCAAAGTATAGCATGGCCTGGCTTGTATGCTGCAAGGAAAGATTATTTTAAGCAGCAGTTAAAATATGCAGAACTTAATACCGATGTATTGAATGCTGCAATCAAACGTGATGTGCGTACCGCATACTATCAGCTTTGGTACCTGCAGGACAAACAGCTGCTTTTTAAAAAATTGGACAGTATTTACACGATGCTCTTTAAAACTACTGAAGTCAGGGTCAGGACAGGAGATGTCGCTAAATTGGATCAGGTGTCGGCTGAAGCTAAACTTAAAGAACTACGGGCTTTTCTTGAGCAGAACAAGAAAGAAATGACAGTCCAGCAGCAACAATTGATGATGCTCATGAATCAGAACGAATGGTTACTTCCTATTGCTGAATCATTAAAGAAAATCGAAGTTGAACTAGTTGAAAATAATAGTTCGCATCCGGTACTTGCTTTGCAGGAACAAAATGTCAATATTGCTTCTTCCAATATCAAAGTTCAGAAGAATACGAACAAACCGGAGTTTTCTGGAAGGTTTTTTAGTCAGCGTCTGTGGGGTGCCAAAGATCCGTTTACTGGTTTTTCAGTAATGGCTTCTTTCCCGGTTTTTGGGAGCGGCGCCTACCGGAATAAAGTAAGGGTTGCGGTTGCCGAGAAAGAAGTGCAAGAAAAAACACTTGCTTATCAGACCCAGCAGTTCCAGACACAAAGGGCATCGGCTATTGCTGAAATAGAAAAAAACTATTCTCTTCTGAATTTCTATGAAACATCGGGACTACGTCAATCTGAGGAAATAATCAGTGCTGCGACTCTGAGTTATAGAACAGGTGAAATAAGTTTTGCTGAATTAGGACAGTTCCTGAACCAGGCAATAGGTATCCGTCAGAACTATTTGGATGTACTAAACCAGTACAACCAATCAGCAATTCAATTCAATTACTTCAATAACAAATAATACAAAATGAAAATTATAGGAAAAATATTAGTTTCGGGTGTTCTTGTAGCATTTTTATATAGTTGTGGCGGACAGGCTGACAAGAAGGAAGAGAGCGGAGCCAGGAAAGAGACAAAGAAGGCAGAAGCTAGTGGTGAGGAGGGGCATGCAGAAGAAGAGTCTTCTACTATTGCATCACTTACACAAGAACAGATTAAGGCTGTTGGGATCACTCTTGGCGACATCGAAAATAAAAATCTGACAGCAACCGTCAAGGCCAACGGAGCACTTCGGGTTCCTAACAATAAGAAGGCAAATGCGACCTCGCTGTATGGAGGGGTTGTCAAAAGTCTCAAAGTGCAGCTGGGTGATTATGTTCAAAAAGGGCAGGTGATCGCCACAATAGAAAATCCACAGTTTATCCAGCTGCAGGAAGAATACATAACGATTGACAGTCGGATTACTTTAGCACAACAGGAACAGAGCCGTCAACAGGAACTTAATGAAGGGAGTGCTGGTGCATTGAAAAACCTCCAGACAGCTACTGCTGACCTGAATGCACTGATGGCTCGTAAAGCATCATTAAAAAAGCAGATACAGTTGATGGGCATTAATCCATCTAGTATTAACAGGGAGAATCTAAGGTCCGCACTTGTTGTAACAAGCCCTGTCAGTGGTACGATTAGCAATGAGCTGGCCAAGATAGGTAGTTATGTAGATGTTTCCTCTCCGGTTGTCGAAATTGTCGATAATGGTCTTTTGCATCTTGATCTTCAGGTATTCGAACGCGACTTACCTTATATGAAAATTGGACAGGTTGTCAATTTTACCATTACCAATAATCCAAAAGTTACCTACACTGCAAAGGTATTCAATATAGGCTCATCATTCGAAAACGAAAGTAAAACAATAGCTGTGCATTGTACTGTAGTAGGGAATAAAACGGGGCTAATTGACGGAATGAACATTACAGGTATGGTCAGTGTAGAAGATGTAATGGCATCGACTGTTGCTAATGATGCCATTGTAGAAGCTGACGGTAAGTTCTATATTTTTGTTCATACGGATAAGGATCCTGAAGCTGGTCACAAGGAAGGTGGTCATGAACACAAAGAAGGTGAAAGCCATGACCAGAAAGCTGAAGAAGACCATGATCACAAACCGGGGGAAAAACATGATCATGTTGCTGATAATAAGCAAACTGAAAAGAAAATTAATTTTGAAAAGATCGAAGTTGTTAAAGGAGTTTCTGAATTGGGTTACACTGTTATCACTCCTGTAACAGAAATTCCTAAGGGAGTTAAAATTGTTACCAAAGGGGCATTCTTTATCAATGCGAAATTGAGCAATACTGGTGGGCATGAACATTAATTTCTAAGTAAATGTAAAATTATGAAAACTCTGTTGTTATCTGTTGAAAATTATGTTTCCTCATTGCTAAAAGAAAACCTTTCAGGTGATTTGGGTTTTCATGGCATTACCCATACAGTTGAAGTTGCGAAAGCAGCAGTTGAAATTGGACAATTCTATAGTCTTGATGGTGGCCAAATGGAAATATTACTTGTTTCCGCCTGGTTTCACGACTGTGGTTATATTCATACCTACGCCGGACACGAGGAAAAAAGTAAACAGATAGCCAAAAGTTTTCTGACGAGATATAAAGCCGATACCGAATTTATAAATTCGGTATCGGCCTGTATCGAAGCAACAAAGTTTCCGCAGTCGCCGATGAATTTGGTGGAAATGATACTTTGTGATGCTGATTTCTTTCACTTTACTAGACCCACTTATCCTAGATATGCTATGGCGATAAGGAGAGAGTTTGAAATTTTCCTTCACAGGGTTTATTCGGATGAGGAATGGAAGACTATAAATATGGCTATGTTGCGAAACCACACTTATTGGACTTCATATGGAAAAAATGTTCTGGATAGATTTAAACAGGTCAATGTTATATTGATGAACTTTAATAGTCGGGATATACTATGAAGTGATCCGCTGGCAGTATTATGAAAAATTTCGACAACAGCTCCTTCAGGTATGGAATTTACTTGAAGATGTGTTTGACCAGCATTTACACTGTATTTTTGTTTTGCTATGAACAATATTGAAAATATTGAAATCGGTTTCGGAAGGGGGAAACCAAGATTTATAATTAATTGTTCATTATCTAAATGTACATCCGTCTAAAAATATAAAGAATGATTATTGTTCTTCACAAACCTAGAATATTCAGTTATGTTATTAAATCGAAAAATATCAATTTGGTACTTTATAAATGAGATAAAGACACAATTCATTCTGATCTCTATATTCGCCATATCGATCGGCGTGGTTGATATGCATCCGACTTTTAAAAAAGTATCCTTGCCGCTGAGTATTCCTGCTCTGATCGGAACGGCTGTTTCCCTACTACTGGCCTTTAGAACGGCTCAATCCTATGAGCGCTGGTGGGAAGCCAGAACAATATGGGGAGCTATTGTTAATGACTCCAGGAATTTACTAAGGCAGTTTATTCAATATGCTCCCGAAAGTCCCCGATACGAAATAAAAGAATTTGTGGACCGACAAATTATCTGGACTTATGCGCTGGGAGAATCGCTCCGAAAGCTGGAGTTTTCACCTAAAGTTCAGGCTTATCTGCATTTCCACGGGATAAAAGCCACAAATATACCCAATGCAATATTGGATAGACATTCAAATGCAATCAGACATCTCGCTTTCAGTGGAGCGATAACGGATATTCAACAGGTTCAGCTAAATGAAACAATAGGTAGGTTATGCGACAGCATGGGTAAGTGTGAACGTATTAAGAATACGGTCTTTCCCAGATCATATAGCATGATGGTACACACCTTGATCTACGTCTTTGCCGCGATTTTGCCTTTCGGGCTCGAAGATTCTCAGTTAACTATTGAGATCGTAATGACCATGATTATACCAATACTCTTTATTGCCATTGAAAAGACAGTCATCATTATGCAGGATCCTTTTGAGGGTACGCCAGTTGATACACCAATGACTTCGCTTGCACAAACCATCGAGATAAACCTTTTGGAAATGATTGGAGAAATAGATATTCCGGCAAATCCCAAAAATGATTCTTATTATGAAATGTAATATATCTGTAAATAATAAAATCTAAAGACTCTATGGATATGAATTTTGAACTTTTGCTTTCTGCTAAATTGGTACTCGCTCTCGTTTTAGGAAGCATCGTCGGTATAGAACGGGAAAAAGAACAGCAGAATATGGGTATAAGGACATTTGCCTGTATCTGTGTTGCCTCTTGTCTCTTTGTATCTGTTGCAGCCCACTTGACTGAAGACAGGTCTGCAACGGCAAGAATGCTGGCGGCGATTGCAACTGGCCTAGGATTTATAGGAGCCGGTATAGGATTTCGTACTGAGAAAAGTATGCCAATAGGACTGACCACAGCAGCCGGCCTCTGGACAATTGCTGCGGTTGGAATAGCTATCGCACTCAACATGTTTGTTCTTGCAATTTCTGCAACAGTTATTACCCTATTGATTTTCGTAATAAATCAATTTGAGTGGTACAAGCGATTTCTGAGAAAATTATCCGACAATAAAAATAGCGGCCATGAAACAGAATAATAATCAGTTCGATCTGCATCTTCAAAAACTCGCAGATTTGTTTGAAGGGGCGAAGAAAGAGAACAATCCCGGGCGGTATCTTTTTGAGAATGGATTAAGAACACCTTTGTTCCAATTGGAGGCATTGGCCAGGATATATAGTGTTACTGGTCCAAGAACAAAACAGTTTAGAAGAATGCGGGACAAATTTAAACAATTGGAGGACATGCTTGGGAGCATAGACTATTTTACCACTTTTGCTAAATTGTATACCAAAGACAAATGCATTCCAGAAGATGTGGGGATTTATTTTGATGCACAATTAGAAAAAGTCGTGAGGAAACTTAATAAATTACTCAAACGTAAAAACTGGTTGAATGGTAAACAATTAAAAAAAATCATCAGTGACATTGACAAAACCCAATGGAAGGCAAAAGACGAGCAGCACAGACGTCTTGTTAAATTCTATCGTTCAGAAATAGAAAAGATAATGGATTTTTCCCAGAATGGAAAATATGTTTTCAGAAACGTGGAGTCAGATATTCATGAGTTTCGTCGGAAATTACGCTGGTTAAGTATTTATGCACAATCATTACAGGGATGTGTCGAACTAGTAGATATTGAACATGAAAAGTCGGAGTTGAGAAACTACCTTACTGATACTATACTTGAGTCACCCTTTAATCGACTCCCACCTGTTGAAGAAAAGCAGACCCATCCTCTGGCGCTATCCAAGTTTGGTTTTTACGCAGTTAGCTGGATGATCGAACAGTTGGGAATACTGAAGGATCATGGACTCAGCTTACTTGCCCTGGCGGACGCTTTGAAAGAAACAGAGAAAATCAAAAAACAAAGTGATGCAATAATTAGGGCTGAGAAATATTTGGAGAAATCAATTCCTTCAATAGATGTTGTACTAAGTGAAGCAAATAAGGTCTCGAAACAATTCTTTATGGATAAAATATTAAAAAACCTTTTAAAATAAATATTATGGATCACAAACATCAATATGACGCGCAAGGCAAGCAGATCTGTTGTACGCAGACGGAAAAGGTCTATTCTAAAGCCGGAGCAAGAGAATTGGTAAAAGAGGAACATTACAAAAATGACGGACACGATCATGGCCATAGTGATGATGACGGTCATGACCACAGTAATGCCACCGGAAGTCCATTTAAAATGTTTCTACCATCTATTCTTTCTCTTTTACTTTTACTTATTGCAATATCATTGGATAACTGGCTGCCTCAGGAATGGTTTAAAGGAACAGTCAGATTTGTTTGGTATCTGGTAGCTTATGGAATCGTAGGCCTTCCGGTAATTCAAGATGCTTTTAAGAGTATAGCCAAGGGAGAGGTCTTCTCAGAATTCTTTTTGATGAGCATTGCAACCATAGGCGCGTTTTTTATCGGGGAATATCCCGAAGGGGTGGCCGTTATGCTTTTTTATGCTGTAGGCGAAGTATTTCAGACGTTGGCGGTTTCAAGAGCACAGCGTAACATAAAAGCCCTGCTGGACCAGCGGCCGGACGAAGTGAGAATTGTTGAGGAGAATCAGACCAGAGTTATTAAAGCCGAGGAGGCACAGATAGGTATGGTTATCCAATTAAAACCTGGGGAGAAACTGGGCCTTGATGGAGAACTGCTCACGGATAGTGCTTCTTTTAATACTGCCGCACTGACAGGTGAAAGTAAACCGGATACCAAAAACAAGGGGGAATCGGTGCTTGCCGGCATGATCAACCTAAATACCGTTGCTCAGGTTAAGGTGACTACCGCTTATACGGACAGCAAGCTAAGTAAGATTTTGGAATTGGTCCAAAATGCAACATCCCAGAAAGCACCTACAGAACTTTTTATAAGGAAGTTTGCCAAAGTCTACACCCCAATCGTTGTTTTTCTTGCAATCGGAATATGTTTGCTACCTTATTTCTTTTTAGAGAACTACGTATTCAATGACTGGCTTTACAGAGCTTTAGTCTTCTTGGTAATTTCATGTCCTTGTGCATTGGTAATTTCTATTCCATTGGGATATTTTGGAGGTATTGGAGCTGCCAGTCGTAATGGTATTTTATTCAAAGGCAGTAATTTCCTTGATACTATGGCTGCCATAAAGAATGTAGTAATGGATAAAACTGGTACAATGACCGAAGGTGTTTTTAAAGTGCAAGAAGTAGTTTTTAATTCCGATTTCGATAAAGCTGAAATTCTAAAACTCGTAAATGCCATCGAAAGTCTTAGCACGCATCCTGTAGCAACGGCCATACACGAATATGTAGGAGATGTTGATAGTTCCATAAAATTAGAAAACACTGAAGAGATTCCCGGTCATGGTTTGAAAGCGCAGATTGACGGAAAAGAATTACTGGTCGGCAATTTTAAACTGATGGACAGATTCAATATTAAATATGATCTAGATCCATTATCAATTGTCTACACAACTATTGCGGTGGCTAAAGACAGTAAATTTGTGGGCTACATTACCATTGCCGATAGCATAAAGGAAGATTCCCAAAAGACTATTGATATGCTTCATAAGCTCAATGTAAAAGCGACGATGTTGAGCGGAGATAAGACAACTGTTGTTAGATTTGTTGCAGATAAGCTGGGGATCGACAAGGCTTTTGGAGATCTCTTGCCTGAAGACAAAGTAAACAAAGTAAAAGAGATGAAGGCAAAAAATGAAACTGTTGCCTTCGTAGGAGACGGGGTAAATGACGCTCCGGTAGTTGCTTTAAGTGATGTGGGAATTGCTATGGGAGGACTTGGAAGCGATGCGACAATTGAGACAGCAGATGTTGTTATTCAGGATGACAAGCCTTCTAAAATCCCGATAGCCATTAATATTGGCAAGAAAACAAAAAAAATTGTTTGGCAGAATATCATACTAGCGTTTGTGGTGAAAGGCATAGTTCTTATTCTTGGGGCTGGAGGTCTTGCTACTATGTGGGAAGCCGTATTTGCTGACGTAGGGGTTTCGCTAATTGCGATATTGAATGCTATAAGGATCCAGCGGATGAAATTTTAAATAAAATTTGAATGTTATTGGAAACAGTATTCTATAAAACATCATGTTTAGTAGGGTCTTAGCTTTTTTATACAATAAAATGATCATCTAGGATGTTTTGTAATAAAGCAAGACATCCTTATTGTTAGCCTTTGAAAGGAATATCCAATTAGACTGTATTTATCAAATTTACGAAGGAATCAAAAATATGTTGGTATTGTTTAGTCTAAGTATCGGTCATGGCTGTCCGACATTCCTGTTTTCCATCTGTAAATCTTGCAGCATCATGTTGGGGTATCTTTATAATTAATGTGTTAGTGAAGTTTTTCTCATAAGTCTAAACGGTCATTAACTTTTGTAGCTTTTTTTGTTCTAACCTGTGTTGAAAGAAAAATAGGTTTTGAGAAATGTTGTATTAGGAAGTTTAGGATTATAAAATTATTGTTGATGCAAATGAGTATCAATTTATGTTTTTATCAAATTTTAATATAGGATTTCTATTTTTTATTGTTCCAGTTGTATTGAAATGAAAAAAAAACATAATGTACACAAGAGAAAACCTGCTGTTAAGAGGAGAAAGAGAAAACATACCTCTACTATATCCCAGAAGTCTTTTAAAGAGAGAAAATCACCCTTTTTGATTTTTATGGTCATTATACTGTCCATTATAACAATAATTACAATCATCGTTCAGATAAAACATATATATATACATATTTCAGGAAGAGGGCATTAAAATTCAATAATCAACTTAAAATTTTAGTAATGTTAGGTACTGTATTCACAGTATTTGATTGTGTTTTAGAAGAAGTTGATTGTTAGATTAGTAGTTCAAAATTACGAATTCGAATTATTTATAATAATCCCCTCAACTAACATTTATAGAAATAATAAACAGATAATTGAGGTCAAGATTTTAGGTGTTAAAAGTGTGTCAATATTCAATAAAGGTTTTAAGAACGTTTAAGATTTGTATTAATACGCAAAATATTATCAGAATATTTGCAATTTTTTATTTTTGATAAATGTATAACATTAGTATATGCTAGTTTTGTTTTAAGCCTAGAAAATGTTACTATTGTGTTTTGTCACTTTTGGTTTAAAGTATCATGTATAGACGTGTTTTATGTGTCCTGTTGATTGTTATATCGGTTATCTTATGTAAAGCAGGAACTGGACAGGATACTGCGTTGATACAACTGCTTCAGATGATCGACAAAAAGGAAGTGTTTATGGCCCTCAAAGAAGCGAGAATAGACGATTTGGGACGACAACTTCAGAAATCAATAAATAACACTTCCGGACAATACGAATTAAACAAGCTCCTTTACCAAGAATATTCTTCATATAAACTAGATTCTGCGATTATATATGCTAGGGGAAATGTAAAATTAGCCAAAAGAAGTGGCGATTTCTTCCAAATCAATGAAAGTAATCTGGATCTTGCTTCATTTTACTTCACAGCAGGTATGTATATTGACGCCTATAAAATATTGGCCACTGTAGGTAAGAACAAGCTTCCTAGAGAACTGTTGATCAAGTATTACGATGCGTGGAAAAGGCTCTATAAATTTTATTCATTTTCAAATACCGACGATCGGCAGTATGCTATTCGGAGTGACCGCTATCGCGATTCGCTCTTAAGTGAACTGGACACGGCAAGTAGTCAATACCGTATAGTTTATGCCGAAAAGCTCCATGATGAAGGGAAATTTGAGGAAGCGAAAAAGAGTTTGATGTATATGCTTGATCTTTCCCGAAAAGAGGATCATGAACATGCCATCTTATGTTATGCCCTGGCTAATATCTATGAAAAGGAAGGAAATATTGACCTTCAACGCAAATATTTGACGCTATCCGCGATTAGTGATATTAAAAACGCCATCAAGGAGAATGCCTCGATGCAGGCATTAGCGACCTTATTGTATAAGTCAAACCATATTGAAGAAGCCTATAGCTGTATCAAATCGTCAATGGAGGATGCTATATTTTGTAATGCCCGTTTCCGGACCTATGAAGCTTCGCAGATCTTTCCAATCATAAACTCAGCTTATCAAGAAAATGAATTACAACAAAAGGCAAAATTGACAATCTTTCTAGCGATTGTCAGTATCCTATCGCTGTGCCTCATTATAGCAGTTATTTTGATATACAGGCAGATGAAGCGGGTAAATCGCGTCCGTAGAGAGCTCTTCGAACTCAATCAAAAATTGCAGGTGCTCAATCAGCAATTGAATACAGCCAATGACGAACTTCATACCACCAATAGCGAAGTGCTGTCTATGAATAGCGAGTTGGCAGAAACCAATCACATCAAAGAAGCCTATATCGGTGAGTTCCTAAACTTATGTTCCTTATATATTGATAAGCTCGAAAAATACCAGATTTCGCTCAACAAGATGGTCATGGCCAAGAAGATCGAAGAGCTCAAGCAGATGCTTAAATCACGCGATATGATCGACCATGAAGTAAGAGAATTATACGCCACTTTTGATCATGTATTTTTGCACTTGTATCCGAACTTTGTGGAAGATTTCAATGCACTGTTAGTCGCAGATATGCAAGTCGTCTTAAAGCCAAATGAAGTACTGAGCCCGGAACTCCGTATTTTTGCATTGATACGTTTGGGTATTACAGACAGCGCAAAGATAGCCCGTTTCCTGCACTATTCAACCAATACCATTTATACCTACCGGACCAAATTCAGAAATAAAGCTGCCGTCCCGCGCGAAGATTTTGATGAATTGGTCACAAAAATAGGTCGAAAAGCCCTAAATTATTGACCTAATCTTCTATATATTTCTTTGTTGTATTTGATGTAATATTCTGTTTTTTAGGTTTTTACGTTTTTGTTGTTTCTATATTTGGCGATACACCTCTTTTATCTGCTCTTTGATCCTCTTATTTTTGGATAAACCAATTAGGGGGCGATTTGACACTAGTTTCAAATCGAAATTAGATAACAATTATAAGTAATACGTAAAAATCAAATTTTATGAAAAACCAGGGGCGATTACGTTTTACGTATCCCATTCTCATGCTTTCAATGATTTTGATCTGTTTAAATTCATTTGCACAACAAAGGGAGATTCAGGGTACTGTAAAAGACGAAAACAAGCTAGCTATTGAAGCTGTTTCCGTCAACAACAAGGGGACAACCCAACAAGTACAGACAGATCGAAATGGCCATTTTAAAATGACCGTTGCACATGGTTCAGTTTTGAGCATCTCCTATATCGGCTACAAGACTCAGGAACTAAAAGTAGACAATGCATCAATTTATAATATTATATTAGTCAAGGATAACACAGCACTTGACGAGGTGGTTGTTATTGGATATGGGACCGTTAAAAAGAAAGATCTGACAGGTTCTTTAGCGTCTGTGGGTGCAGAGGCAATGAAAGATAAGCCTGTGGCAAATGTTGGCGAAGCGCTTCAAGGACGTGCCTCTGGTGTACAGGTTATCAACTCAGGCGCGCCCGGAAGCAATGTGTCCATACAGATTCGAGGGCTGGGATCAATCAACAATAGTGCTCCATTGTTAGTGATTGATGGCGTCCCAACGGATCTGTCTCTCAATGCGCTCAATCCAAATGATGTGGAGACAATCGATATCCTCAAGGATGCCTCTGCTACTGCCATTTATGGTTCCAGGGGAGCCAATGGTGTTGTATTGATTTCAACAAAAAAGGGTAATAAAAATAAAGGCAGTATTACGGCAAGTGCCAATTACGCGATTCAGCAGGCAACGAGCCTACCCAAAATGCTGAATGCACAACAGTTTGCGTCGCAGCACAATGAGATGATGGCCAACAACAATAACCGTCAACGACCGGATTTTGCCGATCCTACATTGCTTGGCCGAGGAACAGATTGGTTAGATGCGCTCCTACAGACAGGTAAATTAGCTAATTATGCCCTTAGTTATGCTGGTGGTGGAGAAAAGAATACGTACTACGTCTCTGCTGGTATACTCAATCAGGATGGCATCGTGAAAAACACCGATTACAAACGGTATAATTTTCAGTTTAACAATGAAGCTAAACAGACAGCATGGCTCAAATTGGGCAATACGCTCACGCTAAGCCATGATGTAAAACACAATGGTTCCTATAGCGTATTGAATACGCTTGCCTCATTGCCTACACAACCAATTTTTAATGAAGATGGTACCTATTCAGGGCCAGGAAATGAAGCTATATTCTATGGCGATCTGCGCAATCCGATCGGGACTGCCATGCTTGAACAAAATACAACGAAAGGCTATAATCTTCTTGGAAATATCTATGCGGAAGCAAATTTCTTGAATCATTTCACCTTCAAAACTTTGCTTGGCCTTGATTATAAGGCTTGGGACAATATGACCTTTTCGCCTAAATACAATTGGAAACCCATCCCCGTTCCCAATTCCTATCGGAGTGAAAGTTTCAACAAGAGCCTAACCTATTTGTGGGACAATACCCTCACTTATGCAAATACTTTCGGGGGTGGACACGAAATCAATGTGATGATAGGTTCTAGTGCGCAAAACAATGATTATAATTACATGAATGGAAGTATCAAGGAATTTCTTTCCGACAATAATAACCAGTTAAATAATGGCTTGTTAGATCCAACTGTAGGTGGGAGCCGCAACGAATGGGCGTTATTGTCATTCTTCGGGCGCGCCAATTATACGTTTAAAAATCGCTATCTCCTTACGGCCACTGTACGTCGTGATGGTACATCAAGAATTGCTTCGGCCAACCGTTGGGGGACTTTTCCTTCTTTTTCTGCCGCCTGGCGTATCTCTGAAGAGTCTTTTTTTAACAAAAATGATTTTTGGAGTGATGTTAAACTCCGTATCGGTTATGGAGTTACCGGTAATCAGGCCGTGTTGGATAACTATGCTGCATCAGCCCGCTTAAAAACTGGTCAATATGTTTTCAATGGTATTCCCGTTTCGACATTGTACCCACTCGTTATGCCTAACCCGGGCATACGCTGGGAAACGATCAAACAACAGAATGTTGGAATTGATGCAAGTTTTTTCAAAAACAGGATCCAGTTGACGATGGATGCTTACATCAAAAAAACCTCAGATATGCTTGTCAAAATGAGCGTGCCCATTACGACAGGATATTCAGACAGCTATACGCCAATGATCAATGCCGGAGAGGTAGAAAACAAGGGGTGGGAATTAAGTTTACGTAGCCAAAACCTAAAAGGAGAATTGGTTTGGAATACCGATTTCAATATCTCCTATAATAGAAATAAGGTCGTTAGACTTGATGGCGATGTACCTATTTACTACGGTTATCAGTCCCATACCATTGGACAGCCTGTTGGATCATTTTATGGCTATTTGACCAATGGTATTTTTCAAAACTGGGCCGAAGTGAATAGTTATGCTTATCAATATCAAGGGGCAGATCCCGCTAATAGTACGGCACCCGGCGATATCAAATTTAGGGACATCAATAAAGATGGAGTTGTTAATGACTATGACCGGACCTATTTAGGCAATCCAACACCAAGTTGGAGTTTTGCCATGAATAATAAGTTGTCCTATAAAAATATAGATCTTGAAGTATTCTTTCAGGGGGTGTCTGGAAACCAGATCTATAATGCCAATAGGGTTACCTTGGAAGGTATGTATACCATACGAAATCAGACGACTAAGGTTCTTGATCGTTGGACCGCTGAGGGAACCAGCAATGAGGTGCCGAGAGCGATTTACAGCGACCCCAATAAGAATACACGTAATTCAGATCGTTTTATTGAGCAGGGAAAATACCTGCGTCTGAAAAATCTGACCGTAGGTTATACCTTGCCTGAAGCTGTAGCCAAACGTCTGCATGCAGGACGGTTGCGGTTTTATTTTTCAGGGCAGAATTTGTTTACTTGGACCAAGTATTCTGGCTTCGATCCTGAAGTGATAGGAGGTGTTGACAATAGTAACTACCCGATCACAAAAAACTTTAGCTTGGGATTGGACCTTAGATTTTAACTAATTAGACTCATGATGATGAAAAAAATATTTTATATGGCCCTTGCGGCGATGCCCCTTTGGTTGGGCTCATGTTCAAAATTTTTGGATAAAGAACCTCTTGAGGATCCCAGTGCCGAATCCGTCAAGGATGCTTCCGCTGCTGTTGCAATGATCAATGCGGCTTATCAGCCACTCCAACGACCCAAGTTATACAATATGCGTATATGGTCATTAGACATTATGGCAGGGAATAGTGCCGTGGGTGCAGGTGGTGGCGATGATGGAATAGAAACGATCCAATTGTCCAATTTTTCCACTGGCCCAGACAATTTTTCGGCGGTTGATCTTTGGCGAGGACCCAATCCCGGTATTTTATATTGTAATACCGTCTTGGAAAATGTCCCTTCGATGGATATAGATCCCCAATTGAAAAACAGATTGATTGGCGAAGCCAAATTCCTCCGTGCGAACTATTATTTTATTTTGGTTCAGCTGTTTGGCGATGTGCCGCTTTCATTGGTACCCGCGAAACCTGGAGATGATCTCAAACCGGCTCGCGTGAGCAAAGAACGCATCTATAATGAAGTCATTGTACCAGACCTTAAGGAAGCCATTACACTGTTACCTCGTCGTGAGGAATATGCCGATCAGGATAAGGGACGCGTCAGTAAAGGAGCTGCGGCAGGCCTTTTGGCAAAAGTTTACCTCACACTAAAACAATATCAGTTGTGCATTGATCAATGCAATCAGGTCGAGTCGCTGGGGTATGTGCTTAATGCAGACTATAGTGATTGTTTTGGGGGGGAGCCTCGTCATAAAAATACAGCCGAATCGCTCTTTGAAGTACAATATTATGGACTTACCAAGGCCGGATTTTGGGACGATGAAAATCAGGCAAACTGGCTGAGCACCTATATGGGACCACGCAATTCGGGCTGGGTGGGCGGCGGCTACGGTTGGAATCAGCCAACAGCTGAGTTTGTCTCCCAATACGAAACTGGAGACTTGCGCAAAGATAAAACTGTTTTGTATGAAGGAGGACCACTTTTCGACGGTAAGGCCTACAAATCCAATATGTCGTCCACAGGATATAACGTGCGCAAATTTTTGGTTCCATTGTCCATTTCACCCGATTACAATACCAATGCGGCCAATATCGTTGTGTTACGTTATGCAGACGTGCTATTGATGAAAGCCGAGGCACTCAATGAACTCGGCAATACGGCTCAAGCGGTGGATCCCCTGTATATGGTGCGACAACGAGCAGGTTTGACCGACAAAAAGTCAATTACAGGGCTTTCCCAAGCTGATATGCGTGAAAAAATCCGTCACGAAAGAAGAATAGAACTTGCTTTTGAAGGACAACGCTGGTTTGATATGATTCGCTGGGACAACGGGCAGTATGCGCTTAACTTTCTGCACAGCATCGGCAAGCTCAATGCCACCGCAAAACATTTGTTGTTACCCATTCCTCAAGTTGAGATTGACGCCAATCCAAATTTGAAGCAGAATCCCGGTTATTAAATCCATTTTGGTAATTAACCAACTAACAAATTTAAAAAGATGAAAAGACTATATTATATTATCAATTTGATCTTGATCTCGTCCTTGTTCTGTCAGTCCTGTAAAGACGATTTTGGCAATGTCATCTATCCCGATGGTCCCTTAGAACTCAGTGTCTCAACATCAGATATTGTATTGAATGTTGCCGCCCCGGAGCAGGAAGCTGTAGTATTCGACTGGACTTCGGGTTCTAATTTTGGAACGAATGCAGCCATCAAGTATACCCTTGAAATCGGTGAAAAAGGTAAGGATTTTAAGCCTTCCATTAACAGTACTTTTGAGAAAGGATTGCGGTCACAAAGATATGTTACCAAAGATTTTAATCAATTGTTGATTGAAAAGCTTGGCATCACAGCAGGAAGCGGAGCACAGCTGGAAGCGCGTGTCATAGCAGAGACCCAAGACGGACAAAGCGCAACACAGTTGTCTCAAATAATTAGTTTAAAGATCAAAACCTACAAGCCGGTTACCGAAACACTCTATATCCTTGGTAGCGCAACAAGCAACGGCTGGGATGCGAACAAAGCCAGCAGGATGAATCCGATACAGGGTACGCCAGGAGCCTTTATATGGCAAGGTGTACTGAGCCGGGGCGAGTTTAAGTTTATCAGCACCTTGGGCAATTTTACACCTTCATACAACAAAGGAACAAATAATGAAAAGCTCTATTATCGTGAGTCGGAGTCAGATCCCTACGATGTTCCATTTACCGTTGCCAAATCTGGACTATACCAAGTCAAAGTCAATCTGATCGATCGATCTATTGTCATTACTGAAATTGAGGGAGCTATGTATGATGCACTGTGGTTTGTGGGTGGCTTTACCGGTTGGTCCTTTCAGCCTATGGTGAAAGACCCGAATGACCCTTTTATTTTTACCTATCATGCCGTATTGAATTCTAATAATAGCACCGACGAGTTTAAGATTGCAACGAAGCCAGATTTTGATCCAAGCGTTGTCTTTTTGCGCCCAGAGACAGATCAACAAGGCGTTGGAACAGACCTACCTGTCGTCAAGTGGTCCGAAAGTGAAAATAAGAATGATTATAAATGGCGGATTAATAAAGGAATCTATAAGATCAGACTGGATCTACGGGCCAATAAAATTACCATTGCTCCTTTTACATCGTTTCCGGCTATTTATCTTGTGGGCGATGCGACACCCAATGGTTGGGATATTGCCACAGCAACCCCAATGGTTAAGGGTGATACACCCCACAGGTTTACCTGGTCTGGAACACTTAAAGCCGGTGAATTAAAGTTTAGTTGCGATAAACAGGCCGATTGGAATGGCGCATGGTTTTTGGCTTCACAAAATGGCAGGACACCCTCAGGGCAGACCGAGCAGATGATCTTTAGCAAGTCTGGCTCTAATCCAGATAATAAGTGGAAAGTGACCACTGCGGGTACATACAGTATCATACTGGATCAGCTACAGGAAACAGTCACAATTATCAAACAATAAATCAATCTTAAGCTTTTTCCTCCATCAACAAAATGGAGGAAATTAATAAGCTTCTGTGTGCATGATTAATTATTTACAGATGAAACGAATATTCAGACTTGTGGTTGCCGGCGGAATCCTTCTAAGCGCGAGCTGCAACAACTATTACGATATTGAAAAAGACCCGATCACCTATGGGCAGACCTATTTTAAGCCTGTCATCAATACAGATAAAGCTGTTTATAAACCTGGGGAAAAGATCACATTTACAGCTGCCATCTCCGACAATAATTTGAGTGTCGCCTATACCTATCTGGGCGAATTGATCAAAGAGGAGCCGCTTTCGCAGCTGAGCTGGACCTGGACACCACCTACAACAGACTTTCGGGGCTACATGGTCTATCTTTTTAAAACTGATGATACAACTAAAAAGCCGCTCTACAGCATAGCCGTTGATGTATCTTCTGACTGGCGCAAGTTTCCACGGTATGGATTTGTATCCAATTACGATCGCCTTGATCAGCAGGTAATACAACGCAATGTCGAAACGCTCAACCGTTTCCATATTAATGGAATCCAGTTTTATGACTGGCAGATGGATCAGCATAAACCTTTGGCCGGTTCAGTATCCAATCCGGCTGATTCCTGGCTGGATCTCATCGGCCGGACTAATTACAAATCTACCGTGGATGGCTATATTCAGGCCGCTCATGATAAAGGGATGAAAGCGATGTTCTACAACTTGTTGTATGGCGCTTTGTCCAATGCGGCAAGTGATGGGGTATCCGAACAATGGTACCTTTTTAAGGATAATCAACATCAGGAGAAAGATAGGCATTCGTTGAATGCACCCTTTCGCAGCAATATCTATTTGGTCGATCCCGGCAACTCCGACTGGCAGACCTACATTAACAAAAGACATCAAGATGTATTTGCGGTCTATAATTTTGACGGCTATCATATTGATCAGTTGGGAGACCGCGGAAAACTATATGACTATACTGGCAAAGAAGTGAAACTAGAGCAGCGCTACGCCCCATTCATAGCAGCGTCAAAGAAGGCTTTTCCGGGCAAGTATCACGTGATGAATGCAGTTAATCAATACGGTCAGGAGTCTGGGATAGCACCATCTGCTGTTGATTTTTTATATACCGAAGTTTGGGATCCTAACAAATCATACGATGAATTGGTGAAAATTATTCAAGACAATGACCGTTTTAGCAATTACAATAAGAATACCGTATTAGCAGCTTATATGAACTATGCTAAGTCCAATCAGGCAGGCTTTGTCAATGAGCCAGGCGTGTTGCTGACCAATGCGGTCATCTTTGCCAATGGAGGGGCTCACCTTGAAATGGGAGAACATTATTTGACCAATGAATATTTTGCAAATAACAACCTGCAGCTTAAAGGAACAACAAAGGAAAAGCTGATCCAATATTATGACTTTATGGTCGCTTACCAAAACGTATTGCGAGATGGTGGTACAGCCGCGGTCTTTAGTGTCACCGGTACAAACGCTTTGACTATCAGTAATGGTAAAGCAAGATCAGGCAGTATTACAAGCTATGGGCGATATTTTGCTAACCGCGATGTAATCCATTTGATCAATTTTAAGGATGCCAATACTATGGAATGGCGTGATACCAATGGGACCCAACAGGAACCCTCCAGTATCGATGGCCTACAGATCAAGCTCGACGTGACACGTACTGTCAAGCGTGTATGGCTGGCATCGCCCGATATGCAAGGGGGCGTCGCTATTCCGCTTACTAAAGCGCAGACAGGAAATAAATTGACCATAGATCTGCCGGGGCTCAAGTATTGGGACATGGTTGTGATCGAATATTAAAAACCTATTATGCATAAACTAAAATCTTTTTATTTGATGCTGTTTTGCCTGATCTCCATCGTTCATGGAGCAGCAGGGCAGATGATGAAAGCGACACAATGCCAAGATTATCAGATCGAGGGGCGAAAGGTGACTTTCAATTGCAGCGACGGCGCTAAGTTGGAGCTTTATTTTTGCAGCAGTTCTGTTGTTCGGATATGGTATGATGTCAGCGGCACATTGCAAAGGAAGAATTCTTCCTTTGCAGTAGTTCATGAACAGCTTGAAGACATCGGTGAAATCAAGGTGAATAACGAACCGGCAACCTTCGAAATCTTCACCGGAAAGCTGCGTGTCCGTCTCAACAAGAATCCCATGCAATTGCTGATTTACGATAAGTGGCAAAAGTTGGTTTTCAGTGATTATAAAAGTCTTGGGCACAGCACGAGCGGTACCAAGACGGTGGCACATAAAGTACTGCGTCCCGATGAACAATTCTTTGGCCTAGGCGAAAAGACTGGGCCGCTCAATCGAAGAGGCCGGTCTTACAAGATGTGGAATAGCGACAAACCCTGTTATAGCAGTCAAGAAGATCCATTGTATAAGAGTATTCCTTTTTTCATGAGCAGCTACCATTATGGTATTTTTTTGGACAATACCTATAAAACAGCTTTTGACTTTGGAACCAGCAGTACAGAATCCTATTCCTTTGGAGCACCAGATGGTCCCTTCATCTACTATTTTATCTATGGAAAGGATTATAAAGAGATCCAACAGCAATATATCGCATTGACTGGGAAACCGATCATGCCACCGAGGTGGGCGTTTGGTTTTGCACAGAGCCGTGGACTTTATACACGGGAAGACCAAGCTTTGGAGATCGCTTCCGAATTTCGAAAGCGGGAAATTCCCTGTGATATCATCTATCAGGATATAGGCTGGACACAGGAACTGCAAGATTTCAACTGGCGTAAAGGAAATTATAAAGATCCTAAAGGAATGCTCAAAAAGCTGAATGAAAAAGGCTTTAAGATGATTCTCTCACAAGATCCAGTGGTGTCGCAATCAAATAAGAGTCAGTGGCAGGAGGCCCATCAAAAAGGATATTTTGTCAAGGACCGTCGTACGGGTACATCTTATGATATGCCTTGGCCATGGGGTGGTAATTGTGGTGTCGTTGATTTTACAAATCCATCTGTGGCCGACTGGTGGGGGCAGCTCCAGCAGAAGCCCCTAGCCGATGGTGTGAGTGGTTTCTGGACAGATATGGGGGAGCCTGCCTGGAGCAATGAAGAGGATGTTGATAGACTTCATATGCAACACCAGTTAGGCATGCATGCCGAGATCCACAACGTATACGGTCTTACCTGGGATAAGGTGGTGAAAGAGCAGTTTGACAAGCGTAATCCCAACAAGCGGATCTGTTAATTCGCATATAAATACCCCCAGCAATTCGCATTAAAATGCCACCACCTTAAACAATTAAGGTTTTACTTGTTGAGAGTATAATAA
>NZ_MKWH01000061.1:0-52584 GCF_001899705.1 Sphingobacterium sp. 40-24 | reverse complement strand
ATCTAAAGATGCTTTTCTAAATTCTTTTAGCAGTTTTTCAAGTTCTAAAGAGGTTTTACGAGCTCTTGTTCCTGCTGCTTTGTTTCCTTTGTCTGCCTGTAATTCAGCATCTACTTTTAACGCTTCAAATGAAGCATTGATTTTTTCGATTAGTTCTTTCATTATGATAATGGATTAAATTGTGATGCAAAAATAAAAAAATATGCTTAAAGCATTTTCATAGAGATTTCCCTACTTTGTAATTTAGTAAATGTATTTTTTTAAGATTAAAGCTCCACAATGTCCCCCAAACCCAAAGCTGTTGCTCAAGGCATAATTCACCGTTTTTGAAAACGCCTTACTACCTAAGGACAGATTTAATTCTTTTGGTATATTTTCATCAATTTCGGTCGTATTTATAGTTGGTGGAATTAAATCGGTTTTTACGCTTAAACAAGTTGAAATGGCTTCAATAGCACCTGTACCTCCCAATAAATGCCCAGTCATAGATTTTGAAGCACTTACCTGAATTTTATCAAGGTTTGATGAAAATAATTTCTCAATCGCTTTAATTTCTGATAAATCACCAAGTCCAGTCGATGTCGCATGTGCATTAACATAATCAATATTATTTGGATTTAAGTTGGCTTCTTTTATACCTTCCCTCATGGCCAAAAATGCCCCAGTTCCTTCGGGATGCGTTCCCGTAATGTGATAGGCATCTGAACTTTCTCCACCACCTACAATTTCCGCGTAAATTTTAGCTCCTCTTTTTATTGCCGAGCCTAAGCTTTCGACAATCAAAGCCCCGGCTCCTTCACCGACCACAAATCCATCACGGCTTGTATCAAAAGGCCTTGAAGCAGTACCGAAATTTTCATTATTGGTCGACATGGCCTTCATCGCGTTGAACCCGCCAATGGAAGATGCTGTTATGGGAGCTTCAGAACCGCCCGTAATAACGATATCCGCTTTGCCTAAACGGATGTAATTAAATGCCTGAATAATGCTTTGTGTAGAAGAAGCACAAGCGGTAACAGGGCAATAATTAACTCCCCTTAATCCGTAATTGATAGAAATTATACCAGACAAGCCATTAGAAATGATCTTGGTAATAAAAAATGGATTAAACTTTGGTTGAAAATTACCTTTTGCATAATCGATGACTTCATGCTCGAACGTTTCAAAGCCACCAATTCCACTGGAAAAAATGACACCTATCCGGTTTACATTCAATTTCGAAAAATCTAATTCTGCATCTTTTACAGCTTCATCTACGCAAATAAGTCCGTACTGCGTAAATCTGTCCATTTTTCTTGCTTCTTTCCGATCGAAGTAATCTAAAGCCTCATAATTCTTGATTTCACATGCAAATTTTGTCTTGAAATTTGTTGTGTCAAAACGCGTTATTTTGTCGGCACCAGAGTCTCCGTTAAGCAAGTTGTTCCAATATTCCATTGTGTTTTTTCCAATAGGAGTAATTGCTCCTAATCCTGTGATAACTACTCTTTCCATTTTTTTAATATTTACGCATATACCTACCGGTATATGCTTGTTCAAATTTTTTTATTTAAATTTTCAGACTATTAATTTCAGACTGTAAAAAATCGATGCTTTCCATCAATATTTCTGGTTTTTCAAGTGTTTTTGCTAGCAAAATACTTCCTTCAATCAGAGCAATTAACCGATATGCAAAAACACTCGCATCCAAATTTTTTATTTCATTTTTATTGGCACCATCTTCCAGTATGGAGACAATGGTCTTGTGCCAACTTTGGATTGATTTAGTGACCTCCATTTTTAGCAAATCATTTCCATCATCTGCGTCAACGGATGTATTCAAGATGGCACAACCTCCGTTTTGGAATATTGGCTTAAATTCCGTTTTGTAATGACCTAAGAATGCAATCATTTTTTCGGCTGAATGCTCTATTTGATTTATTTTGCCGAGTATTTTTTCAGATTGGAATTTGTAATTGTATCTAAAAGCTTCTACAGCAACCTCATTTTTGTCTTTGAAGTTTCCATAAATACTACCTTTTGTCAAGCCTGTTGCATCAGTCAAATCGGATAAATACGTCCCTGTATATCCCTTTTTGTTGAAAATTGAAGCTGTTTTTTCAATAATGTATTGTCGTGTTTTTTCTGATCTTACCATATTGCAAATATACCGTACGGTATTTGATTGTGCAAATTCATTATAATTTTTTTAATAGACTATTTGTCTCTTAAAATCTGGAACCTCTCAGATGATTGAAATTCTCGTTGCATATTACGCCAAATCCTACCTCTCAAAGCCAAATCCTACCACTTCTATAAAAACTTTGCCTTACTGCTCTAATTTTAGGATTTACGCAAAAATTCTAAATAAAATTTACCATGAGTACACTGCAAAAAGACTTGTCGTATTTCAGACTACGACTGCAAGAACACCTTAACAGCAGCTTCCCCGAAAAAGCAAGCGACCAGAAATTTATTGACCAACGATCTTCATGGGCAGCAAATGCTTATGAAGGAGCATTTCTTTCGGGCAACGCTATAGAGCAATGTAGTGAAATTGCCAATTACATATTATTTGAAGGCTTACATTTCTCCCGTTTCGACACCATTTTTCAAGTGGTTTGCAATGAGTTTGATGCTTTAATGGCAGATGAAGAATTGAAACCATTTGCCCTAAAAATGTTTCCCGTCTGCGAATCTGTTTTCTTGAAATATGAATTAACCGATGATTTCGCATACTGTCATGAGTTTGATGAGCTCTACACAGAAATAACCGGTACCATTTCAATCTGGATAGAGGAAAATGGGCTTCAGTAAACGTCTTCATCTCCAACAGAATATTGAAGCCTTACGTACTGCTTTTAAATTGGAGAAGGAACAGCGGCAAGCTACCGCAGGCGAAAGACTGCTAATGATGCATTATAGCGGATTTGGTGGTCTAAAGTTCGTATTGAACCCTATCTCCAGTGAAGTAGATATCAATCATTGGCGAAAAAACGAACATGATCTTTTTCCAATTACACAGGAATTACACCAACTATTAATGGAGAATTCCGTTGATGATAAACAGTACAGAAAATATGTGGACAGTATGAAAAGCTCTGTCCTAACAGCATTTTACACACCACCACAGGTTATAGATGCTATCTCATTTGCTCTGAAAGATAGTGGACTTAAAATACAGAATTTTCTGGAACCATCAGCAGGTATTGGTGCATTCATACAATCTTTTGCAGATAACGAAGAGACTAGGGTTACTGCCTATGAAAAAGATGTATTAACCGGGAAGATACTAAAACACCTCTATCCAGAAAGTAATATCCGTGTAAGTGGCTTTGAGGAAATTTCCGAAAAAGAACAGAACAGCTATGATGTAATCGCAAGTAATATTCCGTTTGGAGATACTGCTGTATTTGATTTATCCTATTCCCGAAGTAAAGATTATGCAAAAGTACAAGCAGCCAGAAGTATTCATAACTATTTCTTTTTGAAAGGGAATGATATGCTTCGGGAAGGAGGTTTACAGTTTTTCATTACCTCGCAAGGAGTATTAAATAGTCCTAAGAATGAGCCGATACGTAGAGCATTAATGGAAAACAACAATTTGGTGTCAGCTATCCGATTGCCAAATAACTTATTTACAGAGTATGCAGGCACAGAAGTAGGCTCTGATTTGATAATCCTACAAAAGAATACAATTAAGCAAAGCTTATCTGAAGCAGAAGAACTGTTTTGCCAAAGTCAACAGACTGTATACAATACACCAGGGAATGCATTATTTTATAATAACAGCAGGATTGTACATACTGAAAGTAAATTAGATACTGACCCTTACGGACAGCCCGCTTTGATCTATAAACACAATGATGGTGTAAATGGAATTGCTAAAGACCTAACACAAATGCTTTCTAAAGACTTTGGTAGGAATTTAAACTTAGCTTTATACAAAGGTGAACGAAATGAGGAGCCGGCAATAGAAATTCCCGTTACACCAATTTTTACACCTCCTATAATTGAATCAGCAATTACCCAACAGGAACAACAAAGAATTTCACCGCCACAAGAACTAAAACAGCTGAGTATTTTTGACTTATTTGGCAATGATGATGAGTCTATAACAGTAATTGCACCACCAAAGAAAACAGCCCAAAGTCAAAAGAAAAAGTTTAACAGAAACCGTACTCCGATTGGAAAGCAAACCAATCTTTTCAGTGGTGGTATGCAACAACCCTATGTACAGCCTGTTAACAATGAATCTATAAGTAAACCTAAAAACAATGAGCCAAGAGAGCTAATCGGAGATTTATTTTCGCAGGTAAACGAAAAAGATACTGTTGATAAGCTAGTTCTAAAAAACACACTTCCAGAGCCTGCTTTGTATAGTCAGGAAATACAAGCATTTCACCGTAATGACTGCCTTGTGGTAAACAATGGCTGGGTTGGTCATTTACAAAATGTTGACAAAGTTGACAAAACAGGTATATTCCATCCTTTGCAATTGACTTCTTCACAGAAAGCAAGAGCTGAAGCCTATATTGCTATAAGGGATACCTACATAGATCTTTATCAAAAGGAAGCAGAGAAACAAACCGAACATAACTCAGAAAGAGAAACCCTTAACTATTTGTATGATGCTTTTGTAAGAAAGTATGGTAACCTGAATAGTGCTGATAATATTAAGCTTATTAAAACGGATAGTGCGGGGAAAGAAGTACCGTATCTGGAACGTACAATTGGTGGAGTGATACATAAAGCCGATGTATTTAGTCATCCTGTTAGTTTTTCCATCTCTACACTGGCAACGGACAATCCAGAAGAAGCATTAGCAGCTTCATTAAACAAATACGGAACTGTAGATCTGGAATACATGTCTGAAATCAGCAGTATGTCTGCCGATGCTCTTAAAGAAGCCTTGAATGACCGTATTTATTACAATCCGTTAGCTAATGAATACGAAATAGCGGAACGTTGGATTGCAGGAAATGTGGTTGAAAAGGCACACGAACTTAGAAGCCATGTTGAAAATAATCCTGAGGATAAAGAAGCTGCACGAAGCTTAACTATATTGGAAGAATCCCGACCAAGAAGAATAGAGTTTGAAGAACTTGATTTTAATTTAGGTGAGCGATGGATACCGTCCGGAATCTACGCACGCTTTGCCTCACATCTTTTCGACACAGAAGTAAGAATACACTATTCAGATAGTTCAGATGATTTTTCCGTAACCTCTAAACAGGGCAATCAACATATTTGGGAAAAATATGCCGTAAAATCGGAAAGCAGAACATTTGATGGAATTGCGTTACTGAAACACGCTTTAGTAAACACGACACCCGATATTACTAAAAAAGTTACGATTGGAGATCAAGAGGTTAAAGTAAGGGATATGGAAGCCATACAAATGGCAAACAGTAAAATTGATGAAATAAGAACAGCCTTTACTGAATGGCTCCATGCTCAAAACGATGAGTTCAAAACACGACTTACAGATCAATATAATGATAAGTTCAATTGTTTTGTCCGCCCCAATTATGATGGAAGCCATCAGGATTTTCCTGGTCTGGATCGCAAGGCTTTGGGCATAAATGATCTTTATGGAAGTCAAAAGGATACCGTTTGGATGATTAAGCTGAATAACGGAGCCATCTGCGACCATGAAGTCGGTGCAGGAAAAACTTTAGTAATGTGTACAGCGGCACAGGAAATGAAACGACTGGGTTTGGCTCATAAGCCAATGATCATTGGTTTGAAAAGCAATGTTCATGAGATTGCAGAAGCCTATCGTACTGCATATCCGCATGCTAAAATCCTGTTTCCAGGGAAAGATGATTTTACACCTCAAAAACGCTTGCGAATCTTTGGCGATATAAAAAACAATGATTGGGATTGCGTGATATTGACGCATGATCAGTTTGGAATGATACCGCAATCGCCCGAAGTACAAAAGGAAATTCTTGAAATTGAACTGGATAATGTAGAACGAAATCTTGATGCTATGCAATCGCAAGGTGCTGAAGTAACAAGAGGTATGCTTGCAGGAGCTATCAAAAGGAAAGAAAACCTCGAAGTAAAACTTAAAACGCTGCAACACGATATTGAGAATAGAAAAGATGATATTGTAGATTTTAAAATGATGGGTATAGATCATCTGTTTATCGACGAAAGCCACCAGTTTAAGAACTTGATGTTTAATACCCGACATAGTCGTGTAGCAGGATTGGGAAATGTAGATGGTAGTCAGAAAGCCCTGAACTTATTGTTTGCTATACGTACTATTCAGGATCGTACCAATGCCGACATGGGAGCTACCTTTCTTTCGGGAACCACCATCAGTAACTCTTTAACGGAGTTGTATCTGTTATTCAAATATCTTAGACCAAGGGCATTAGAAAAACAAGGTATAAACTGTTTTGATGCATGGGCGGCTATTTATGCAAGAAAAACTACGGATTATGAATTTTCTGTAGCCAATAATATTGTGGCAAAGGAACGATTTCGTTATTTTATTAAAGTACCGGAGCTAGCTCAGTTCTATTCTGAAATTACAGATTATCGCACAGCAAAGGATATAGGGATTGACCGACCGGAGAAAAAGGAAATACTGTACAATATTCCACCTACACCAGACCAGGCAAAATTTATACAAAACCTGATGCAGTTTGCAAAATCCGGGGATGCTACCTTGCTTGGAAGACCGCCATTATCTAAAACGGAAGAAAAAGCAAAAATGCTCATTGCAACAGACTACGCACGTAAAATGTCGCTGGATATGCGTATGGTGAGTGGTGCTTATTATGATCATCCTGATAACAAGGCTTCGCACTGTGCCGATAATATCGCCAAATATTACCAAAAGTTTAATGCACAAAAAGGAACACAATTCGTTTTTTCTGATTTGGGGACCTACAAGTCCGGAGAGTGGAACGTGTATTCTGAAATCAAGAAAAAACTGGTAGAAACACATGGTATTCCTGCTCACGAAGTCCGTTTCATACAGGAAGCTAAAACAGATAATCAACGTAAGGAGCTGATTAAGGGAATGAATGAAGGTAAAATTCGGGTACTATTTGGCTCTACAAGTATGCTTGGAACAGGAGTCAACGCACAGAAGAGAGCTGTAGCTATACATCATTTAGATACACCCTGGAGACCTAGTGATCTTGCCCAAAGAGATGGTCGGGCAATTCGTAAAGGCAATGAAATAGCCAAGCATTTTGCCGATAATAAAGTGGATGTGGTCATCTATGCCGTAGAAAAATCACTGGACAGTTATAAGTTTAATCTATTGTTCAACAAACAACTATTCATAGACCAGCTAAAATCAAATAATCTCGGTAAGAGAACTATTGATGAAGGAAGTATGGATGAAAAGTCAGGAATGAATTTTTCTGAATACGTAGCAATTCTATCAGGAAATACTGACCTTTTAGACAAGGCGAAAGTAGAAAAGCAAATTGCAGGCTTGGAAAGTGAGAAACAGGCATTTAATAGGTCAAAATATAGTGCTAAATATAAACTTGAAGATTTCACAGCAGAGCTTAACAAAGCTCAGTCGCGACATGATCGTATGAGTCTTGATTGGAGTAATCTGCAACAACGTATTCAAAAGAACCAGGATGGTACGATTGTAAACGCTATTCAGCTCACAGGTCTTCCTGCTACTGCTACCATCAAGCAAATAGGTACTAACCTTAATGAATTAACAGATAAATCCCGAACAGGTGGAGATTATGAAGAAATCGGAAGTTTATATGGTTTTCAATTATTGGTAAAAACCGAAATGTCAGAAAAAGATGGAGTCGATATTCGAGTGAACCGTTTTTTTGTACAAGGCGAAGGAAATATAAAATATACATTCAATAATGGAATAATGGCGAAAGAGCCGGAAACTGCCTCAATGAATTTTTTGCGGGCACTGGAAAAACTACCATCCTATATCGCTAAAGAGCAAGAAAATATAACTGATTTTCAAAAAGATATTCCAATACTTCAGGGAGTAGTGGATGGTATATGGACAAAAGAATGTCGACTGAGCGAGCTTAAAACCGAACTTGCCGCAATCGACCGTAAGATTCAACTATCCATTACACCCCAATCAAATAAACAGGAAGATACTCAAAATGAGGCTAAGCTACCAGAATTAACTGCTTCAATGACAAAAAATATAAGTACTAAAAATACATTTTAGCGTAAATATAAATAAACTCTCACTTATCGTCCTGTTCATCCATTTTTTTGCTTAAAACATCTCTAAGAGAGTCTAGAAACTTGGTTTTGTTGATTTTCCTATTACGTAGTTCTAAATAAGTATGATAAAAATCACCGATATCTACATTAAACATTCTTGAAAACACTCTTGAGATCTGTTTGATATCAGCATGACCATAATCCAATACCCCCTGAGCTTGCAAGGCATAAATAAGTTCAACTAATGCAGCTTTACTTCCTGTCCAGTTCAAAGAATAGTGTGGACTTTTTGCACTTGAAATGTTTGAAAGCCCAAAAATTCTGTCTTCAATATATAGTTGGATAAGATCATTTGCTAAAATTTTTGCAACTTTATAATCATGGCTAGTACAGAATCTATGATCTGTCTCAAAATAATAACTATCTAAGCTTAGTTTGATATCATATTTCCCTCGCAAAAAATATTTATCATCTAGGTAAGTACTATTTGTTCTGTAATATTTGTAAAACTCAAGATTATTATCAAAATATAGCTTCAATTTTGTAATCTCATTTTTTAGATACTTTTTCGTTACCTTATCTCCACCATAAGGGATTTTAGCCTCAATCTTATAAATACCGTTGTAATAAATCAACTTAGCAACAAACTGCGGTTTTATCTTCTTAAAAAAGCAGATTTCTTCATTAGCATCTTTAAAACCCTTTTCAATGATAAACTCCTTTACCTCGTTGAGTTTTTTTTGTGCAATTTCAATTGCGTCTTCTGCAAGCAACATTGTTTTATCACATGATAAATCATTTAGGTGGTCATTTAGCTGCTGTAATTTTTCATAACAGTATTTTTTCATCTATTAAATTGTTGCGATTTTTGAGTTATGAAACTTAATATGATATTTATCCAATAGGCAATAGTCTACTAATGTTTTATACTCAACAGTTATTATCCTGTCTTAAAGACAGCAAATCATCTTCAAATTTTTTAGCATGTTCATATCCTATTTGATATATTTCATCCATATGTTTTGTGTCGAAAGTTGAAAACTTTCGAAGTTCTCCCGGCTGTATAAAGACGTCGCAGTAATTTGCTCCTTCTTTATCTATTTTTGAAGTAATTATTCGGATAATGCGGTCCATGATTTCACCATATCCCATATGTCCCCTTGCAATCTCAATAGAATTTACATCCACTCCAACACTCTTTCCGCATGTTGCATTTATGTGTTCAACAGGAAAATTATTTAGTATACCTCCATCGCATAATATAGTATCATTATGATAATTGACGGGGACAAAGACCATAGGGAAACAACATGAAGATTTAATTGCCAAACTTAGGCAGCCCTGATTGAACACCAACGACCGAGCATTACTCAAATCAGTAACAGAAACATATAATGGGACTTTGAGCTGCTCAAAACTGTTATGAGGGATATATTTGGTAATAATCCTTTCAAATATATCTGGACTGAACATTCCTCCATTACCTCGAAATAAATCTGTGTAATTGAAAAACTTTTCTGTTTTTGCAAATTTGAAAATCTCTGCAGGACTGTAGCCTTCCGCAATAAAGGCACCAATAAGTGCACCTGCGCTTGCACCTGAAATAGCATCAAATGAGATTCCTAACTCTTCCATACATTGGAGAACACCAAGGTGAGCTATTCCTCTAAACCCACCTCCTGAAAGTGTAATCCCAATTTTATTATTTACTATCATTATTCAATTCCCCTTCCTACTTATAGATTATAATTATTCGACATTATTAGTGTCTCTAGTCCGTAATTTTTGAGACTTTATCTGACTTAGGAATTACATTATAAATACCTTATACTCCCTGCTAGGTGTCGGTGGAACTAACATTGTTTTAACCCACGAGGGATCTAGCGCTTTGCCTTCACTGTCTAGGAAAGAGTTCGTAATTATTCTTGCCAAGTCTTCAGGATTGCCACCGATTAACGGCTTACCCTCAAAATAGAGCTCGTTATGTAGCTGAAAAAAAATATCTACAACCTGCTCCACAGAACAGTTGATCTTTATTTTTTTAGAATTTACTTTATCCATAATCTTTTATTTTTTGTTACTAAGAGCTTTTACTGACGTTCCGTCATCTTTTTTGATTGCTCAAATTCGTTCGAAAACCTAAAGCGATATTGGTACCACCAAGCTTACTGTCAAAGACATGAGAACGCCGTAGAGCATTGAAATGCTGTAATTCGATATACAATGCAAATTTTTTATTAACACGATATGATGCAAAACCACCCAATCTATAAGTCTCGTAAGCTTTTGTTTCCGAGCGCGTATTGATACTGGCAACACTTCCCTGAACCTCGGTAAAAGGGCTTGTGAGCCATAATAAACCAAACCCAGTAAAACCCCCAATTTCAATTCTGTCACCAATAACTGTATTTGATCCGATATCTACGAACGCACCGATTAAAGAGCGATTCCCCTTGTTTATAACGGAAAATCCATCGACTGATCTACTATTTGTAAAACTGTAAAGTGATATCTCATATACGGCTCTGAAGAATATACTCTTGTTGTACCGATATTGGAAGCCAGTCATCGTTCTTATACCAATATTACTATGCTTCATAAAATCTGAACGCGGGATGCTGAGTCCAAATGAAGTAGTAATCTCTATTTTATCTCTATAGCTGTTACTTATGGTGTCTTGAGAAAATACGTAGTTGCTAAAAAAAAACAAAAAAGCAATTATTATACAACACCTATTATTAGATGGGATCATTTTCCCAATGATTTAAATTATTACATACAATCATTTGACATTTAAAATTTATATTACTAAGTCTATAATTTCGTCCAAATTTCACTATGCCAAATAAATCCCCATTTAAGCTTAAATGTCAAACTCTTTCCATCACCATCACTGATAATCCACATACTTTGATATTCTTTATCGTCGTTTAGGTCAATTGAAGTTCCTTTATATTCACCTTTTGATGTTTCAAGTATGTTCTTAGCCACTACTTTTCCATTATTTAACTTTTCTTTCTGTTTGGGAGCTTCTAATTGTTTGATATTAAAACCTTTTCCTACTTTGTAGACTTCGACTATCATTTTATCTTTTGAAAGCCACTTTCCTGTAAATTTATCTTCCTTATTCTGCCCATAAGCTGAGCAGATAAGAAATAGAAATGCTGTCAAAAATATTACTGTAAAATTTACGCTCTTTTGCATGTTTTCATTTTTATTGATTAGTGAACCATTTAAAATTTATTAATATACCTAGTTTTCTTTGGTGTTCTTACTGAATAAGTTCTTGAACCACTGCTTGATTTTACCCCAATATTCTTTTCCAAGAAGTGCAATAGCTGATACAAAAAATACCTCGCCGACAATAACCACCGTTGTTGTCACAATTGCCTTATTAGGGATATCAGTAAATGGTATTATGGGTGCACCAACCCAGCATATGAGCGTGATGCCAAAGAATATAAAACCAAGTGTCTTTTTAAAATTGCTTTTATCCATTGTTGTATAATTTATCTTCCGGTTTCTCTAAGATAGAGGTATCTAGCAACTAGAAATCCCGTGTATGCTTCTGTGTACTGATCTCTGCTCTGTTGTAATAGTGACTGGGCATCAATAAGATCGCTTAATATGCTTAGCCCATTCTGATATTGGTCTTTATTTATTCGCACATTTTCCTCAGCTGTCTCAATGGCCTGTTTGGCCAATAGTAACTTATTGTAATTTTCATTTAATTTGTTCCAATAACTTTGGAACATCACAAATAGCTTTTGATCAGTATCTTTTTTCTCGTATTCTGCCCTGTCTATCTGAGTTTGCTTTTTACGGAGATTGTAAGAACCGCCCCACCAGTCTGAAATGGGAAGGGTTAAAGTTGCATGAACCATAGTAGACGGATTTCTATTTTTAAAAATATCATTGTATTGGTAATATCCAGCTCCAACACCAAAGTATGGAAGCAATTTACCACGTTCTATTTTCTTTTCCAGTTGTTTAGCTTCAATGTTTTTACTTAGGAGCTTGTGCATATTCGTATTTGTTACGGCCTGGTTATGATCCACAAGGAGAGTAACGGGATTGGAAATATACTCTTGATCCTTGGTTTCTATTTCGAATTGACCACCATCTACATTCATTAACTGTGCAAGCTGAATTTTTAATAAACTGATACCGTTTTCTAGTTCTACACTAGCTGTCTTTATCTCGTTCTGTTTCAACTGTACCTGCAATAAATCGTTTCTATTTGTAACGCCTGCATCTACAGCAACTTTAACGTCGCTGAAAAGATTATCAGCTAGATTTTTCATTACATCAATAGTTTTGCGTTTCTCATATAGGGATACTAATGTCCAATAGTATTGTTCTACGTTTACTAGTAAATTCTTTTCAGCTTCCTGAGTCTGATATTTACTGACATCTTCGCCTAACTCTGCTAATTTATTTCCATAATAAATCTGTCCTCCTGTAAAAACGGGCTGTTCTAAAGATATACCTAGCATATAGCCATTTTTCCTGTCCCTTACATTGGGCATTCCCGGAAAACTTGAACCAAGCATGTTTATCATTTCTGCGGATTCTTTGCCAATCATTCCTTCTTTAAGATGATAACCTAATCCGAAGGCACTTACTTTTGGAAAATAATTGGTAAAAGCTTCCTTTTTAGTTAAAGATGCTTCCTCCATAGACAAACGATCAGCTTTTAGCGCATTGTTATTCTTTAACGTGAGTTCTTTGCACTGTTCCAGCGTATATGTAGTCTGTGCTGAAGCAGCACTTGTAGCCAAAAAAAGAAGGGCAAAAAATATATAGTGAAGAGATTTCATTATTTTACGATTTTAGTATCCTGTTTTCTGTAAACGAGCCAATAAGAAACAGGCAGGATTGTTAATATAAAGACCATGGAGAATAGTGCTCCGAAACAGATGATAGCTGCCATTGGTCCCCAGAGAGGGCTTCCAACAACCAACATCGTAATTACACCAACTGAAGCGGCTACCGAAGTCAATACAATTGGCCTCATCCTTCTTTTTCCAGCTTCCAATGCAGCTTCTTTTACTGTCATTTTCTCGTTTTTTCTAAGCTTATCAGCATAGTCAAAAAGGATAATACCATTCCTCATTACAATACCGATTAGACATACGAATCCCAGAACTGAAGTCATTCCGAATTCAAATCCGGTTACCCATATTCCAAATGCGGCACCGAAAAAACAGAGTACGGTTGATGCCAGCGTCAGGTTGGCCAGACTGATTTTCTTGTAGTGAAAAACAAGTACAAAATAGATGATGAATATGGCTATCAACAGAGCAATAAGCGTTTGCGGAACTGACTCTTCATTTGATTCTGAAACACCACCATATTTAACTTCAACATTCTTATAGTCATCTTTTTTAAGAAGGGAATCTACCAAGGTACTTACCTTAGGAAATATATCATTTGGATTTACATTTCGCTTAAGATCGGCAAGTACAGACATCGTATAAATGCCATTGCGTGTGTTTATCTGTCCATCTCTCCAAGCAGGCGAAACTTCGGCAACTTGATTCAACGGTACAGATACACCAGCCATGTTTGGCACATATATATCACCTAAACGATTAAGTTGCCTTAGGCTGTCTACTTCACCTCTCAACGTGATATTCATCTTGTAGTCATCCTCCCAAACATTTGTTATATCAAAGCCTTTATTAATCACACCAAGTTCCTGTGCCACAGAATTGTTAGAGATTCCCTGACGATTAGCAAGTTGTTGGTCTATATTTATCTGTACCGACGACGATGGATTTTCTGCATCGTTATGTACCCAAAGGAATTCATCCATTTTAGATAAATCACGGATCAGCTCTTTAGACATGGATTTCAATGTGGTTTCATCGGCACCTGTCAATCTTACTTCTATAGGATAGCGTACTACCTCATTATCTAGCTGCTTAAAGAAAACATAAGCTCTCGGGAAATGAAAGGCATATTTGTCTGCATATTCATTCAGTATTTCTTCTGTAGCTTTATTTGATTTGGTGTTAACAATAAATTGAGCGTAGTTTTTCGAAGGCATATTGGGTGAATAACCTGAATGGAAACGAGGGGAGCTTGCTCCGATAAAAGAAGTAATGGATAGTACCCTATCATCTTTTTTCAAGACTTTTTCCAGACTGTCAGCCACTTTTTCGGTTTGAACCAAAGAATTGCCCTGTGGAAGATAAATTTCTACTGCAAATAGATCACGTTCAGCAATAGGCATCATTCTCATCTTGGCATTTCCCAGCATTAACATAGCCAACACCACAGAAGTAATTAAGATAGATAGGGTTAATACCGGACGTTTAAAGAATACCGGAAGAAGCTTATCATAACCTGACTGAATTCGGTCAAGAAAACTTTTCTTGGTGTCTTCCTTATCTTTATGCAAACCTTTTTTTATCAGGATATACTGCATAAAAGGAATGATAAACAAGGCTACTGCAAGAGAAACAAAGAGTGTGATTGTAAGCGTCCACGGGTAAGAAAACATAAAGTCTTTATTCGGTCCTTTCAGTGTGATAAGAAAGGGGAAGAACGTAACGCTAATGATAAGTGTTGCAGAAACCAGAGATTTGAAATACTCTCCCGCACCTGCAATTGATGCATGCCAGCGGGACATGCCCTCATCAAGATGCTCAATGTAGCTATCTACTATAACGATACAGTCATCTACGATAAGACCGAGTACAACTATGAGTGCTGCAAACGTAACAACATTTAATTCGAAACCTGCTGCATACATAATTCCCAATGAGATAAAAATCGTAATGGGAATAGAAGTAGCTGCTACTGCTGCAACACGTACGGGCATAAAAAATACAGTAACAAGTACAACCGAGATTATGGCTATAAGCATCTCGATCAGAAACTCATCGACTGATTTTTGTACAACTTTTGATTGATCGACAATGGTACTGATTTTAACATCGGAAGGAAGTTTGGCTCCTTCCTCTAAAAGGATGGAGTTTAATTCCTTTCCGAAACGGGTAATATCATTCCCTGTCTGCATTTCGACAGACATCAACAAGCACTTTTTTCCGTTATTCTTGATAAAATTATCTGGTGTAGGATATTCTCTCACAATATTCGCTACATCCTTTAACCGAAGTATATCCGTTTGTCCATCACCCCTGATAATTTGATTGGCAATGTTCTGTTCGGTCTGATTCGCAGTATTTAGATAGATTGGGACTGACATATCTCCGTTATCTATATCACCTGCATACCCTTTCAGTCCTTGTGTATAGAGTACTTCTCCGATTTCCTGAACCTGAATGCCATTTTTTGCCATTTTTCCTTTATCTAGATAGATGGCTATCCTTTCTTTCTGCTCTCCTGATTTTGTCAACTTTGAAACTTCGGGTACCTGTCTTAGTCTCGATTCTATTTTCTCCAAATAGCCTTCAAGCTGTCGGTAAGTTTTACTTTCGGACTCGACTGAAAACAGTAAAGCTGAAGTTTCACCGAACTCTGAATCTACTACCAGCGCCAATACCTCGGGAGGCAGTTCCTGTTTAAGTTCATTTAAGCCGTGTCTTATTTTTGCCCATACCTCATCCTTGTTTTTTACATAATCATTCAAGGTAATGTAAACGTAAACAATACCGTCTTTAGACTGTGAATAGGTAGCCTTTCTTTTTACTTCTTTATATTTGAAAAGATGTTCTTCCAAAGGTTTGGTCAGTTGTTTTGCGACCTGTTCTGAATTAGCTCCGGGGTATATTCCCGCAATAATCCCCTGATTTATATTTACAGTTGGATATTCTTGTTTGGGCATATAGAGAAGCCCACCAATTCCCGCTAGTAGAAGTAACGCCGTTACTAAAAAGACAACTTTATGGTAACGCATAGCCCATGCTACTGCTTTAATATTATTTGCCATTTCTTATAGTTCAAGTTTTTAGTTAACGATAACTTTAGATCCTTCAAAGATTTTTTGAAAACCTTCGGTAACAATCCGGTCTCCTTCTCCAATACCTTCTAAGACAACCACGCCATCTGAAGTCAGTTCTCCTATTTTCACTGTTTGTTTTGACACAGTATTGTCTTTACTGACCTTCCACACATACCGTTCATTCCTTGCAGAAATTTGAATTACAGAAATTGGAAGTGAATAGCCTGTCAAGTTATCCGATTTAAATGTAATGTTACAGTCCATCCCCGGAAGCAGTTCGTCGCTGCCATTTAGAATATCTACCTTAACCGTATATGCTCTGGAATATGGATTGGCCACAACTCCCTTCTCGATAATTTTTCCGGTATAAGTCTTATCCAGTGTCTTTAAGTAGATATTTGCATCATCACCGATTTTCAACTCTTTTATATCATTCTCGGGAACAGAAACTTTAACCCGTATTTTTTCTACTTTAAGTACTGTAAAAACCGGCATACCAGCAGCTACATTTGCACCCAGATCAATACCCTTGGTCCCGATTACTCCACTGTAAGGGGCATAGAGGTTACAGTCTTCTACATCCTTTAGAGCAAGAGACTCTGCAGCTTCTGCCTGTTCAAGAATAGATTGAGCTTCAATAATCTTGATCTCAGGTAAACTCTTGTTATCATAAATAATCTTAAGTCTCTGATAGGCATCCTTAGCTTGCTTTTTCTGGGACTTTGCTACCTCATAAGCCTTTTGGTAACGGCCTTTATCCAAAGTTGCTAAGAGTTGACCTGCATTGACCTTACTTCCTTCGGAAACAAGTATCTGCTTTACATTTCCAGCAACCTGAAAACTTAGCTGGGTCTGCGCAGACTCTTCGACGGAACCGATATACTTTCTCTGTCCGTCAATATCATTCAGTGCAATCAATACTGCCTTTACTGGAATCTGCTGTTCATTTTGGATTTCCTTTTCTTTGTTCTTACAGCTTGTAATGAGAAAAAGGATAAAAGAGGCGATTGCTAAATAGTTTCTAATTTTCATACCGATTAATTCAATATTTTAACATTGCAAAGTTCCGTTCTACAGCATATATTAAAAAGGTCACACATTCCTAATTTATAGTCAGATGGTACTATTTTTGGAATAATAGACGGATAAATTGAAAAAAATGGTTTATTTGTCTTAAAAGATAATGTGATGATGAAACAAAAAACTATTTACACCTTGGAAGTTTCACACCTGAATTTGGCGGATGATAATCTGAGGAACGATTTTGCGATATCAGATACAAGTGAAGATATTATTGGAATAACGCTCGAACATCCGGTAAAGATTAATTCCTTACTTGTTGGTATATGTATAAAAGGGAACGGTAATATGAAAGTCAACTTAAAATCTGTTCCGCTATCTGAAAGAGACGTCATAGCACTCTCTCCCGGCACTATCATCCAATATGTGCCAGAAGAAATAAGCAGTGATTTTATGATGAAATATATGTCAATATCTCTTGAGTTCGTCGCTGCTTTCGATGCTTCATATCTCTATCCCGATGCAAGACAGACGTCTTATTTTAAAGCCGATATTGAAGAATATAATATATTATTAAAGCTTTATGATAATCTGCTTGAAAAATATAATCGGAAAGATAATTTGTTCAGAAGACAGATCATACAGCATTCATTATTGTCAGGCATGTACGAGTTTGCGCTGATTGAAAAAAACCATACATATTTAAATACCGAAGGCCTGACAAAAAAGGAAAAACTAGTTTGGGAGTTCTATCAGCTCTTATTTAAACACTACAAGAATGAAAAAGACACATTGTTCTATGCCGAAAAGCTATTATTATCGACCAAATACTTATCGACGATCATAAAACAACAGACAGGAAAGACGGTCAACGAATGGGTCTTTGAATATATTATAGCGGAAGCAAAGGCTCTTATTAAATCTTCAAAAATTACCATTAAAGAATTGGCAGAACATTTTAACTATGCTGATGCCACATCATTTGGTAAATTCTTCAAAAAACAAGTAGGTATGACACCAAATGAATACAGAAAAAATTAATAAGGCTAATAGAAGGATATTAATAAAATGATAGTTGCCCCCCCAAATTGTGTTTTTAGTGGTCTATTACTATAGATAACCTAATTAAAAGAAAATGGAAAAAAAATGTATGATTATCGTGACAATTTTGCTTTTAGTAGTAATGGCTACTCCAATAAAAGCAATTGGGCAAATTGTTGTTGAGGAACAGTCAACTACTTACCTCTATAATGCAATAAAATCTGAAACAGATCCAATTAGCATTGAAAAAATGCTTGTTCAAATGGAAAAGCAGTCTGCATCGGAACCAAGAGATGCCATGATATTAGATGCTGGCCGATACATAGCCGCTAAAGCTTATGCCCACGCAGGAGATGCTCAGAAGGCAAACTACTGGATGAATAAGATTAATAATAAAAGTTGGAAGACAAGCAGTTTATCTACAGTTACTCGAGCTCTTATCGAAGCTGGGATGCTGAATGATGCTGAAGAACTTGTAAAGCCTTTTTTGGGTCAAACTGGATCAAACAACTTTCACTACGGTTTGATTCTCTATAAACGTAAGGAGTTTAAAGCTGCATTGGAGTATCTAAAGCCTAATAATGAAGACAAGTCTGATTTTTTAAGTGCAGATGCTGAAATTTATCCTTTCGCACTGATCGAAGCTGATAAACAGCTGGATGCTTTCAATGAAGTTAATAGATTACTGAAAATTTCGGCAAATAGAAGTGATAGATTCAAAGATGCTTCAAGAAAGTTATTTCAAAATAAATATGGTGACGAGATACGCTATGAATTTCTGCTCGATTCTATGGAAACTGTGGACCATAATAGCACATTGACAAAAATAGCAAAAATGGAGACTAACCAATTGGCTCCAGATTTTGAACTTAAAGATTTAAACGGAAAAAGCGTTTCGTTAAAAAGTCTAAAGGGTAAAATCGTTATCTTAGACTTTTGGGCTACTTGGTGCCAGCCTTGCATAGCCTCTTTCCCGGGTATGCAGAAGGCCGTAGATTACTACAAAAACGATGATAGCGTTGTTTTTATGTTTATTCATACCCAAGAAAAAAGCCCAAATGCTGCTGATGATGCTAAAAAGATGCTAATTGCAAGGGGAAACCGATTTGATGTTTACATGGATTTAAAGGACGAGGTTCTTGGAAAAAGCCCTGTTTCAGCTGCCTATAAAATTTCTGGACTTCCTGCTAAATTCTTTATTGACAAGAATGGTTTTATACGTTACAAAAACGTTGGTTATATAGGTGTGGATGAAGCTATACCTGAAATCAAAACCATTGTGGATAAATTAAAAGCGGAATAAGCAACACACAATTCACGCTGATATAGCGAAGTTAATGGGATTGAAATCGACAAAGATGTTCAATTGTTATTAGCATGTACGTATGACACCAAATTAATGTAAGTATTTCTAGTGATCAAATGTGTATAGGGTCTTGTATGCAATGTCTTTAAGTCAGAATCATTTTTAATAGGTCCTATTTAATTTTCAATAATACCAATAGAATTTTCACTTAATTAATCACCACTATCTATAAACAGTATGAGAATTTTAATTATAGAAGATGAAGACTTAAATGCTCGTCGCCTAAAAAGATTGTTAGAAGAATTGGAACCTAACTGTGAAATTTTGCAAATAATTGATACAGTTAAGGATGCAGTTTCCTGGTTAAATTTAAACAATTCACCAGATTTAATTACAATGGATATATGTTTGGCTGATGGGGTTAGTTTTTCCATATTCGATCAGTCAATTATTAAATGCCCGATAATATTTACAACTGCCTATGATGAATATACTTTTAGAGCATTTAGTAATAATAGTGTAAGTATAGAATACTTAATGAAACCCATTCAGAAGGACGAACTTGCTGCTAGCTTAAATAAAATTAAACTATACCTCGGAAAGGAGGATTTATTCCCTGTTTTTAATTCGAGAAATCTAAGAGGGGATTATAAATAATCACTTTGTGTATCGTAATTTTTTGCCTGATTGAAGTTGTTAAATATTTTAAAATATACCTCTTTTGTGTTCAGTATAAAAAAGTTTCTATTTTTTACAGATTTTGTATTTCCATCAGTCATAAAAATGAGGAATCACAAAAGAAATAGATTCGTCTAATGTCAAACCGTTTTCTATTAAAAAGGGAAAGAACAAAGTCATATAATAAAAATTTAAAAGCTACAGTAAATACCTCTATTTACTGTAGCTTGTTCTAAACAGAATAGTGCATCAATGATTCTAATAATTATTTATTCAGTATTATTAAAAGGTTGAAAAAAAGCTTAGTGAGCATTAACACTACTAAGAGAAGTGTAGTTTATCTATAGGTCTTTAAGTAAGTGCGTTAAATTAGAATCATTCTTGATTCGATCTATTTCATTTGCAATAATACCTATAACATCTTTCTTTACCTGCTTGTAATTAGCTTCAATTTGTTCTTTCATATTATCAGCTCCATGTGAATCGTTAAAAGATAAAATCTCTGGTATTTTTTTAAAAGCTTTGGTTTCGGCAGCAACTTTGTCGTTATCTACTACAATTTCAGAATGAAAAATCTTCTGTTCAATACGTTCGTCAAAATTGTCGGAAACAGCTCCCACGAACATTCCTTGTGTAAGTGTAGAAATCTTAGATGCAGGTATTAAGCTATCTAACTGTGTGGATATTGAAGTAGATTTATCATTCCTGTTAATTGTCAAGCTTTGACGTTTTTGCAACACTTTCCCGAAACGTTCCGAAAGATTTTTAGCAGTTTCTCCCACTACCTGACCACTAAAAATGTTACCGACAGTGTTCTGAATTACTTTAGCTTCTTTATCTCCATAATCACGGATTAATTGAGAATAGTCTTGAAAGCCTAAACATACTGCCACTTTATTACTTCTGGCCGTTGCAATCAGGTTATCCAATCCTCGAAAATAAATTGTCGGTAACTCATCGATGATGACAGAACTCTTTAACTGTCCTTTTTTATTAATGAGTTTCACAATTCTTGAATTATATAAACCCAATGCCGCTGAGTAAATATTTTGACGGTCTGGATTATTACCTACACATAAAATCTTAGGCTCCTTCGGATTGTTGATATCCAGAGAAAAGTCGTCACCGGTCATTACCCAATATAATTGTGGAGAAATCATTCTTGATAATGGGATTTTAGCAGAAGCAATCTGTCCTTGCAGTTGGTCTTGTGCTCCGCCCTGCCAAGCATCCATAAAGGGCGATAAATAATTTTCCAAATCAGGATAAGACGTCAGAATAGTGAATACATCAGAGTATTTTTTATTCAGTAATTCAATAGCGTGTGGAAAAGTGCAGTATTTGCCGCTGTCATAGATTTTCAGAAACCAGATGATTGCTGCCAGCAAAATAATTGGTGATTCAACGAAAAAATCCCCTTGCTTCTGGATCCAGCTTCTATTAAGATTCAACATAATCGTGTAAGCAGCTTCATAAGCATCAGAGATATCCGTCATAAAAACCGGGTTAAGTGGATTGCAACGATGACTTTTACGAGGATCATCAAAATTAATAACATAAAATTGAGGCTGTACCTTGTATTTATCTCGGTGTTTTAGTAAATGGTTATATGCAATAGTAGAAAGGTCGTCAAATTTAAAATCATAGATATACATTGAAAACCCTTTTTCTATATGCTGTCTAATATAATTATTTACAACTGCGTATGATTTGCCTGAACCTGGCGTGCCTAATACAATTGTTGCCCTGAAAGGATTCACTACGTTAATCCAGCCTTCATTCCACTTTCCCTTGTAATAAAATTTAGTAGGTAAGTTTACAGAATATTCGTTTTTCATCAGTTTGGTTTCTTGCTGAAAACTCTCATTCTCATTATTAAATACATCATCCATTAAATTCGTGCGGAGCAATCTGGTAATCCAGACACCCGCCTTCATCAAAGAAATGTAACCTAATGCTGTAGTAAAAATGTAGAGAGATGTACCTATAAAGGGAGACAGTTTTAGTAAAGGTGTATTGAGAAAAAACAGAATAAAACCAATTACCAAGGCGGTGTTTATTTTTGTCCATGTTATTTTTTCGTTCTTTACACCTTTGGTTCCAAGACAGCTTAATGCCAGCAATACCAATGCGAAAATTTTGGTGTAAAGGTTGTGAGCAAAAAGCCCCGCCGTTCGGTTAAAGTTGGCTAATATTTTGCCTATTATTTCTAATGTCCAGCCACGCTCCAAAAAGAAACCAAAGCAGAACCAGTAAAAGTGCATCAGTACAATGATGATACTGACCGCACGCATGAAAGCCATAATCTTGGCTAAACCTCTTAAATCGTCTTCTCCTTGCATAATTTGTAATGATTAAAATGACAGAGAGTGAATTTAGAGTCTGTTCGGGTTGGTTTTGGATAAACGGTAACCGATGGCGTTCGGTGGCATTGTTTGGTTTGATGTTTCTATTTACCTCTTTTTCGTTTCCTTTTCTTCTTCATTCTATTGGCAAATTCTTGTTCCTCGTAATCTTCGTCCTGTACATCGGGAAGCAGACTGCCCAACCCCTCTATCAGATCAGGCTCATTATAGGCAGGTTGTTCCTTGTTCAGAAAATCAAAAAGCTCGTGTGGTGTTTCGGACTCTTCCTTAGTATTATTCTGGGATGAGCGGCTTGAATGTGTTGTATTGTCATTTGTGGTTTGCTTCCTATTTTCTATTGCCTGTTCATCCCACCATTTATTAAATACATTAGCAGATAGATTTTTACCCAATTGCGAGCCGTTCCATACGGTACGGCTTTCGTGGTCTATAAAAGTCATTCCATAAATACGACCTTCATCATTCCTGCGGACAACGGTATTAATGCCCTGCTCCAATAGCTGCTTCTTAAAATCTGTTTCATTATTGGATGTATGCATACCAGCTTCAATAGTATTTTTAAGCACCTCTTTTGCAGGGTTGGTTTTCATATTTTCCTTTGATTTTTCAAAGTGTTTTTCAAGCTGGGTCATTCCTGCTTCTTTGCCAAACAGTGAAGACTTGAACGGATTACTTGCCTTTTGTCCATACTCATTTAAAGCAAAATACACTAAACCCTGTTTTGGTTGACCGTGTAATTCACCTTTAACTTCTTCGGAAGTTATATTAAAAAGAGAAAGTAAAGCGTTGTAAGCTCCTAGACTTTGGTACTGATAATATTTGGGCAAGTGGCGGGTAACGGATGCTATTTGGCTTTTTATATCTCCTTTGGTATAATCCACGGATTTAAAAATTCGGTCACTATTTGACTGGTATTGCTCTGTAGCGGGCTTCAAATCATATTGCTGTTCCAATTTCCTGCATACAGCCATTGAACGTGGATGATCATAACTGTCCGGTATTTTTGCACCGTTGAGTTGCACGCAGGTGGTTACGATATGTATATGGGTGCGTTCAATATCGGTATGCTTGAATACCACATACGGCTGATTGCCATAACCCATTTCTTGCATGTATTGCTCCGCTATATTTCTGAACTGCTCATCACTAACCTTATCCGCAGGGTCAGGATTCAGCGAAATGTGACGAACAGGCTTTTCTGTTTTGTTATTTGCCAGCAAATAAGGCTCGAAATAGCGGTTGAGAAAAGCGGTAGTGTAGTTGTCGTTCAGCACTTCGGGTATCTTATTCGTGAGCAAAACATGTCCATTTTCCTCGTGCACTTTAAGCAGATTGTAAGAAATTGCTCCGATCATGTTCGCACCTTTTCCAATTTTTGCTATCATTTTTCTTCGCTTTTGTATAGGTATTTTGTTTCAAACTCCTGCGTTAATTGGATAACTTGTTGACATAATGTCGCCATTTCTGCGGTTTGCTTTTCCAATTTAAAGAGATAAGCAGCGGCTTTCTTCTCTGAAAAATTGCGATAAAGTATCTTCACTATCTGGTTATAATTTATACCAACTGCTCTAAACTGGCTGTATAATTTGGTCAGTTGTGCATGGTAATCCATAGCAGCTACATCAATTTTAACCGTCTTAATCTCCCGTTGTAGTAAAAGAGAAATAATAAATTTTGCTTTGTTGCTTATACCTGACGCTTCAAAAAGCGACAGGAGTTTCGCATTCTCTTCGTCATTCAGACGAAAAACATGGCGGTGCGTGCTTGGGTTTAGCTTTGGCTTACGTCCGCCTTTGTTCTGTTTGTTGTTACTGTTCTCATTCATCACAAATCCATTTTAAAATTTTATAAAACCCCGACTTTGGAGGGTGTTTTTCGGCTCCCGGCAGGGCAAGTTGTTTTGGGGCACGAAATACGTTTCGAGTGCCTCAAAACATAACTTGCTCTATTCTGGTGAATAGAAAATCCGCCCTGCGGGACGGATTCTATTTAGTGGAAAAAGCAGCTTCATGCTGCTTCTTATTTTACCTTTCTTGATGGAATAGCATTCTATCAAACCGTCAGAAAAACCCCCTTTGCAAAGTAAAGGTTGATTTTATAAACTATTGATATATAGAATACTGCCAAAGTATTCCGTTAAAAGCCAAAGTGTACAACGCTTTAAAAACCACCTCTATTAATCGCTTTCTTTGTTTCAAGGTTCTACAGAAAGCTTTGAAAAAAACAGTAAAGAAAAAAGTAAAAAAAGAGATATGTATCTGTGCAAATCCTGTAAAAAATAAAAGCATAAAGTTTTAAAAATATAAAAACGCTAAAACGTAAAAGCGGTAAATAAGAAAAGCAGAAAAGAAAGTTTAACTGAAGTAAAGCATATTTCTACCTGCAAAACTTCACGGATTGAAATTTTACAATCAGGTTTCATGTGAATGAAAAAGGGAAAAACGACAAGCAATTACGCAAAAGGTAAAAAAGAAATATTAGAACAAAGAAAGGTACAAATGAAGGTTTTTGTTTGCCTGTACCGATTTAAAGAAAAGCATCAATAAATTTTTAAATAATGGAAACGACAAAGAAAACTTTAAAAATCAGCTTCTACACACAAAAGGGAGGTGTAGGCAAATCAACGATCACTACGCTGTTGGCTAGTGTGCTGCACTACCGTTTAGGTTACAACGTACTAGTAATGGATTGCGACTTTCCGCAACACAGTTTAACCAATATGCGTGCGAGGGATTTAAAAACGGTCATGGAAAATGACTATCACAAGAAAGCTGCTATGAAGCAGTTTCAGACTATCAATAAGAAGGCCTACACCATCGTCAAGAGCAAAGCGGAAAACGCATTGGAAAACGCATTTGAGCAGACAGAAAAATCGAAGGTAGAGCCGGATATTATCTTTTTCGACCTTCCTGGAACTGCAAATACAAAGGGAGTATTATCGACTTTAAAAACGATGGATTTTGTGTTTTCACCGATTACGGCAGATCGACTGGTGGTAGAAAGTACATTGGGCTTTACCAAGGCCTTTCTTCACTTACCAGAAACAGAAACCGGAAACAAAGATCTGGCAATATGGTTGTTTTGGAATCAAGTAGATGGTAGGGAAAAAACAGGTTTGTACGACGCATATCAAAATGTCATAGAGGAGTTGGGATTGCCAATTATGGAAACTCGCATTATGGACAGCAAGCGTTTCCGAAAAGAAACAGACGATACAGGAAATTATGTATTCCGTTCCAGTCTGCTCCCTGCCGAACCGCAATTGCTGAAAACCACCCGCATGGATGCTTTTGTGCAGGAATTTTTAAAAATTATTCACCTGTAAAACCGATGATGTATGGCAACAGATAACAAACGAAAAGACTTTGAGAAACCGGATGTTGATGAGGAATACCTGATGAACATCATGAGCGGTGACCAGCCTGTCCCTGACAAACCAATTCCCAAATCACAAGAGGAAATAAAAGAAAGCAAACCACGTGAGCGATCTCGTTCGACTTCTACCAAAAAAGTAGATTATGAAGAAACCTTTTTAGTCAATCGCTTTCCGTCAGGGCGTAACGGTAAAGTAGTCTATATCCGTCCTGAATATCATGAAAGATTAATCCGCATTGTTCAACTCACACGGGAAGATAAAACTACTCTTTATTCATATATAGATAGTATTCTTGAACATCATTTCAAGGAATTTGGTGATGATATTACCGACTATTTCAATGAAAGATATAAACCTATTATATAATAGTTTCATTATGAAAAATACAAAACAAAAAAAGAAAGCAACATTAAGAATAGATCAGTACAAAACTGAATTTCTTCAGTCGAAAGGCGTTAAGGCAAGAGATAGCAAAACAGCCTATATCAGTACAGAGTTTCACGAAAAGTTATCGCTTATCGTCTTTATGATGGGTGGAGGTAAACTGACTATTACTGATTACCTACACAATGTGCTGAAATACCATTTTGAGGATTTCGGAGAGGAACTCACAGCCATTTATAACGCAATCGACAAACCTAAATTATAGCTATGGAAACAGCAATTCTTATATCCCTATTAATTGTCATTGTCCTGCTGTTGCAGGACAAGGTGGTTATCAAAAGAAATCCAAAACAGGAGAAGCAAATTCCTAGTCAAAAGCGAGAATTTTTAGATATTATGGGAAAACCCAAGCCGATTGAACGCCTTTCTCCGCCAAAGAATACCACTAAAGGACAACTTGAAGATAAAGAGGAAAAACCTGATAATTTTGAAGAAGAAAGATCCCTAAAAGGGTTTGCTAAAGAAATTCCGCAGGAAGAGCTAGATGAAGTTTTTAATACCGAACCTGATTTGGAGGAAGAGGAAGAAGAATGGAACGGGTATGGAACTTATGAGGAAGAAAACGGTTTTGCCACAGGGGTTACCTTTGAAGAACTAAGTACCGTGGGGATGTTGCTCCAAAAAGAGAAATTGGAAACAGCTCAGAAGGAAACAGCGGTGGGAATAGTTCAGAAAATACAGGGAACCGATCTTTTTAGTCTACTGGAAAACTCAATGGAGGGTGCTGCACAGAAAATTGCAGCGTTGTTGGACAGTGGTGTTCCCGGTAAAGAAATGGACTCTGGTTCTTCCAATTTGCGGAAAAATAATATTAATGATTTTGACATTGGGGAGTTTGTATAGACTCTCCTTTGTGTTTTAAAACGTTAAGGTATGGAAAAAGAACTGAAAGAATTTGATATCCACGGAACAGTGTTTCTTGTGGATGTGAATAAATTAGAACTGAGAGAAAAAGAAGATGAAACGAATATTATTCGGTTTGATGAAATGGAATATTTAGGAAATGGATATCGTTTTGATTACGACGTTGAAAAGAATAGACTTTCATCGGGATGGGGAAATCACGAAGTAACCGTCACTATTCCCGAATTCTCCGTATTAGATCCTATTGGGATGGGGAATAAATATAAGCTATCATTAGATGTCATAAAGAAAAGGAACGACTATGATATCATGGTTGACCCCGTTGCTTATGACCTGCGTGTGAACAAAGGAATGCTGCCCACCATTGATATTGAAGGACACACTTTCTATGTAGATATAAGAATGGATAAACTTAGACCAAAAGATGACTTCCTCTCTAATGGAATTGCTTTTTCACACATAGAAGACTATTTTAATGATAGCTCTGGAACATATCTTATTCCCTACAATCCTAAGACAAGAGAAATGGGCGAAATTGACTATGAAAATATTACAGAAATTCCAAAAAATCTTGTTGTAATAGAATTTCCAAACGAGTTAAAACTGGATCCTATCGGATGGAATAGGCAACACGGATTTGATCTGAAAGATGGGTTAATGGAAGTAGGATTGCAAATGAGTTTTACAGCAAAAAAAGGAAAATGGGAAGACATTTATGTGCCTCAAAAAATCAAAGAGAATTTAGATAAAATTAAAAAAGAAAATAAGAACTCGAATACTCCTTATAATTCAGAAAGGAAAAAGGGTAGAAAAATGTGAGAATATTGTAAAAAGAACGAAACGTCAGCCATCAAAAGGCTGGCGTTTTTTTATACTCAATTTTCATACGAAAAGCCTTTGAAAGCCAAGTTATTCCACTGAACGACACTTTTTAAGAGTGCTTTGTTTTACGTCGCACATTTGTTCCGAAAGCCTGCAAGGTGCAGGAAATCGTAACAAATTAATTCGTTTTAAAGATGAAAAAACAAAGAAAAAAAGTGCTGCTGACAGGTGCGGCTTTGCTGTCAGCATTTGGGGTATTTGCACAGGGAAACGGTTCTGCGGGAATCAACGAAGCCACGCAAATGGTAACCTCTTATTTCGATCCCGCCACACAACTTATTTACGCCATTGGTGCCGTGGTCGGGTTAATCGGAGGTGTTAAAGTGTACAATAAATTCAGTAGTGGTGATTCTGATACAAGCAAGACTGCGGCATCATGGTTTGGAGCTTGTATCTTTTTGATCGTTGCTGCAACTATTCTTCGTTCATTCTTCCTTTAATCCTTTGCCTTATGAGTAAATACAATATTAATAAAGGCATTGGACGTACAGTCGAGTTCAAAGGATTGAAAGCACAGTATCTGTTCATTTTTGCAGGTGGCTTACTGGGTATGCTTGTTCTGGTGATGATACTGTATATGGCAGGCGTAAGTTCTTATGTGTGTCTATTTATTGGAGTTGGAGGAGGCTCTCTTATTGTCTGGCAGACATTCTCTCTGAACCAGAAGTATGGTGAATACGGATTAATGAAAGTGGGTGCCAATAAGAGGCATCCACGTTATATCATCTGCCGGAAACCCGTACATCGCTATTTAAAATTCACCTCTAAATCTGTCGGCTTATGAGAAATGTAGCAAAAGCCACTACGTTGGAAAGCAAGTTCCCATTATTGGCTGTGGAAAACAACTGCATCATCTCTAAAGATGCAGACATTACGGCTTGCTTTCGGGTACATTTGCCCGAACTGTTTACGGTTGCTTCCGTAGAATACGAAGCTATACATTCCGCATGGCACAAGGCGATCAAAACTTTACCGGATTTTACAGTCGTTCACAAACAAGATTGGTATATCAAAGAAAATTACGCTCCTGATATTGCAAAAGAAGATCAAAGCTTTTTAGCAAAATCGTATCAACAGCATTTTAACGAGCGTCCTTTTCTGAATCATTATTGTTACTTGTTTCTTACCAAGACCACTAAAGAACGTATGCGTATGCAAAGCAACTTTAGTTCACTTTGCAAGGGTGTGCTTATCCCTAAAGAAATAAGGGATAAGGAAATCATTCATCGCTTTATGGAAGCTGTGGCACAGTTTGAAAGGATAGTGAATGATAGCGATTTTGTAAAACTGGAACGTCTGAGCGAAGAGGATATCGTCGGAACGAGTGGCAAGCAAGGATTGCTGGAACAGTACCTCACCTTGTCAAGAGATGAGGGAAGGCCTTTACAGGACATTGCTTTGGGGTCTGAAGAAGTTCGTATAGGGAACAAAAGATTATGTTTACATACCTTATCTGATACGGATGATCTACCGGGAACAGTATCTGCTGATACGCGTTACGAAAAATTATCTACAGACCGAAGTGACTGTTTGTTGTCGTTCGCTTCTCCCGTTGGACTACTGTTAAGTTGTAATCACATCTATAATCAATACCTTTTCTTAGATAACAGCGAAGCAAACCTCCAAAAGTTCGAAAAGTCTGCAAGGAATATGCATTCACTGGCAAGGTATAGCCGTGCCAACCAGATTAACAAAGAATGGATAGAACGCTATCTCAATGAGGCTCATTCACATGGTCTGTCTTCCATTCGTGCACATTTCAATGTACTGGCATGGTCTGAGGATCCGATCGAACTAAAACAGATTAAGAATGATACCGGTAGTGCTCTGGCTTTGATGGAATGCAAACCAAGACACAATACTACTGATGTAGCAACTTTGTACTGGGCAGGAATGCCGGGCAATGCCGGGGATTTTCCTTCTGAAGAAAGTTTCTACACCTTCATAGAACCCGCGTTGTGTTTCTTCACAGAAGAAACAAATTACCAAAGTTCACCATCACCGTTCGGTATCAAGATGGCAGACAGGTTAACGGGAAAGCCAATCCATTTGGATATATCGGACTTGCCTATGAAAAAAGGTATCGTCACGAACAGAAACAAATTCATTTTGGGACCTTCAGGTTCGGGAAAATCTTTTTTTACAAACCACATGGTTCGTCAATACTATGAACAGGGGGCACATGTGCTGTTGGTTGACACAGGTAATTCCTATCAGGGATTATGTGAGCTGATCTATGGAAAAACCAAAGGTGAAGACGGTGTTTATTTCACTTATACCGAAGATAATCCTATTTCATTCAATCCATTCTTTACAGACGATGGCATATTCGATATTGAGAAGAGAGAAAGTATCAAAACCCTGATACTAACCTTATGGAAACGAGATGATGAGCCACCGACAAGAGCAGAAGAAGTAGCCTTGTCTAATGCGGTAAGCGGTTATATAGAGCGTATTAAGATCAATGATGAATATCCATCCTTTAATGGTTTTTACGAATATGTACAGAGAGACTACCGCAAAGTATTAGAAGAAAAGCAGGTTCGGGAAAAAGACTTTGACATAGCCAATTTCCTAAATGTTCTGGAACCTTACTACAAGGGAGGTGAATATGATTATCTGCTTAACTCAGACAAACAACTTGACTTGCTGACTAAACGCTTTATCGTATTTGAGATTGATGCTATAAAGGATCACAAAATTCTCTTTCCTATTGTCACGATTATCATCATGGAGGTTTTCATCAATAAGATGAGAAGGTTGAAAGGTATCCGTAAGCTCATCTTAATTGAAGAAGCTTGGAAGGCAATTGCAAAGGAAGGTATGGCTGAGTACATAAAGTATTTGTTTAAAACAGTCAGAAAGTTCTTTGGAGAGGCAATTGTAGTAACGCAGGAAGTGGACGACATCATCCAATCACCTATTGTGAAAGAATCCATTATCAATAATAGTGATTGTAAAATACTGCTCGATCAGCGAAAGTATATGAATAAATTTCATGACATCCAGGCGATGCTCGGGCTCACTGAAAAAGAAAAATCTCAGATCCTTTCTATCAATATGAACAACGACCCCAAACGCTTGTACAAAGAAGTCTGGATTGGATTGGGCGGAACGCACTCCGCCGTTTATGCTACAGAAGTAAGCATGCAGGAATATCTCGCATACACTACGGAAGAAACCGAAAAAATGGAGGTTATGCAGCTTGCTAAGGAACTCGACGGTAATGTAGAACTCGCTATAAAACGAATTGCTGAAGAGCGAAAATAGAAATCAGGTAATTATTAATCAATTAAAAATCAATAAAATGAAAAAAATCATGTTAATGGTGTTCACGGTAATTATACTGGCTGTTACACCTTCTGCCAAGGCACAATTTGTTGTCACTGACCCAGCTAACCTGGCTTCCGGCATTCTTAACAGTGCTAATGAAATCATACAAACATCTTCCACAGTTTCCAATGTGGTCAAAAATTTTAAGGAAGTAGAAAAGGTGTATAAACAAGGTAAGGAATATTACGACAAGTTGAAAGCGGTCAGTAATCTGGTAAAAGATGCGAGAAAGGTACAGCAAACTGTCTTACTTGTTGGAGACGTATCTGAAATGTATGTACAGAATTTCGGCAAGATGATGAACGATCCGAATTTCTCACAACAAGAATTGGCTGCTATCGCCAATGGTTATTCTGCACTATTGAATGAAAGCACGGAGCTACTGAAAGAATTGAAGCAGATTGTTTCCTCATCCAGTCTTTCATTAAACGATAAAGAACGTATGGATATCATCGACCGTGTTTATAAAGAAGTTAAAGAGTACCACAGCCTTGTACGGTACTATACCAGTAAAAATATTTCGGTCAGTTTTCTAAGAGCTAAAAAGAAAAATAATAGCAAAAGAGTACTTGAACTTTACGGAAATCCTGAACAAAAATACTGGTAAACTATGGAATTTAATAATCTTCATGAAGTTCTACGCTCATTGTATGATGAGATGGTACCTCTGTCCGCCGATATGGCGGCTGTAGCAAAAGGACTCGCCGGATTGGGGGCTCTGTTTTATGTAGCTCTCAAAGTATGGCAGGCACTCAGCCGTGCAGAGCCTATAGATGTATTCCCCTTACTACGTCCGTTTGCTTTGGGATTGTGCATTATGTTTTTTCCAACTATGGTTTTGGGAACTATCAATGCGGTACTCAGTCCCATAGTAAAGGGCACTCATGCTATACTGGAAAACCAGGTGCTTGACCTTAATGAGTTGCAAGCTCAGAAAGACCAATTGGAATACGAAGCTATGGTACGAAATCCCGAAACCGCCTATTTAGTTTCCAATGAGGAATTTGACAGGAAGCTTGAAGAATTGGGATGGTCACCCTCTGACATTGCTACGATGTCGGGAATGTATATGGAACGTGGTATGTATCAAATGAAAAAATGGATAAGGGATGCTTTTCGGGAATTTCTGGAAGTACTCTTTCAGGCAGCCGCTCTGGTCATAGATACCATACGGACGTTCTTTCTGATTGTCTTGTCCATTCTGGGACCAATAGCCTTTGCTATTTCTGTGTGGGATGGGTTTCAGAGTACGCTCACACAATGGCTCACACGGTATATCAGTGTGTATTTATGGTTACCTGTGGCTGATTTGTTCAGTTCTATGCTTGCCAAAATACAATCATTGATTCTTGAAAGAGATATAGAGATGCTTGCCGACCCAACCTATATCCCTGACACTTCAAATACGGTTTATATCATTTTTATGATTATCGGTATCGTAGGATACTTTACCGTTCCTACAGCCGCAGGCTGGATCATTCAGGCAGGAGGTGCCGGAAACTTTATGCGTAACGTGAACCAGACTGCTATGAAAACTGGAAATATTGCCGGTGCCGGTGCTGGTTCTACCGCAGGTAATATCGGAGGAAAATTAATGGGTAAATAATAAAATTTAAATCATTTGAAATGGAATTTAAAACATTAAGAAATATCGAAAACAGCTTTAAGCAGATAAGGCTGTATGCTATTGTCTTTGCGGTACTCTGCATTGGAGTTGTAGGATATGCCGTTTGGCAGTCCTACCGCTTTGCGGAGGAGCAACGACAAAAAGTCTATGTGTTGGATAACGGCAAATCACTCATGTTGGCACTCTCTCAGGACGCTTCTATAAACCGTCCGGTTGAAGCTCGTGAGCATATCCGTCGTTTTCACGAATTGTTCTTCACGCTCGCACCTGAAAAGAATGCTATTGAAAGCAATATGAAAAGAGCATTTAATCTTGCCGACAAATCGGCATTTGATTATTACAAGGATTTGTCCGAAAAAGGATATTACAACCGTATCATATCCGGTAACGTACAACAACGTACTGAAGTGGACAGCGTAATCTGCAACTTTGATACCTATCCGTATGCTGTTAAAACTTATGCAAAACAGTTCATTATCAGGTCAAGCAATGTGACAAGGCGTAACCTGGTTACATCCTGCTACTTGGTTAACTCCGTTCGCTCTGACAATAACCCACAAGGCTTTACAATAGAAAAATTTGCGGTGTTAGAAAACAAGGATATTGAAGTTATAGAACGCTGAAGATTAAGCACATGAAACACTTACTTGATTTAGACACGTTCGTGAAAACCCTTATTGATAAAGGATACTCTGGTTTTTTTCATACTGAAAGTTCTTATGCAGGCAAATTAAAGGATAGCATCAGTGAATTTTTGGAGGCTTGGGGCAAAGGCAAAGAAGCACCATTAGTAGCAAGCCATTTGCATCTATCTACATATCTCGAATGGAATGGTGAAAACAAGCCAAAGATTGAATGTGATATGTGGGTAAAATACGAGAATGGGAAATTTGATTTACAGGAAACGGAAATGTATGTAAGAAGAATAGATCCTTATGGACAACTATTGAAGCAATCTAAGCTAACCAACTTTACAACAAGCTCGTTTCCCATGATAAAAGAAGCCATTTCCCAGGTGACTGAAAAACCTAAAGAACATATCTCTTCCTGCAAAAGAGGGTTCAGAATGTAATAACCTCAAATAATTAAAGTATGAAAAAACTAAGGGAAAGATTGGATAATTGGTTTAACAAACTTGATGAACGTTGGCGGTCGTTGCCTGTAAAGAGACAACATAAATATACGCTGCTTTTTTTTATGGGCTATCTGCTTTTAACGGTTATCGTCATCGCAAAAGTTTGGTCCGACACCTCTAAGCCTAATCCCACTATAGAGATCAGACATATCGAAAATCCAGTTATACAGAAAAAGAAATCCGAGACGGGAGGATTGGATTCATTGTCAAACATTTTAAAAGAAAAGTTTTATGAAAGAAAATGGAAATAAAAAATTGGGAGTTCGGGTTACGGAAGGTACCCCGAATGAAAACCCTGATGTATTGCAGGACAATGCACAGAATAAGACTGAAAAGTTGAAGAAACCAATCATATTTGGTTTGATGGGAATCGTGTTTGTTGGCTGTATGTGGCTCATATTTAAACCATCAGAAGATAAAAACAAGATAGAGGATATTGGTTTAAACGATGCTGTACCACAGGCTACGGATGCAGGTTTACAGTCGGACAAACAGAAAGCTTATGAGCTGGAAATGTTGGAGCAGAAAAATCAGGAAAAGCGTAATGGGTTGACCACATTAGCTGATTATTGGAATACAGATTCAGCAAACTCCATGGAACCAGATCTTTCTGAAGAGGCACAGGGAAATACGGGTTTATTCAGTGGTAATCAACGTAGAGGAAGTAATCCTGCACTAAATAGTTATCAAAATGCTCAAAGCGTTCTCGGTTCGTTCTATAATGAACCCAACTATGAAACACAGGAACTTCGCAAACAATTAGACGAACTGAAACAGCAATTAGCAGAAAAAGACGTGGTGGCACCCGATCCGGTCGAAACCCAATTGGCACTTATGGAAAAGTCCTACCAGATGGCTGCGAAGTATCTACCGACCAATACTCCCTCTCAGCCTACAACTGTCGTTCCCGGTTCTGAACTTCCGACAACAATACCTGCATCATCATCTACTACTCAAAAAGAACATTTTGTAGCATTTACACCTGTCAAAAAAAGTGCTGTGTCAGCATTGTACAGAGAGCCAACAGATAGTGCATTTCTGGCAAATTGGAGTGAAACCCGAAATCGAGGATTTTACACCGCAGGTGTTTCAGAGCAGGTAATACAGCCAAAAAACAGTATTCGTGCTGTAGTACAGGAAACACAGGTAGTAACCGGAGAAACTGGTGTTCGTGTTCGCATATTAGAAGATGCGAAAACTCCGAACCGTACCATTCCAAAAGGAACGGTGTTAACGGCTACTGCAAAATTCCTAAATGGAAGATTGCAATTAAAGGTGACTTCAGTAGAACTGGAAGGAAACATTATCCCTGTAGATATCACCATATACGATATTGATGGTCAACAGGGACTATATGTACCTTATTCTCCTGAAATGAATGCCCTGACGGAAATAGCAGCTAACATGAGCCAGACTTCAGGTACGAGTATTATGATGACACGTTCGGCAGGTCAGCAGGTAGCAGGCGATTTGAGTCGTGGTGTGGTACAAGGAGTTTCCGGTTATTTCTCTAAGAAAGTCAGGACGCCTAAAGTAACGTTGAAGGCTGGACATCAGGTGTTTCTTGTGTCTAAAAGCTAATAAATCAAAAAATATAAAGATTAAAATATGAAAACGATAATTAAAAGTATGCTGATGTTAACCTGTTTGGTTGGACTGATCGGCAAAAGCCAGGCACAAAATGCCAATAACACATCCAAATTAGCAATGGGTAAAGTAGAACCTTATCAAATGGAAGTAACCTATACTAAAACCTCGCATTTGATATTTCCAGCGGCTATTCGTTACGTGGATTTGGGAAGCGAGTATCTGATAGCGGGTAAAGCAGAAGATGCCGAAAATGTATTGCGTATAAAGGCTACCGTACGTGATTTTGAAGAAGAAACGAATTTTTCGGTGATTACCGAAGACGGCCGTTTCTACAACTTCAATGTCTTTTATAGTTCATACCCATCGTCATTAAATTATGACTTGTTGACCATGCAGAAACAACTTAGCCGGGAAAATGAAAATGATGTATTATTTGAAGAGTTGGGTAAGAACTCTCCATCATTGGCGGGGTTGCTGTTGGAAACTATTTACAATAAGGACAAGAGGATCATCAAACATATCGGGTCAAAAAGCTACGGCATACAGTTTTTGTTGAAAGGGGTTTATATCCATAATGGTAAGTTTTATTTCCATACTGAACTACGAAATAAGAGTAATGTTCCGTTTCAGATTGATTTTGTGAATTTCAAAATTGTGGATAAGAAGATTGCAAAACGTACCGTAATACAAGAAAAACCAATGAAGCCACTACGCATATACAAGCCTCTTGACGAAATTATTGGTAATACTACGGAGCAAAACGTATTCCTATTGGATCAGTTTACAATTACGGATGATAAAGTGCTATTGATTGAGATTTTCGAGAAAAACGGAGGCAGACATCAGGTTTTGCAAATAGAAAATTCCGATCTGGTAAATGCAAGACTTATCAATACGATGCATCTCAAAATTAACTAATCAAAAAAATAAGGCAATGAAATATTATATATATACAGTGATATTGATACTTATCGGTATCACATCGGCAAACGCACAGCGGATGGTACCCAAACAAAAAGCACTTGAAGTAAGTGCTGGAATATTATCAGATGATAAAATTGGAAATGACTACTATATAAATCTGGCAATGACAGTAAACGGTAAAAACGGAAATTACTGGCTATGGGCACTGGAATATAACCATGAATATTCTAATTACAAAGAGCTTGAAATACCTGTTGAGACCTATATGGCCGAAGGAGGATACAGTCTTCGGCTGTTGGGAAACTTCCGAAAAAGTATCAACCTAAACGCAACACTCAACGGAGTTATTGGCTACGAAACATTTAACCGTGGAAAGGAAATGCTTTTTGATGGAGCCGAAATACTGAACGAAGAAAGTTTTGTCTATGGAGCCGGAGGACGTTTGTCTTTGGAAACCTATTTGTCCGATCGCTTTGTATTACTGATACAAGGTCGTACTAAAGTGCTTTGGAATACATCAAGGGACCAGTTCCGACCATCAGCGGGAATTGGATTAAGGTTTAACTTTTAAAACATAAAACTATGATAGTAATTTTCAATAAATTCAGAATAGGATTGTTTCCACTTCATATTTTGCTGGCAATCCTGATAGGATCAATAACTTTGAGCTCCTGCGATAAAGAAGAGCTGGAAATACAACAAGATTATCCATTTGACGTAAATGTAATGCCAGTTCCTTCTGAAGTAGCGAATGGTCAAACTGTGGAAATCCGTGTTACAATACAGCGTACAGGAAATTACAGAAATAACGCTTACTACATTCGGTATTTTCAGTTTGACGGACAGGGGGCACTTCGTTACTACAATGAACCGCCTTATATGCCTAATGATTTGTACCAATTACCACAAACGCAGTTTCGGTTGTATTATACTTCAGCCTCGACGGTATCCCAATCTTTCGATATATGGATATCTGACAGCTTTGGAAACGAAAAACAGATAAGTTTTCAGTTTAATAGTAGTGATTAAAGGGTTTGTTAACTATTCAATTTACAACGACTTACCTTTCGGTAGGTCGTTTTTTATTTACTGTTAATTTGTATATGGTTTCATCAATATTTGCTAAATTTATCTTCATGATATTGAAATAGATTGATTATGGAAACATTGGTTTTAGGTATAATAGCATTGGTCTTTGGGCTTGGTCTTCGTTACTGGATCAATCGTCGCAAATTTTATAGAAGAAGCTCTACAGGAGCAGAGGGATTCTCAAGTTATGAAAAGTCTGTTGTAATTTCTTTTATTGAACGTATAGGAAAACTAGCAAGCATCGTACTTATCATATTCGGCATTTTATTTCTGTTTACATACTACGGGTCAAAAAAAGATAAAGATAAATCTGAAAGATTAAAATCTAATACTTCTATACAACAGCGATAAGCCAAAATCTACCTCTCATAGCCAAACAAACCTTCCAAAAGTATAAGAGTAATTATCCTTATTAAATTCACTGTTCACAGCAAAATGAAGAACAGTTATGGAAGTAATCGCGATACAAAAATCGGCTTTTAAAAGTCTAACTCAAGAGTTAGATGATATGCTTGAACTTACTCAGACGGTAAGTCAGGCATATGCATCCATTTTCAAAGAAGAAAAGTGGCTGGATAATCAGGAAGTATGTTTGATGCTAAATATCACTAAAAGGTCATTGCAAACTTATAAGGATAAAGGTTTATTACCTTATTCCAAACTCAACAGAAAGAACTATTTCAAGCTGTCAGATGTAAAGGCTTTGCTGGAATTTAATAAAAGCATTAAAGAGGAAAGACATGGAACTACTGACTGATGATGCTATGGAACTGGCATCCCACAGAAAAAAACTGGAAGAGCTTAGGGAAAATATAGAGTTGATACTGCAAAATTTCCGGCCAGTAATGAACGGTGAAATATACCTGTCAGGACAGGACGTGTGTAAGTTACTGCATATAAGTAAACGCACTTTACAACAGTACCGGGACGATAAAATTTTGCCCTTCGTTCAGATTGGGGGCAAAATCATTTTTAAGCAATCGGATATTGCGAACGTATTGGAACAAAACTATGTGATGAATAAATAATAATCTGTAAGCTGAATAAGCATTTTGATAGTTGTATAACATTGTGAACATTATTATCTTTGCTTAGTAAAATATAAAAATCTTAAAGTGTTTTTGCTTTAAGTCTTGGTACTGAAAACTGGTAATTTTTAAGACGACAAGACAATAAGTAGGAACGCTCACGCTATAGGTGTGGGCGCTCGCTTATTCGTTGTCGGGTATACCAGTGCCTCAGTATCGATAAGTTGTAGTGGCCTGCACTTTCTTTTTTTTGCAGTACTCTACTTAATCGAATAAATAATTTGATATGGATACTGACACAAAACAAGACAAAGTTTCGATTGCATTTATCAATGACAAAAGTCCGATAATAGATAAAATATGTACTGATTTATTAAGTGCAAAATTTGAAATTTTATTCCAAACTGAAAACATTGAAAACGCAATATCTGAATTAGAAGTGATCAAAAAATTACCAGAGATCTGTATTATTGATCTTGATTTTTATGATAAGAGTATATTAAAGCAACTTCAAAAATTAAGAAACCTTTATCCAACTATTCAACTGATCGCACATAGTGATATTGATGATGAAAAAATCGCAAAAGATATAATTGATATTGGTTTTTTAAGCTATTTCTTACTTGGTACTGATATAGATGATTTAAAAAAGGCTCTTATTGATTCTGTGTAGACGGTAAAAATGTTTTCAATTCCTTTAAATTAATCGAAAATCTTGGGAACTATCATAATAAAACATCTCAATTTCAGTAGGTTGCACATTAATAGATTGGTAACCGTCCTGATCTAATCTACATGCTTTTGGATTACATAGTGCATGGAATGTAGATACAGCTATTTTGCCCCATGGATATTCATAGAATGTATTTATCTTATTTGGGTTTAGTGTGCATTTAAGAATCATGGGAATTCCTAAATTATTTATTTTAGCAGAAATAGAATCCATCTCGAAAATTGGCATATAAATTTGTTCTCCTCCAAAATTCACCAGCAATGGTTCTGCACCGCCATTGTAAAGAGCAGAAGTTGTGAAATTAAAGAATAAATAATTATCTCTTGACTCTTTTTGTCTATAATCAAAGTGCTTGTTCCAAGCTTGTAGTACAGTTTCCAGTTCATTACTTGAAAGTAAGTTGCCGTGATTATTGATAAAGCATTGTCTTATCTCCTCGCCGGTTCTACACCTAAGCCCCTGTTCAATAATATGCTCTGGAATTGCTCTCGTGTAATGAAAACCATAAATACTCGCTTTAAGGCAAACTTCATTGATTTCCTTTACCAGCTGATTGATCTCTTTACCTTCTAAGATATGCTCCAAGAACTCGTTGTCTAAAAAGGTTTTTTTATGTTTTTCAAGCTTATCTATATAAATCTTAGGAATGCCTATTAGATTATTGAGATTTATATTTTTTTTCATAAACGGAACTTATTATTAAAACGTCAACCAGTTCAATTTCCATAAAAAAGAAAATAATTCTACCTGCAAATAGTCTTTAGTTTCTCGATAGTTTTCAACATCATATTGGTAGATGAAATCATCAAGTAATTCATTTTCATATGCAAATTGTGTTGCGAGAAAACTACCAGATTGAATTTCGGCCACATTCCTAACAGCACGTGACAATTTACTCAGATTAGACAAAGCTCCTTCAGAAACAAATTGTCCCTTCTGTATTCTCATATCTTCAATTTGTGATAAAAGATCCTCCTGATCAAAGCTTTCATACTCAGGATTTGCTACACCTTTTATACCACCTCTGTCAAAGTACCATTTTTTATGACCTCTAAGTAAGGATACTTTTGGAAATGTAGAATTTGCTACAATAGTCTGCCCAGAAGTATGATTGTAAAGATCTTGCTGTTTGTGGAATACTGGAGCTGCATATATAACTAAGGCATCCGTACCAAGTTCCTTCTCTAACAATTCTAGAGCAGTCTGTTGGTGAGGTGTAATTTCAAAATACCAGTGTGCTCCTTTAATGTGCGGTTTAAGACCTTTTTTTGATCTCGATGAATAATCGGAACGCTTTGCTTGTATGAAGAGATTTAGATTGAAATCAGGTAATATTTTTTTAGGTTTTGATGTATTCCAAATATATCTAAACTTTCTTCTGTGAAGTGATAAACCACCTAGGGGAGAGCTAAATCCATGTAAGTTCCATAAATAATCGTTAATACATAGCGAGGCTCTATCAATGCCTACTATTTTTTCAAAGACCTGTCCTGGTTCCCATAATAGATTACTACCTTTTTCAAGCTGGTTGAATAATGGGCCTCTAAATTCGCCCTCTTCAAATTCTGTCATATATTGTATGTAGATTATAACTGATTTAACTCTTCTTCTTTTATTATCCTGATTTCGTTGCCGAACTTCTGTTTGAGTTCATTATCTGTTACTGAATGTGGGAAAGCCATTGCTAATAGATGTCTTGGTCGAGATAATGCCACATATATTAATCTTTTGGTTTCATCAGGAAAGCCATTGTCAATATTTGATATGTTATCAAATGTGATATTATCTTTATGTTTCCTTTCGTTGAAAAAAACAAGAATAGAATCCAAAGTTTGTCCCTTTACTTGGTGTATCGTAGTGATGGGGATATTGAACGTAGAAAAAGATTTTTTAAAATGTTGGCTTACAGTTTCAGCAAGCGTAGATTTTTCTAAATATTTCGATTTTCGACTCCGTAGATTAAAATCTACTTCATGGCTAAGGCCTAATTTACTTTTTAAAAACTGCTGAGTAGCAGCTGTCCAATCTTGAATTGTTTTACTAAAAGCTGGTAATTCATCTAAAATAGTAATCATCAATGAATTAAAGTAAGGATCTATACTTTTTTCTTTCTCAATCTCTTTCAATAAATGATAATCAGCCTCATCAGAATGCATTAGGGGTATACAAATGGTTCTGATTTCTTTTATTGCATTTTTAATATCACCACTTGTGTAAAGATTTTTAGCATATATAATTTGTTTTGGCAAGTCTATACCCCAAGGTCTCTGTTCTGTTTTTGCTCCTAACAATGCGTCTTTCAACGAATTTCCTCGAACAACAATACAGCTACTGATGTATTTTTTCATTGAACAAGAGTCATCATAATGTTTAATAATTAATTGATGATTCACGTTTGAATATTTATAAATTACAATCGAATCCGTTATATTTTCACAATCTACGCTATTGATTTTTAAATCATCTGATCGACGAACTTTTGAAAATATATCAATTATACTTTGAGGTGATCGTCGGTTATCAGTTAAGTCGTAAGAGTTCCATGTTGCGTCATTTTCGTACTTTCTTAAAAATTCAGAAGGCTTTGCATCTCGCCACTCATATAAGCTTTGGTAAGGATCTCCTATCAGTTCAATATTGTTAAGGCCTTGCTTCACTAATTCTTCAAATATGGCATGCTGCATTAGTGAATTGTCCTGAGCCTCGTCTATAATAATAAAAGGAAATCTTAAACTAAGCCATCTGCAAATTTTAGGATTATTTTTCAGTAGGTGAAGGGCTATAAATGCTGAATCTCCAGTTGAAATTAATCCTTTTCGAAATTGAGCATTCTTGATGAGTTTACAGTAGTTGTCAAAATTAACTTTTTCAACTTTATCAGATGATGGTTGATTTCCATTAATAGAAAAAGATCCATTTGGCTCAATTCTAATTTCACTGGGAGGATATAGATGATAAATACTTCGATTATTCTTTGCCTTGTATTCTGGATTATTAAGTGGTCTTAGTAAGCCTTCAAGTGTTTTGCCATTTTTAACATAAGTGGTCTTCCACATATCATCTAAGATCGTTGTGTGGTCGAGTATTTTTGGTCTATTAAAGTCTCGATTAAGTAGGTTATAAAATGGAAGAGTAATATACTTATTTATAAAACTATCAATAGTTGATACATGATTAGGGAATTGAAGTGATTTACCCGCCAGTTTCCTATAGGCTTCATTGATTTCATCTTTAGCAGAGTTAGTAAATGATAAACAAGCTACTCCCGAATGCCCTCCAACTTCTTTTAAATTCTCTAAATTTAATATCTTCTTTGCGATAGTAGTTGTTTTTCCGCTTCCAGGACAGGCATTTAAAATAACTTTTCCTCTAGCTTGTAAGTAAGCCAGTCTTTCTTCATTTTCATAATACATTACAATCCATTTTTTAAATGAGTTAACGCGTTCAATATATATACCGGAACTATAAATGAGGCTTTTGCCTCTTCCAAATTATCAATTAAATGAATTGAGAAATCCTGTGCAAATTCAGCTTTGTCAGGGAACGTTTTCCATAAGAGAATCGCAACTTTTCTTTTTTCCTGTTCAGACATCAAATCTGCTGGAAACGTTGACATGTATGTGACTATATTGCTGATTTTATCACTTACTATCATGTCAAGATACTTCACTAAAAAGTTGTCCTTAAAAGCACTTCTGTCATTGTTTACGTTATGCGATGCTATTTCATATTCCAAAGTTTTAAATGACTCAAAAATCTTTATATTTTCAGCCTTGTTTTTAACAGAGTTTAAATTCCTAATTCTTGATACAGCGTTACCTTTTTGGATACAATCATCTAAAAGATCTAGCACGGTGGTATCATTTATCAAATTCTTAAAGCTATAATCAGATTTTTTTGAGTCAGTAAACCTGTCATCGTCTGTAATGATGGAAATAGGCTTGTTTATTCGTTTCAGTACATCTGAGTGATTAAAAAGGTAAAGGAAGGGATAAAATGAAGTTCCTTTTACGTTTACAATTTCCGTCCGGTAATCTTCAAGTTTATAGTCCTCTAAAAGAGTAAATGCTGATATCAAAAGTTCCTCTGATATTCCCTCAATGAATAAAATGGATTTTGCGAATAGAAGCTGAGATTTGGTTACGTCAATGTACCTCTGAAGTTTCTTCATTCTATTCTCAAAATCTGTATCCAACAATTCTTTGCTTTTAGTAGTATCTTCAATTATTTTTTCAGATTCTCTATTTTGAAATTGTTTATCCAGTTTTGTTGCTTTACCACAATCTAATAAAATAAGATTTTTAAGGGGTACTTTTGAAGTCAACGTTGGTGAATGGGTAGTTATAAATAGCTGGCTGTTTTCAGTCGCATTTGCATTATTTAAAAAGTTATAAAGGCTTAGCTGTAATTGTGGGTGAAGGTGAGATTCGGGTTCTTCGATTAGAAGTGCAAAATGAGGTAGGCCATTATCCTTAATCTGTTCTTTTATATCACCTAGAACAACTGCTATATAGATTAGATTGTTCAATCCTAAACTATTTTGCCATAAATGAAACCCCTCATCCATCAAAGTAGCTCTATTATGTGGAAGATAAGGTTTGATTGCATTAACTATATATTCTGTTTTTGCTTCCTCAATTCTGACGCCGATTTTATTGTCAATAACTCTCTTAAAAATACTTTCGAGATTCGTGTTAACACCATCTCGCGTATTTTTAACTTCATCACGTTCTAACAGCTGAGAATTTGCATCTTTTATTATCTGTTCTATTTGCAATTCCGACTTTTCTCTCTTTACAAATCGTCTTATAACTTTGCCCAAAATATTATTTCTAGTACTCAACAGATCCTTGGTACTATCCCTTAAAGCTCCTAAATAATAATGCTGAAAAAGTTCGAAGGTTTTATAGTCTGCTTTTTGACCATCAATATTTCCGGTATTATAAGTGAAATATGGATATTTTCCGTCTTTTTCTTCATAAGAGATGGATATTTTAGCATAATCTTCCTCAATATTATTGGGATCAATTACCATATATTCATAAAACCCTCCTTTTTGAGCGGTAGATAATCCTTTAAAAATATAAGTAATGGTTATTAGGGTAGATTTATTAAGTGTTTTATGACCATCATTGTCGATTGCTTTTTGATGGAAATCATCGGATGAAACTGATAACTCCCTTATAGGTTCTCCAATATTGTATAGTAAACGTATGGCATCAATAACAGCTGATTTACCGCATCCATTTTCACCAATAATAATATTTAGTTTTGGATCAAATTCGGTTTCAATTACCTCAATTCCTTTGTAGTTTTCAATCTTTATATAAGCTAAATGCATTTTTTACGTTAATTTGGTTTAATCTAATAAAAGATCGACAAGCTATTAACGCATCAATTTAACTGAAACATAGATAGCATTTTAATGCCTTAGGCTAATTTAAAAAAAAACAATAAGGAATAATGCATTAAGTAGAAAAATTGAACAAGATTTTAAATTCCCACAGTAGATTACTGAATTTACTTCTTTCCACATCTGGACTAGCACCGATGTATTCTTGGGATATGCTCTTATTATCTCTGTAATATATTCTTAATAATTAGTTGGATGAGAAAAATGTTGAAGTGTTAATGTTTCTGTACTATTACATATCTCACAATTATTTTTAATGAATTCAATTCTTCTTTCTCTCCAATCTTTAGAATGCCACAATCGCTGTCCACCTTTGAAATCAATCCAGTATTGTGATTTTGCAATTTCTAATGTGATTTCATTATTTTCCAACTTGTCTTTTAATTGGATAATTTCGTTATATGTCAGCATGATATTTTGGATTTATTACTCGACGAATATAACTAATACTAAAGCCCGTACTGTGAGAATTGGTGGTTAAAAAAGCACTGTTATCTGTATTACTTACGCAAAATTAAATAACACTAACTCAACCAATATTTTCTTATTTGGATCATCCGGATTTTTAAACGAGAAAGTGAAATTTGTTTGTGCTCTTTGATTAACCAAACCTTCACACAGTTCATGTGCTAATATTGCGTTTCTCGATTTTTCTATTACATCGGTAAAATTCTTAGTATCACGATTGAAAATTACCAAAGCAACTTTTTCATCTCTCCAATTCACATAATTTGATAGTAACTGATTTAACCCATCAATTAGGTACTTTTCACCTTTCCATAATTTACACTCTGCAATAAAAAGATTATTCCCATTATTGTCGAACATTAAAATATCTGTTTTTCCGTTTCTATTAAAAACTTCACCTTTAGCAGAATGATTCTTTGAAATAGAGTTTAAGAAAGGAATAAAGTAATCTCTGTATCTTTCTTCATCAAAACGAACATTAAGAGATTTGAAACCTTCTAAATTTTTACCGAGAATATTCATATAATCAATAACTTGGTAAAATGCTTTTTCACTGACGCCAGTAACGGTTTGGTCAACGAATTGCGGATCAACAGGAGAACCATTAAAATAGTTTTCAAGTGTTAGAGCGACTTCATCTTGTGTTTCTTCTATTTCGTATAATTTTGATGGATATATTGTTAAGTCAATATTACCACTTTTTTGCTTCGTAACATTTGACTTATGTACTGAGGCTAATTGTTGTAAATGATTAGCAATATTTTCAGGATCAATTCCATCTTTTAGAAATACTTTTAAATATTTCTTTCCAAAAGTTTCTCTAATTTCAAATGTATAATTTTTGGGCATATCGTTAAAAATAGTATTGAAGGGAACTAGCCATAGCCTTGCAAAAGAGTGAACTTTATAAGATCGAACGTTCAATTTTGCACTTGCGTTAGCAGAACCATTTTTCGTTTTTGCTAAAATACAAAAAAGAGGAACCGAAAATGGTTTTTACGGATAAAAATCATGAATCATGATTCATGAATCTTGAATTAAAAAAAGAAAAACAAAAAGCAAGTGGTTTTTTCGAAATAGGGAGCCGAATCGTTTAAATTGCTCTTAACTTTGCTCTTTTGCCAAATTGCATGTTAGTAGCTGGAATGCTTATAATCTTCGTCTACGCTTTCTATATCCAATAATTGGAATTCCTCTCCATGAATATATTCCTCTATTTGATGAGTACAATGTTTGTCGATTTTCTCTTTCTTTTATTTGGTCTTGCTTTCTAAATTCATTTATGAATTCCTGAACTCTCAAAGTCCATTCACCATTTGTGGTTGTATTCAAAAAAGCTTTACGTGAGATTTCTGCAACTTTTGCATGTCTACCAACCTGTGGAAATAAACAGTAAAGATTATTTCGTAAATCTTCTGTATCATCTATTGAACTGTTTCCTCGAAAATCAAAGATTACAGGTACAGAACTTTTAAGCCAAGCTTCTGGAAAACAAAACTCTGGAAAACAAACCTCAAAAATCCCCGACTTTTCAGTTTGATGCACTTCACTAATTCCGTCTCTTTTCCATTCCTTTAAAAAACGAGGATAATCTCTTTTTAGTCGCGTGCCATCCACTATCCAAACCATGTTTTTATAAAACTGTTCTCGTGCAGTTCGCTCTTGAGGATTAATGTTCGAATGTTGAAACTCTATTACGAGGCTATGAGCGGTACGAACATCAGCAATATGTTTTTCTTTTGTTCCATTATCAAACAAAGATATTTCTTGCCAATCGGATGGATAATTGTTTTTCCAAGTTCGGTGCCACTCTGTTTCTGGTTCCCACCAATTGTCACAATCCGTTTTGCTTTTATGTGCCCAATGCCATATTTTTCGTGTACCACATTTTGCAATAACTGGCTTCGAACAACAACAACACAATCCGTTAAGTTTCGGTTGAGCTTCTGTCCGATTATTATCTATTAAAGCAAAGCGCATTTTTTATAGTCAGCTATCAATACATTGTTTTCACTTGCAAATTTACTCAAATAAAAATATCCTTAGGAATCGTTAAGGTAAAAACCAATAATAGCCAAGCGACTTTCTTTTGCTTCTTTTCTTTGGTCGCAGATGTGGAAAGAAAAAAAGTATTTACAAGGCAAAAGAAAATTTGATTTGCATCTTTATCAAACAAAATATAGTAATTATAATTTATTTAATACTTGCAGTCGGTGTATTAAATGCTCAAATAATTCTTTTGTAATGTCAAACTTTGACACATGTGGCAAATATTTATTTCTTATTAAGACTTCTGTAAATCCATCATTATTAGATTTAGTATCATCATTAATATTTCTAATACAGGCGTCTAAACAGTCAACAGCTTTAGCAAATTCAGCTTCTCGTGTGGCTCTTTTTTCATATTCACTGACAATTTTTTCAAATCTTAATTTATTAGGAATAAGTGTTTTGATTTTTTCTAATGCTTGTTCTTCTTTTTGATGTTTGAGTTTCATTTCCTCTGGATTATTGAATTTGGCATCTCCTGCATAAACTTCAACAATATCATGGTAAATTAAATACTCAATAACTTTTAATCTGTTTAATGGTTCTTCAACATAATCGATTAGAATATCCGCAATCAGCAAACAACTCCAAGAGTGTTCTGCTGTACTTTCTTTTCTTCCCTTTACATTGGTACCACGTTCAACATATTTTAACTTTTCTAATTCGGTTAATGCTATAATCAATTTTTCCATTCAATGTAAATTATCTATTAAATATCCTTTTATTACAAAAATATAAATTAAAGTTGCCTAACAGACACTGCTTAAACTAAACTGTAAAAATAACAAAAGGGATATTGTCGTCCATTTTTCTAACGGTTCAGATTGGTACGGTCACTGTTAAGATTATGCTTAACTCTAAAGCGAACGCAATGAGCATTCTTTATAGCCAGTTATTCATACATTGTATTTACTAGCAAATTTACTCAAATAAAAATATCACTAGGAATCGTTAAGGTAAAAACCAATAATAACCAAGCGGCGTTCTTTTGCTTCTTTTCTTTGGTCGCAGATGTGGAAAGAAAAGAAGTTCGCTAAAACAACGAAAGGGATACTGGAATATCCCTTCAAAAACAGATCGCAACCTGTTTGATAAAATGTGAAGTGAGGACGGTGCGTAGCCTTACATTTTGGCAAAGGGGTTGTACCGCTTAAATGCAAAAAGACTGCCCCGACCATCGGAGGGAGTGTCTTTTTGCGGCCCGATTTTGGCTATCGGGCGACTGGAATAGGCTGTGACCTAAAATCTTTCAGATTGAGAAAAAAACCTCTGTATTCGGTCAATCCATTACGAAATAAACCCCATAACAAAGAACTACCCATTTGAGCCAATGACGAATTGATATATAAATCCTGTTTTTCCAATGCTTCAGCTAAACTGCAACTTGGTGTATCGTCTTGCTGTTCGGACTGCTTTAACAAAGCACCAAATTCATCTGTAACCATTGGCAGATTAGCTACCGTTTCATATATATCGGAATTGGGTTGTTTTATATCTCCAATAGTTGATAACAATACTTGTCCTGTATATTGGCTGTTACCATAATCCAACCAGTATTTTGGTTTATGATGATAATATTTTCCGTTATCCAGTGCTTTTAATATTTCAGCAATACCAAATCTTGCCTTTACACTATCTACACAGGTAATAAAGATAGTAGCCTGTGCGTTTTCGGGAAGTTTGCCCAAACTGTCCTTTTCAAACTTCTGCGTTTCGGCTTTCCAATTTGTACCTGAAAAGCGGTTGGCTCGGTTGATTAGAGCAGCAGATTTATACAATCCTACTTCGCATTCTGCAAAACGCTGTCTGCCCAAATTAGCTTCCGTAATAACATCATCATCCCAAAGGCGAACGGACAATCCTGCGTGACCTAACGCAATCAAACTATGGTTCATTTCCATTAAGGCGGTCAAAACCTTTGAGCCTGTACCACCTGCACCGATAAGGTTTACCGATATAGGATTGGTTGCATTTATTAAACTATTGTCCGTAAAATGGACTTTTATTTTTTCGGTATTCATCGCAATATGTCTTTTAAGGTTAGATTACTTTTTGTCAATACTTCCATTGGAAAAGCTTCGCCTGTGGCAATTAAATTTTCCCAAAGGCTTACGCAATTTCCTTTTATCGGGTTATGACCGTGCATTAAATGACTGAAATAACTGTTAAAGAAAAAGCCTTCCCATTTGTTTGTAAATTCTTCCAATGAAGCGGTTTTCTTTATGCGTACATCTACTGTACCCATACATACATTGCCGTCCTCGTACACATTAAAAAAAGGAGCGTTGTAAAGCTTTGTTTTTATCGTAGGTCTTCTGCCATTTATTAAAGCGAAAACGGCTAAACCGCTTCGGTTCGCTACCCACAGCATAGGCGGTACATTGGCTTTGCCTTTGGGTATTCCCAGACTTTCAATAAAATACATTTCCCTTTGTGTGGCTTTGGTAAACCAAACCACTTTGTTTCCTGTCGGCTCAAAGTATAAAACCTGATTGCTCAATACTCCCTGCGGTTTCAATAGCGGTTCTTTTTCCTCTTTGGCGGTCTTCAAAGCCTTTGCCAATTGGTTCGCTTCTTTTACGGTCAAAGGGTGTGCATTAATGGGCATACCGTTTTTATCCATATCAAAATGCTCTACATAAGTATCGTTACCCTTTCCAGTAGTCTGATAAAATACCAATGCTGATTTTGGATAGTACAGCATTCCGAAATCCTGTGTTATATCGTTCATAGTTTTGTTTTTAAAAATTATTTAAAATGTAGGTCAGTTCGTTTATCATCGGTAACAAACGGTTTTCAAACTCCAATGTATTGGCGGTTATATCGCTTCCGTCAAACCGTTTGATAATAATCGGTTCTTCCATCTGTCCGTATTCCTGTAATTCGTTATTTACAGATTCTACTACATTATCCATTAGCCACCCTGTACCATCTGCACAGAAGGAAACATATTTCTCCATAGATATAATGTTTTCCATATCTTCTTCGTTGGCTTCGCCATTTGGTCGGGCATTGCGGAAGACGGTTGCATTGGGGTACTGCTCATAAATTGCATAGGCTTCCTGTGCTACTTTATAGCAATCAGCATCAATCTTATCTTTTGGTTTAAAGCGGTTTAAACGGTCTTTAAAGAGCCTTAAATTGGCTTCGTTATATATCTTCTGTTCCATACGGTCGCCAATCCATTCCGCTTGTGCAAATTCACTAAGATAGGTTTCTGTGTCTTCTCCATAATCGTCCTCTGTTACCCAATCTTTATGCATCTCATACATCCAGTACAGATAACTGCTTTCCTGTCTGTAATAGGGAATGTCGGCAATGTGGTACAGATAACTACAAACCGATATAAGCAGTTGAGCGGTATGTTTTCGCTTTGGGTCTTTCAACCAACGAAATAAGGGTACTACAGGAATATAATACAGCGTTGCACCTGTATTATATCTTTCCTCACTTGTAAAAAACACTTTCTTACTATCCTGTATCAGTTTGATTTCTTCCCAATCGCTTACTTTAAGTTTTAACTGTTCTTCTATATCTTTTAAAGCCAATGCGATATTGTACGGATATCCTAAAGCCTGCGTTGGTTTCGGAATGATACCGTAATGCTCTGCTAATTGAGAAAGGGAACGATAAAAATCCCTTTCCATTTTGATATTATCCCTGCAAGCCTGTACAGTTTCCGTTTCTTCCAGTCTTGGGAGAAACGAAGTTCTTAGAAAACCATTGGCAACATAGTTACTGGTACAGACTTTTGTTTGTCCTTTTGGATTTCGTTTGCGTCTTTCGGTCGTTGCATCCAGTTTGCGAACTCGCTCAACTGACGATGTAATTGCTTTTGCTTGGGTTCTTGGGGCATTTGGAATGTTCCCGATACGGTATGTCGTTGCATAAGTCATTGTTTTACTGTTTTGGTTTAACCTTTTGTTCCCATAGCACTTTCAAAGCGGTACTGTACGGTATCGTCTTTGATTTGTGGTGCTGATACTTTTGCGGTGGTCAGAATGGGGTATGTATTGGAATAAAAATTCATTACTGCCTGTACACTCCATTGCGGTTCGGGGTCGTTCAGTTTAATTTCCTGCCCCTTGTTATTTAATATGAAAACTCGTTGTAATTGCGTTGCTAATAACATAACATTTAATTTTTTGGTTAACACTTTTATTCTTCTTCACCTGCTTCATCAATGGGGTAATCCTCTGTAACTACAGTCGATTGTATCGGTTCGGGTGTTGTTTCTTCTGTTGCACCGAAAAGGCTCGGTGTGGCAAATTTGTCCGATAGTGAAGTTTTGCGTTTGCGTATGGCATCGGCATAGTCGGGAAAATCGGCAGGGTTCGGCACTTTCATCCACGCTTCACGGAATTTGCCCTCTTTTTCCAATTCGTCAGCCTTTGCCATAGCTTCTTTATACTTCTTGTCCCTGGCTTCTTTTTCTTTCTTCTCCTTATCGGCTTTTTCCTTTTCCATTGCCGATTGCTTTTTGACTTCCTCCATTTGTTTTAGAAACTTTTCCATATCTACCATCATGCCCGAAACGGTTTGTACTGGTGCGGTTATCTGCTCAAAAAATCCCTCGTCAAACTCCTGTGCGGTAGCATTGAATGTAAGGGGTGGAATAAGGTTTTTGGCGTTATCTCCGCACTCATCATTGTTAAGCATAACCGATACTATTAGCTTGGTTTCTGTTCCCTTTGAAATGTTCAGTTGCAATACTCCTGTAAAGTCCAACTGCTGTATCTGATTGAAAAAATTTGTATTCATCGTTCTAATTTTTTTGTTTGTCCTCTAATCGTTTTTTCTTTGCTGTCAGTTTATTGTACATATCTGTCCAATAAGCGTTCTGTCTTTTGTCGAACTCGGAGAAACTTTCGTCCTCGTGTCTGTAACCAGTGTACCGTTTGCTAATCTTTATGGCTTCATCAAGGTCAGTGACTTCGATAGAGCATCCGTTCAAATCCGTTACTTTCATGTTTAATAATATAAGGCTACCACCGTTTGCAAGGCGGTAGCCTGTGGTGTAATTAATTAAGTTGAAAAACCTCTTCACCGACTTTCTGAAAAGAGGTACACAGTTCAAATGCTTTCTGTGATTTGAGTTGAGCAGTACCGCCCATTACAATACTCTGTAACTTGGCTTCGT